>USGM01000005.1 GCA_900554205.1 uncultured Lachnospiraceae bacterium
CGCAGCTTCAAGTATGAAGAAGCCTACCTGACACAATACAATAACATCAAAGATGCCAGAGCTGCCATCGGACAGTATATACACACTTACAACTTTGAGCGGCGTCATTCTGCACTTGACTATCAAACACCGGCTGAATGCTACTATCCGGCAATGCTGTTGCCATATGTAGCTTAGCATAAAAGGTTCAGGGGAGAGCTCCAATATCTTCCCCTTGTTCCTTGTAACTTATCAACCTTATCAGTTCATTATAAAAAACTCGGATTTTTGTCTTGACAACTGAGCCACTATATAAGCTGGTGGAATGGACAGGCACTGGAAAGACAGATAAAATCAAAATTCGTGAAGAAATCTTGGCAGCAGTTGAGAATCATAGAATCAATTTATCAAAGATCGATGATGAGAAAACATTGCAGTACATAGCAGGTTTTAAGAGATATTCCACAGAACGTGTGATGAAGTCATTAGTAGGCGAATTTACACAAAATGAAGAGTGGTCTGTTAAGGGCTCGTTTATGGGTGAGTGTTGGTATAAGGATTGTTGTGTGTCGAAGCATACGGATAGTCTTAGGTGTGGTAAGCCTGAGGTTGAAGATGGGGATGGGAAGATGAGAATGCTGATACAGTCAGAGAAGGTGCAAGATGTGATTGATAAAATTGTAGAGTAAGATTTACCCCCAATAGATATGAACAAAGACGAGTATCGGAATAATCAGGATTCTACAAGCATCAATCATTTTTATGAGAAGTTGCTTTTGCTGAAAGATATGATGAATACAACTGAGGGAAAGAAACTGGCAGAACATAGACAGGCTGTAATGAAGGAATTTCTTGATGAGTTTATGGAAGAATGGGAAGGAAAAAATTGAAAGAACCTGCGCGGAAATGGGAAAAAGTGACATGAAGAAATGTAAACTTCTTTTATTTGATTTAGACGGCACCCTGTTACAGAGTGACAAAACAATATCAAGCAGGACATGGTCGGTTCTTAAAAAATGTAGGGAAAATGGTATCTTAATAGGCGTTTCGACCTCCAGAAGTGAACAGAATTCCTTAGTATATTTAAATGAATTGATGCCGGATATTCTAATATCGAGTGGCGGTGCATTAGTAAAATACAAAACAGACTATATTTATAAGGCAGAATTTTCCGTAGAAGAAACGCAGACTATGATTGATGTGGCAAGAAATATTTGCGGAAATAATTGCGAGATTACGATAGACACAATAGATGCACATTATTGGAATTATAAAGTAGATCCTAAGAAGCTGGATAAAAGCTGGGGCGATAGCATCTATACAGATTTCTCAAACTTTAAAGAATGTTCTTTGAAAATGTGTGTTGAGATTTTTGAACAGGATAAAGCAGATGAGTTAGCTCAAAAGCTGTCTGACTGCGATTGTATTCGGAGATGACTATGCGGATATTGGAATGTTGGAATTATGTGGGACAGGTGTTGCAATGGGAAATGCGATTGATGAGGTAAAAGAGAGCGGGGATATTGTAATTGGCTCAAATGATGAGGATGGTATTGCGGATTTTATCGAGAAAGAAATATTATAAGTCAGGCAGTTGGGAAAACCATGAATTTTACGACAGATATGAGAGGACTTAGGCGTTATTATGGATTTTTTTAGTTTGTTTCCTACCGTGTTTTTCATTACGGTAATGATTTTTGCGCTGCTGCTGTGTATATACATATACTTTTTCATGGGTGTCAAAACGCGTAAGGCTCTTAAGCCGGTCTGCTATATTTCGTATAAAAAGAATTATTTTCATGAGGATTTTGAGTTTGTATGTGAATTTTGCGGTTCAACGGTATCTTCAAAAAGCGAAAAATGCCCAACATGTGCCGGTGATTTTGGCAAAAATAAAGAGTATCAGGCTAAGAAACGAGCTATGCACCAAAGGTATTTAAGTTATCTTAAAGATCAAGAGGAAGCGATTGAGAAGGAATTGGACTATATCAGCAATACGATGAAGGCAATTCAACGATCTAAGCTGGTACGTCATAAAAAGTACAATTTTGAAATCGGAGAGCCGCCTGTTTATAAGCCTGCAAGTGACTATGAATTCACCTGTGAATATTGTGATAACAAGCTGCGCGGGAAAAGTACAGACGGAAAGCGGTGCAGCAACTGTGGCGCTTCGTATGAAGCGAATTTGGAGTTGTTAGTGTGTGAAGAGGAAGATCGTCTGGAAAAACGCCATTATGACGAATACATGAGGCTGAAAGATTTGGAGTGGGAGCAAAATATCAGCAATGAGCGAAGAGACGCAACGATTGATGAGGAGTATAGGCGCCCTATCAGATTTATGGAGAAAAACGGGAAATATCTTGCGATAGTTGTCGTGCTCGGGATCATGTTGATTTCAGGCGGAATTACATTTTTGATTTTGAAGTTCAGATAAAAAAGATGACGCAAGCGAGGTGAAGACATGTCTAAACTCATAATACTAAGGGGAAACTCCGGCAGTGGAAAAACAACAATCGCAAAAGAGCTTCAAAAGCACTTTGGCAGAAATACGATGTTGATTTCACAGGATGTCATCAGAAGGGATATGCTATGGGTAAAGGATGGGGAAAGCACCGAAGCGATACCGCTGATGAAGGAACTTTTAGCATATGGGATAAAACATAGTGATATTGTTATTTTAGAGGGAATTATGTATGCGGATTGGTACAAGCCTTTGTTTGAATTAGCGATCCGGTTATATGGTACGGAGGTGTATGCGTATTATTTTGATCTTCCTTTTGAAGAAACATTGAAGAGGCATCAGACGAAACCCAACTGCAACGAATTTGGAGAAGAAGCAATGCGCAGCTGGTGGAGGGAAAAGGATTTTTCGGATGTGTTAAGGGAAAGAATTATTACATCGGAAAAGGAAATTCCGGATATTGTGACAGAGATTTGCAGGGACATAAATTTGACATGACGTAAACGCTGGGGTTAGTTTCGGCAAAACTTCAGTATAATTCAGTATTCTTATTGACGCATTGCGTAGGCATATATTATGATATGTATGTAATCAATGAGCAAATAATAATGAAAGAGGTGATTAATATGGCAAAACTTGATAAGACGATTTTATTACCGACTGTAGTTAATTGCATGTTAATCACGCTGATATATTAAGTAAAGTGACCATGCGAGCGCATCCGACAGTATCGGGTGCGTTTTTTATTACAATAGAATCGTTCTTCTGCGGATTTGATTACATAAATAGACCGAAAGAAGGATGATAAAATGAATAAGTTTAAGCCACTGATTATGAGCTGCCACGGCAAGAGTAAAACTCTTTTGCACTGGCTTTATAACACGCATTCCGATTATGATGAAGATGAAAAAGTCTTTGAATACAAGGAACTAATATTTTGGTTTAATGGCACCGGCTTTAGAAATACAGAGAGATTGATTCTTAATATTGGAATTCCTGAAAAGTTTTTTGATATGTGTAACAGAGATTATAGTTCTTTCGACATGACTGTGCCCACGGAAAACTTCATCCTGCATCTTGTTTTTCCTGTTATTTCAGAACTGCGAAAGGAATATCGGAATGACAATAAGGATTCGAGGGAAAAGGCACAGTTCAGTACACAGCCGCCCGATGCGTGTATGGATAGAAAGAGCGGTTGCCTATATAACAGAGAGCTGAAAAGATATGTGTTAAAAATACATTTCAATGTTCCATTAGTGAATGCAATTTCGGTAAATTCAAAAGCGGCATTTCGAGCTGTTAAAGATATTATGGAACATATTGATAGCTGTCTGAGCAATATAGATATGGCGGAGCTTGTCCTTTGGCAGAAAACATTTATGAATCAACAGAGTATCCGGACATACATGAAAGAAAATAAAATTTGTACCTTTGTGGCAGATGGCAGTATTTTGCCGAGATGGGATGGCTCGGATAAACCTATGATAGGGGCGCAACCCTTTATATCGCCGGAAAGTATACGTATAAGCATTACAACAGCAATGAATGAAACAATAACCGGTATGGGAATCAAAGAGGGAATAACAGTGATAACCGGAGGGGGCTATTCGGGGAAAACGACCCTGCTGGATGCTATTGAACTTGGCATTTACAACCATATACCGGGAGACGGAAGAGAATATGTTATTTCCGAGGCTTCGGCATTAAAAACGAATGCTGAAGATGGAAGATCAGTGGAAAATATTAATCTGGCAGCTTTTTTTAAGGGACTAAGCACTGACACTTCGCTGGAACATTTCAGCACGACGCATGCAAGCGGCAGCGTTTCCCAGGCTGCAAATATAGTCGAAGCGATAGGCGGTAACTCAAGGCTGATTCTGATTGATGAAGACAAAAGTGCTACAAACTTTATGATCCGGGACAGTTTGATGCGAAAAATAGTACCCGATGAGCCGATAATTCCCTTTACGGACAGAATCGAAGAATTGAGCAGGGATTGCGGAGTTTCCATTATCTTAGTTATTGGAGGGTCAAGTGAGTATCTTGCATACGCAGATACGGTAATTCTTATGAAAAATTTTGAACCCAGTGACATTACGGATTTGGTCAGTGATTTCGAGATCACTCGAAATTCGGAGCCAACTAAGGCAGTATGGAAATTTTCGAGAAGATTGAAACCTAAAGTGACGACGCAGCCCTTTCTCTATTTTCATTCGGTAATAACAGAGAACGAGAAAAAAATAGTTCTGGATGAGTATAGTTCTGATATAACGAATCTGACTGCACTTATTACGCCTGAGCGGCTTAATACAGTGATGCGTGTAATGGAGAAAATACTTACCGATAAGGAAGCGGATTCTGAGGAACTGCTTCAAAAAATGATAGACTATACAAATCAGACGACCGGTTTTGAAAATGAGAAGAATGGATTCCACATGAATGAATCAGAGCAGAGATTTTTTTCCCAGATAAGACCGATTGATGCATGGTGCTGTATCAATAGAATGCGCGGAATCCGATTTTGAAAAAGCATAGAATATTATGCGTATGTATGCTAAAATACAGATATCCAGTTTTATCTGAATCATAATAAAAATCAAAGGAGAAGGGGTTATGTTAAAGGGAAAGGTTGCTATTGTAACAGGCGGGACTAGAGGAATCGGGTACGAAATTGTCCGCAAGTATTTGCAGAACGGGGCGAAGGTGGTTCTCTGGGGTTCCAGACAGGAAACGGTCGATAAAGCGCTGTCGCAGCTGAAAAAGGAAAACCCGGCATGGGAGGTGGAGGGGATGTGCCCGACACTGACAGACGCTGCAGCGGTGGAGGCAGCAGTAAACGCGGTGAAGGAGAAATTCGGAAGGGTTGACATTCTGGTAAACAACGCGGGTATCTCCCAGAGCACGCCGCTATATCAGTACAAGACAGAGGACTTTGACAAGATCATTGATCTGAATGTCAAGGCGATCTTCTATGCGATTCTTCCGGCGGCGAAGATCATGAAGGAGCAGGGCGGCGGATGCATTATCAACACAAGCTCGATGGTCAGCATTTCCGGACAGCCTGCGGGGTGTGGTTATCCGACAAGCAAGTTTGCCGTAAACGGTCTTACCATCTCGCTGGCGCGTGAGCTTGCGAAGGACGGCATCCGCGTGAATGCGGTAGCGCCCGGTGTTACAAAGACTGACATGGTGGCAGCGCTGCCGGAGCAGACGGTAGCCATGATTTCCGCGAGAATTCCTCTGGGCAGACCCGGCGAGCCGGAAGAGGTTGCAGACGCATTCCTCTATCTGGCAAGTGACATGGCAAGCTATGTCACCGGTGAGATTCTTTCGGTAGACGGAGCTTCCAGATCATAGGATGAAAAAGAAAATTGTTATTTTAACCTTATCCTTATGTATGTTACTGTCCGGCTGCGGAGGGGAACAACCCGCCGGCAGCGCCGTAGGGCAATCGTCAGCCCAGAGGGAACACTCGACAGCAGAGCAATTGCCAGCCCAGCCGGAGCAGCCGCCAACAGAACAGTCACAGGCGGAAACGCCCGGACAAGCTCCATCTGACACGGAGGAACCGGCCGCGGACTACGACTTCACAGTATGCTTTGCCGGAGACATCAATCTGGCGGAGGGCTGGAGCACGACTGTCTATCTGGATCAGCAGGAAAACGGAATTTACGACTGCATCTCGGAGGAACTGACCGACATCATGAATGCGGCGGACATCATGTGCCTGAACAATGAGTTTACCTACAGCACCGGCGGCGCGCCGCTGGCTGGAAAGGCATATACCTTCCGGGCGCTGCCGGAGCGGGTGGAGGTTCTGCACCAGCTTGGCGTGGATGCCGTGACACTGGCAAATAATCACGTCTACGACTACGGAAAAGAGGCGCTTTTAGATACCTTTGCCGTCCTGCAGGAGGCGGGAATCCCTTACTTCGGGGCGGGGCAGGACTTGGAGGAGGCGATGGCGCCGCTCTATCTGGAGGCAGGCGGAAAGACGATCGCGCTGGTCGGAGCCTCCAGAGCAGAGAAAAACCGGATGACACCGCAGGCGACTGAGACGGAGCCGGGCATCCTGCGCTGCTATGACACAACGCTTTATAAAGAAGCGATCGCTGAGGCGAAGGCAAACGCAGATTTCTGCATTGCGTTCGTTCACTGGGGAACGGAGTACAGCTTCGATCTGGAACAGGTGCAGCTCGATACGGGAAAGGAATATCTGGACGCCGGGGCGGATGTCGTGATCGGTGCGCATTCCCATTGTCTGCAGGGCATGGAATTCCATGAGGGAAAACCGATTATCTACAGTCTGGGAAATTACTGGTTTAACAAAAAAACGCTGGATACCATGCTGGTACAGCTGCGTATTTCGGGGAATGCCGACAGGAGTAATATAGAGGTGGAGATCATACCTGCCGTTCAGACCGGCTGCAGGACGATTTATGCACAAGAGCAGGAAGAACAGCGGCGGATCTTTGACTTCCTCGAAGAAATTTCCATCAACGTGGAGATTACGGATGAAGGAATTGCAAGAGAAGAGACGGTTTCTGTACCACAATAATTTCTTGCACCTGTGAGCTTGCTTTGCTATACTTTAGATAATGTGCTGATTGTGTGAAACACAAATATCGGAGCGCAGAGGGAAAAGATTGAAAAATAGATGAACGCGCGCAGAAATGAGGAAAATATGCAGGCTACAGACAAGATGATAAAGCCTTTGACGGAGGTAAAATACTTAAATGCGGATAATGTAGACCGATATCGGTGCATTATGCGCATTTTTTTTGAAAACTATGAAAAACTGCGGTACTGGATGTATCAGGAGGACGTCTACGAGCAGATGCTGCAGGATCCTTATTTTGCAGATTACCGCCCGGAACAATGTCAGCAGGATCTGACGATGCTGACAGAATGGAAAAATCTGAATACAATACAGGACACGAGGAAGGTTTCCTCTATTGAGGAGTTTAAGAATAAAAAATTCCGCTATCAGATGTCAGAATACAGTGTGGAGATTGAGCGTCTTGTTATTCGGCTGGAGAATCTGTTCATCGAGGGTGCTTCGCTGGAGCCGACTCTTCTGGAGCGGATCAGGCGCAGTGTCGAGCGTTTTCCAATGATGGCAGAGGAAGAGCCGGGCATTGTATATACATGGTGGAATGACCTGAACAATGATTTCGTGCGTCTGAACCAGAATTATCAGGACTATATCCGCGATCTTAACAGCGTCAAGGCGGAAGAAATGATGCACACAAAGGAATTTCTGGTTTTTAAGGATCGTCTGATAGAATATCTGAGGAGTTTTATCAAAGGGCTTCAGAAAAATGTGGGAGTGATCGAAGAGAATTTCCGTATGATTGACAACGAGATCCGGGAGAGGGTCTTTGAGAAGGTGATTACCTATGAGCTTTCCATCCCGAGAATGGATGCCGCGGTTTCCCGGGAAATGCTGGAGGATAAGGCGCAGGGACGTTACCAGAGTATTTACCGCTGGTTTGTTGCGGAAAATGTTCAGGAGAATGAAGCAGGTAAGCTGTTCGACGCAACGAATGAAATTATAAGGCGCATCACGCGATATGCGGCGCAGCTTAGTGAGAAGAATGCGCTAGGGGCAAACAGGCGGGAAGAATACCGTAAGACAGCGGAGCTGTTTCTCAGATGTGGGAATCTGGATGAGGCGCATCAGATGTCGGCAATGGTATTTGGACTGGAGCGGCCTTATCATCTGCAGGGCACTCTGGTGCGTGAGACGGATAGTATGAATACTGGCGTGTATGAAGAAAAACCGCTTGAAATCAGACTGAAATCGAGAACACGCACTTATAAAGAAAAGACAGCAAGAAGTGCTATACGGGATGCCCGGCAGGAAAAGGAAGAGACAAGACGCAAAATGATAGAGGAGCAGAGACAGGAAGTGCAGAAGATGAAGCTGCTCGAAAAGAACGGACGCATTGACTTTGCCAGCCTTCCGGTGATTGAGCCGAGAGTGAGGGAAATCCTTCTGAAGTGGCTGTCAGATGCCATGGAGGATGCGGGTTTTTCAGCACGGACAGACGAAGGAAGGAGCTTTATGGTTGACCGGAGCCGAGCAGATGAAAGCTGTGTCGTGAACTGCGAGGACGGAAAATTTACCATGCCGTGTCTCACAATTGTTTTTCAGGAGGACAATGCATGAGTGGTCTGGAGGTATTGTTAAACAGGCGTTGGGTTCTGAAGGCGCAGGATAAAGAACTGTATTATAAAATCAGGGATGAAATCGGGGAGATCCGCAAATTTGCCGCTGATAAAATGGGCTGTCTGATTACCGAAAATTCCATATTGGTTAAGATGGAAAAAATACCTGTCGTTCCGGAATGCTTTATGGGGATACGGGAGTTCGGTTCAAGAGAAGAATATGCCATGCTGTGTATTCTGCTGATGTTTCTGGAGGACAGGGACGCACAGGAGCAGTTTATTCTGTCCCAGCTGACGGAATATGTCGCGGCGAATATGCCCGGAGAAGCTATAGACTGGACCTTGTATACTAACCGGCGGAGAATGATCAGAGTGCTGCGCTATGCCGTGGCACAAGGGCTTCTCTGCATTACGGACGGAAGTGATGATATCTTTATGGATGACGCGGGCGGAGAGGTGCTGTATGAAAATACCGGAGCCTCCAGATATTTTATGCGCAGCTTTACCAAGGATATTCTGGCATATACAAGCCCTGAGGATTTCAGGGAGAGCGACTGGTTTGAGATGGATGAAGACCGGGGAATTGCCAGAAGACACCGGGTATACAAACGACTGCTTTTTGCGCCTGGAATGTTTAAGGAGAATGGAGCGGAAGAGGATTTTGACTACCTGAAGTATTATGGGAGAAGACTTGCAGAGGATCTGGAACAGGTATTTGACTGCAGCGTGCAGATACACAGGGGAAGTGCCTACATGATGCTTGGAGAGAACTGCCAGATGGGGACAGTTTTTCCCGGAAATAATGTGCTGTCGGATATTGTTCTGCTCTGCTGTCATAAGATCAGAGAGAAGATTGATGCGGGCGAGTGGAAGCTTCTGGGCGATGAAAGGTGCGTGGTGGATATGCTTGCCTTTGAGCGTCTGATCAGGGATATGCGGCAGGAAAACGCAGAATTTTTCTCAAAAAATTACAAGGAAATGCCGGAGAGTGAGTTTGTCAGGAGCGTGGTGGATGAGATGGAATGTTGGATGTTCTTAAGGAGAATGGAGAGGGAGCATCAGGTCATAATCTATCCGTCAGCCGGTAAGCTGCAAGGGTGTTATCCGATGGAATACGTGGGAGAGAGTACAGATGAACAGTAGATGGCATGCAAATAAAATAGGTCTGATCAATTTCTGGTATTACGATGAGCAGGAGTTTCCGTTCGTCCGGGGACGCATGCTCCTGCGCGGCTCGAACGGTTCCGGAAAGTCAGTTACAATGCAGAGTGTTGTCCCGCTTCTGCTGGATGGAAACATGAGCCCGGAACGTCTTGATCCCTTTGGTTCAAAGGATCGTAAAATGAGCAGTTATCTGCTGGAGGAGGACGATAACAGAGAGGAGAGGACAGCGTATCTTTATCTCGAGTTCAGGCGCGAGGAGAGCGAGGTTTATCTGACGGTCGGAATGGGAATGCGCGCAAGGAAGGGGAAACCGTTGGATAAGTGGTACTTCGGTCTGACAGATGGGAGAAGGGTCGGACATGATTTCCTGCTTTACAAGGAGACGGATGAGAAGGTAACGCTTTCCCGCAGGGAGCTGGAAAACCGTATCGGGAGCGGCGGACAGGTATTTGACCGTCAGGCGGATTACATGGAATATGTAAACAGACAGATTTTCGGCTTTGATACAGTGGACGAATATAAGGAAATGATTGATCTGCTGATCCAGCTCAGAACCCCGAAGCTGTCGAAGGATTTTAAGCCATCTGTGATCAATGATATTTTAAGCGATTCGCTCCAGCCGCTGTCTGATGATGATCTGCGTCCGATGTCTGAGGCAATAGAGAACATGGATACGATGAACATGAATCTCAGGAGCAGGCAGGAGGCGAAACAGGCGGCTGAGAAGATTGACCGTGTCTACGACAGGTATAATCGTCTGGTGCTGTTAGAAAAGGCATCAAAGCTTGAGCGGGAGAATGAACATCTCCGGCAGCTGAAAACAGCGGCGGAAAACCGCAAGGCGGAGCTGCAGGGCTGCAGGGAGAAAATCGGGCAGCTTGAGCAGGAGAGAAATGAGCTTGATGCCAAAAAGGATTCCATGGAAAAGGAGAAGGACTCCCTAAACAGGAGCGATGCAGTCCATTTAAAAATGCGGGAGACCGAATTAAGGGATGAAATCGCGGTAACAGGGAGGAACCTGCAGGATAAAGAAGGATTTCTGCAGACAAAGCAGGAGCAGTATCAGGACGTAAGGAACAGACAGAAGGAAGAAGAGGACAGGCAATACCACAGGAAGAAGGAAATCAGTGAAATACTGGAGGAGATGCAGTCAGAAGCAGACGACATGGCATTTGAAGAGCATTCCTTCTTTAAGGAGGAGCTGCTTGAAAATCTGGAAGCGGAGTTTTCGTTTGAAACCCACAGGGAGCAGTTTGAAGGCTGTAGTCAGGCAATCGGACAGGGTAGGGACATTCTCAGGGAAACGACAACGCTGGAGCAGCAGGCAGATGAGCTGCTGAAGGAGAGGGAAGAAAAACAGCGAGAGCTTGACAGCCAGCAGAGGAAGGTTTCCGGGCTGGAAAATGATATGTTCCGTGCACAGGGCGAATGGAAGGAAGCACTGTACAGCTGGAACGGCAGAAACCGGCAGCTCAAGCTGACCCAGGAGCTGTTGAGAGAACTGGCAGAATTCGTCGGGCATTACAGTGAGACGTCAGATTTTGCAACCGTGCGGCAGAAGGTGGCGGATGTATGGCTGGCTGGGGAGACAGAGCTTGAGACCGCAATTGCAGAAAACCGAAAGACCTTGTCGGTAAAGACCGGTGAAATAGAAGAAACAAGGGCAGAACTGGCTGAGTGGGAGAACAGCCGGGAGCCACAGCCACCGCGGACAGAGGCAGTGTTGAAAAACAGGGAACGTCTGGATGCATTAAACATTCCATATCAGGAATTCTATAAAGTGCTTGAATTCGGGGAGAAGCTGACAGATGCGGAGTGCAGCAGACTGGAAGAGGCTTTGATGCAGATGGGGATTCTTGATGCGCTTGTTGTGGATGAGCAATATCGTGAGCAGGTGCTCAGGCTGGCTGAGGGCTGCGAGGACAGGTACCTGTTTGTGCAGAAAACGCGGGCGGACAAAAGCTTGCTGGATGTGCTGGAACTGAATGACAACGTCAATGATATCTTTTCCAATGGGAGGATTACGGCAATTCTGCAAAACATTGCTTATGACGGAGAAGGAGCGGTATCCGTGTCAAAGGACGGAACCTATCGCATGGGAGTTCTGGCGGGTACAGTCACGGGTCAGCACAATGCGGGCTTCCTTGGGACGAGGGCAAGAGAGAGAAACCGTCTTGATAAAATCCGGGAATGCCGGGAAAAACTTGAGCTTCTGGAGAGGGAGTGCCAGACTCTTCAGGGGGAGATAGAGCGGCTGAGTCAGCGAAAGGAGCTGCTGCAAAAGGAATATCATGAACTGCCGGATGATCATGCACTGAGAGGGGTTTTTCTGGAACTGAAGGCTGCTGAAAGAGAAGCGGAGAGAATACAGAGCGAGGGCTTAAGACTGGAGGAAAAGCTTAAGGTGTTGACGGCGCAGATCCGTGAGAAGAAAAAGGAAGCGCTATCCATCGCAGAGCGGTTGTATCTCAACTGCAGCTATGAGGTGTTTCAGCGGGCAGCAGAAGCGGCGGATTGTTACAACCGGCATTTTATCGAATTACAGTCAAAGCATCAGATTTATCTGGTTGGTGTCTGCCGTGTCGGAGAGCTTGCAGGGAATATGGATAATCTGGATGCAGACATGGAACAGATCCGATATGATATCAGGGCGCTGCAGAAGGATCTGGAAAAGAAGAAAGCGGAGTATGAGTCGGTTACAGAACAGCTGAAGCTTACGGATTATGAGGAGATAAAAGGACGTCTGGATGCCTGTATCCAGTGGCTTAAGGATTATCCTGAAAGACTGCAGCGGTGTGTCACGCAGAAGACCCAGAATACTGAGCGGATTAAGGTGCTGGAGCAGCAGGAGGAGACCGGAACAGTGGAACTTCTGGAGTCGGAGCAGAAGAGACTTCAACTGGAAAAGAGCTATGAAGCGGAACGTGCACTGAGATATGTGGAACTGTCGGAGGATGACAGAGAGAGCCCGGCAGAGATTTGCCGGATTCTGGGACAGGAGGGTAAGGACTGGAAGAAGGAGGACATTATTCGCGACCTGAACCGGGTATACTTTGAAAACAGAGGCTTTTTGAACGATTATCAGTTGATGCAGAGCGAGTTATTTGAGGAATTGGAGGACGCGAAACGGCTGGATATTTCTGCAAGGTATCAGGGAGTGAAGATTCCGTTTAAAAAACTGCTCTCGCATCTTGAGGAGGACATTGCAGAGCTGCTCGACCTGATTAAGGATGGGGACAGAGAGCTGTTTGAGGATATCCTCGCCAACACCGTCGGACGGAAAATCCGTGGAAAGATTAACGGCTCTAATGCATGGGTGGGCAAGATGAATGCCCTGATGGAGTCAATGAATACTTCCAGCGGTCTTAAGCTTTCGCTGCGTTGGAGAAGCAGGACGGCGGAGACAGAGGATCAGCTTGACACAAAGGAACTGGTAGAGCTTCTGAGGAAGGATTACCGACTGATGGGCGAGGAGGAAGCGGCAAAGCTGTCAAGACATTTCCGGTCGAAGGTTGAAGAGGCGAGAAGGCATGCGAAGGACAGCGGAGGAATGATTTCCTTTTATCAGGTGATGAAGGACACACTTGACTACCGGAAGTGGTTTGAATTTCAGCTCTTTTCCCAGAAGAGCGGAGAGCGTATTAAGGAGCTGACAAACAGTGTATTTGGAACCTTCAGCGGCGGTGAAAAAGCGATGTCCATGTATGTGCCGCTGTTTTCTGCGGTAGTGGCAAAGTATCAGGGCGGAAGGGAGGATGCGCCCCGCCTGATTTCTCTGGATGAGGCATTTGCCGGTGTGGATAACAAGAATATCCGTGATATGTTCCGTCTGATGACGGAGTTCGGCTTTGACTTTATTATGAATTCCCAGGTGCTGTGGGGAGACTGTGACACGCTGGATGCATTGGCGATTTACCAGCTGCTGCGTCCGCAAAATGCAAAATTTGTCACGGTGATGCCCTACCTCTGGAATGGTCATGCAAAGGAGCTGTTGGAGAGTGAGCAGGCAGTGGAATTGCGAGGGGCGGAAATTGGGCAGACAGGAAGAAATTGAGTGTATCCGGTATTTCAGGCAGAGCCCGGTCTGGGACAGGGTGTTTGGCGGGTTTCGGGAAAAATATGTTTCTTATGGGAAGTTTACCGGAAATGTTGTGCTGCGCAGCGTGTCACAGGAAGAGCTTGAGACACTGGAGGGTTTTTTCGGAAAGAGTTTTCATGGTCAGAAGAGTATTACAATCTCCGCAGAGAAATTTGGGAAGGCATTGGGAGACAGCCGATTCGGGGCGGTGGAACCGGTGCAGCTGTTAGAACTGTTTTTTGGCGAAAGGATGGTCGGCAGGAGAGAAGAAATAGAGGCAGAGGAAAGGCGACGCCGGGAGATTCTGGAGCAGGCGGCTGTGCGTTACGCGGCAACTGCTGCCGCAGACTGGCTGCCGCTCCTTTCAGAGATGTTATGGGGCGGCAGGACAAGAAATATTACAGAATGGGCAAGACAGCTTTTCCTTTCAGCTGACATTATGAATGCATTACCCTATCGGCAGGACAGACTGCTGTATCTGGCTGTGTTTGCGACGGAAGTCACAGGAAATCCACATGCGTTTGACAGGGGCAGTGAGGATGGCGAATTGCTGTTCAGGCTGATTCAGATGGATTGCAGGGCGCGCAACATTGTGATTCCTGAGCAGAAGATTTTTCCGACATTTACAAGACAGCGCTATTTCCTGAAAACCGGGATTCTTCTGGATGACCTTTCAAATTATGCCCTGCTCTTTGGGATGCATGCGGTGAAAGCGGACGGGAGCATACATCCGGGAATGGAGGGCTTCGCGGAGGAAGGAGATATGCTGCAGGTTCCGATGGCAGTAATTGCCCGCTGGAAGGAAGTGAGCTGTCCGGACAGAACAGCCTATATTGTGGAAAATCCGTCTGTGTTTGCGGTATTGTGTGGAAAAATGCAGGGAAAGGCGGCCTGTATGTGCATGAACGGACAACCGAAGATGGCGGCACTACTGGTGCTTGATCTGCTGGCAGCGGCGGGGGTAAAAATATTTTATGCAGGAGATTTTGACCCGGAGGGGCTGCTTATTGCCCAGAAAATTTCGGAATATTATCAGGGAGAATTTGAATTCTGGCACATGGGGGCTGAGGATTATGAAAGCTGCCGGTCAAATGAGGGAATTTCGGACAGGAGATTAAAAAGCCTACAGAACATCAGGGATGAAAGACTTCTTCCTGTGGTGCGTCTGCTGCAGGAGTGTAGGGTCGCGGGCTATCAGGAAAAGCTTTTGGGGGTCTACCAATTATAAAGAGGACAATAAACTACGGGTTGCTTTTCAGCGGCCCGTTTTTCTTTTATGCTTAAGCAAGAAAAGCAAAAGGAGGGCAGGGGCATGAGTCAGAGCTGGGTTCCATCTTTTTTGAAAGAGTCCTACAAGGGCGGCGGGGAGATCGCGATACGGTCGCAGCTGCTTACCGACAGAACGATCTTTTTACAGGGAGAGATCACGGAGGAGACAGCGAACGAATTTCTCCTTCAGATGCTATACCTGAAGAGGCAGGGGAGCGAGCCGGTCAATCTCTACATCAACAGCGGAGGCGGTTCGGTGAATGCGGGCATGGCAATCTACGACATGCTCCAGAGCATGGACATGGAGGTGAACATTTACTGCGTCGGCATCGCGGCGAGCATGGCGGCAATCATCCTCGCGGGAGGGCAGCAGGGACACAGGTTCATCCTGCCGCATTCCCGGACGATGATACACGAACCGATGATTTCACAGGGAGTCGGCGGTTCGGCAAGCTCCATCAAGAATATTTCCGATTCCATCCTTCAGACGCGGGAGCTTTTAAACGGGGTGCTCTGCAAGCATACGCACCACACGCCGGAAGAGATGGCGGAAGAGATCTCGTATGACCATTACATGAACGCCGAGGAAACAGTGGCATTCGGAATCTGCGACCGGATTGTCACGACACCGTTTTGACAAATTCATAAGGAGGGCAACGCGATGGAAACGATACATCAGAACGACCTGATTCTTGCAGCTGACAGATATTACAGCATGGATTGTTACCAGACCAGGCGCAACAACAATGTTCTTGTGGTTGGGGCGGCAGGAACCGGAAAAACCCGAAGCATTGTGATCCCGAATCTGCTTCAGGCATATGGCAGCTACATCATCTCGGATCCCAAAGGCGACCTGTACCCGGAATACGGGAGGTATCTCCGGGAGAAGGGTTACATTGTGAAGCGGCTGAATCTGGATAATCCTGCAAAGTCCGTCCATTACAACTTCTTCCGCTACATCCGCAGCGAGAAGGACATCATCAAGCTTGCGCACATGCTCGCTTATGTGGACGAGGGTTACACCGGACAGGATCCCTTCTGGGACAGGGCGGCAGAGGTGCTTCTCACCTGTATCATCAGCTTCCTCTGGAAGTACCGTCCAAAGGAGGAGCAGACGCTGGAATCAATCTACAAGCTGATCGGCTGCTGCAGGCTGGATGAGGGGAATGACCAGGAAAAGACGCCGTTTGACCGCATCATGGAATCGGTCGGGGCGAAGGAACCACAGTCCTTCACCTATAAACAGTACTTAAAGTTCCGGGTCGGCGCGGTGAGGACGATGAAGTCGATCCTTATCACACTGACGACAAAGCTGGGCAAGTATGACTGCCGGGAAATCAGCCAGATGCTTGCCTATGATGAGCTTGACATTGCCTCCATAGGGCATAAAAGGACGGCAATCTTTGTCACGGTGAGTGATACCGACCGGTCCATGGATGACCTTGCCAACATCTTTTTCACGCAAGCGATGAACGAACTGTGCTACGAGGCGGATCACCACTGCCGCGGACACCGGCTTCCGCTGGATGTGAGGTTCATCATGGACGACTTTGCCACAAACTGCAGGATCAACGAATTTCCGAGGATGATTTCGGGTGTCAGGTCGAGGGGAATATC
Source organism: uncultured Lachnospiraceae bacterium (assembly GCA_900554205.1). Taxonomy (GTDB): domain Bacteria; phylum Bacillota; class Clostridia; order Lachnospirales; family Lachnospiraceae; genus Acetatifactor. The sequence goes on from USGM01000005.1 coordinate 16,740, forward strand.
GACCATGCTGATGATTCAGGCGGAGTCCCAGCTGGAGGAGGGATATGGAAGGGACAGCTCGACCATAATCGGAAACTGCGACACCTATGTCTATCTGGGTGGCAACGACATCAACACTGCGGAGAGCGTTGCGAGGCGGTGCGACATGCCGCTGTCGGAGATCCTGTACATGCCGGTTGAAACCAACTGGATCTTCCGAAGAGGAGAGCAGCCGGTCAACGGCAGGAATTTCGACATGGAAAGCTTCCGCCGGGAGAAGCAGCTACAGAGCTTGAAAAAAGCAGAGGAAAGAGGGCGTGCTGTAAGTTGACAGCACGTTTTCTTTTACCTATACTGTAATTGGTATATGAGGATGCCGCCGGCTCTTATGGCCTGCTATCAATATCGACGTTCTTGAAATGATATTAGGAATAGGAGGTATGCTTATGAGAGAGTTTGAGTATCCGGTCTTGGACTGTGAGGCGATTGGCGGCAGAATCCGGGAGGAACGGGTAAGGCGCAGCTTTACCATACAGGAGGTGTGTGACGCACTTTCGGTTTCTCCCCAGGCAGTGGGAAAGTGGCAGCGTGGAGAGTCCTTGCCGAGCATTGACAATCTGGTTGCCCTGTGTACCCTGTTTGATGTATCGTTGGAAGGCATCCTGTTCGGAGAGGACAGGATGTCTTTTCGATGGGCTATGTCGGCTCTCCGGCAGCGTATCGGCAGATTCACAGCACGACCGAAAAGTATTGCCGGGAAATGGCAGGAGAGATTATGAAATATTACCGATAAATTCCACTAATTCAACTCTGAGTAGAAAAATTTGGTATTTTCTCTTTAAAAAACAACCACACATGAAATCAACGCTTCTTCTCAACTATGCTTGATGCTATAATGGGTACAAATCAACCGACAGGTGAAAACAGGAGGAGCGGGACATGACATTTGCAAGTACCTTACAGCAGCTACGAAAGGAAAAGAAGATTACGCAGGAGCAGCTGGCTTCACATCTTGGAGTCAGCGGGCAGGCGGTCTCTAAATGGGAGAACGGGAGCTATCCGGAGGGTGATCTGATTCCGAAAATAGCAGATTTCTTTGAAGTTTCTACGGATTACCTCTATGGCAGGGAGCATAGGAATGTCACAATTGAACAGCAGGTGCTGGATGCACTGCAAGGGACAGAATGTGATGATTACTTTGCACTGATAGACAGACTGAACTGGGCATTCCAGATCGGGGCATGGGCAAACAATAAGACATATTATAACCGGCCTTATTTAGAGGAAGGCGCCCCAAAAACAGCGGCGGTTCTGACTAATGACAAGGGTTTTTCCTATCAGAATCTGAGCAAAAATAATAACTTTCATCTCTTTTTTACGGAACCGGAGAAGGATGCCGGATTACTGGCATGGGTAGAGAACAAACCGAAGGTGAGAAAATTGTTCGGCTTTCTTGCGGAAGAAGAAAATGTCAAAATCCTGACCTATCTTTATTCCCTTGGCTATGGGGAATATGCAAGCAGGGAAACAATCTCAAAAGCGCTTGGAATCCGTTTGGAGAAAGTAGAGAAAGCCTTGGATTTTTTGCAGACAGAGCTGGCGGCACCGGGCAGTGGAAATGGACCTTGCGTCCAGATACGCCTTGTTGACAAGGATGGAAAGATGGAAACGGCATACGGAGTGGATATGACAATCGGTGGATTGCTGTTCGGATTGTTCGCAGTGGCAGATTCTTATGTAGACACGCCCTGTGGCTATTATATGCAGATTAGCAACAGATCGAAAAGCTGGATCAAGAGGAAGGTGACGGAAGAAAATGGCGGAGTTTAAGGAGAGAACGGATAATCCGTTACACCGGAAGTTTGGCATATGGAGCAATACGCGCTATGTTCTGGCAAAGTGTAGGCAATACTGTCCGTCAGTTATCCCGATCGCAATCTTAGGAGTGGTCTGCGGGTCGGTGCTGGGGTATTTCTGGGGGATTTTCGGAAAATACGTGATTGATCTGATACAGTCAGGCGTATCGGAAGAGGAGAGTGTCAGGGCGCTGCTGCGTATTCTCGCCGTGGGAGGTGCTGTGGCAGCAGCTCTGTTGTTCGGCAATACCTATTCCGGCTGTAAGACATGGTATCGTTATATCTTCGTCCGTATGCGGATGATAACAGAGCGGGTGGATAAGGCGCTGCGGCTGGATTATGAGATGCTGGAAAAGCCGGAGATTCTCGACGTCCAACAGAGGGCGGAGCAGGCGACCGGAGGAAACAACAACGGTGTCGAGGGAATGATGCATCTGATGGCGGGTATGGCGACGAGTCTGTTCACGGTGCTCGTCACGTTCGGCGCGGTCTGCGTTCTTGACTTCCGGCTGATCCTTGTCCTGATTGTACTGGGAATTTTACAGGGACTTCACTACAATTACGTCGTCAAGCTCTGCAAACGGGAGGTGTGGGATAAGCTGGCTCCGGTCTGGCGACAGGAGTATTACATGAACCGTGTGACGCAGGATTTTGACTATGCGAAGGACATCAGACTGTTCCGTCTGGCGGATTTCCTGCTCGGAAAACAGAGGAAGGTCTTTGAGAAAAAGGAAGAGCGCATGGATTATCACTATAATCAGTGGTTCCGCCATGCACTGCTCGTGCGGGGCGTGTATCTGGTCGGCAGTGCATTGATCTATGGTGTACTCGTGTATTCTGTTCTGCGGAAGGGCATGTCGATTGGTAATTTTACTCTGTATCTGACGCTTGCAATGTCCTTTTCCGGGAGCCTCAGCTCGTTTTTACAGTCTCTCGGCGAGTATGGAAAAGCATCGCTGGAGGTGGATGATTTCCGAACCTTTATGGAACTGGAGCTGGGAGATGGAAAGGATGCGCTGCCGCTGCCGGAGGCAGAGGATTATGTCATTGAGTTTCATGACGTGGGCTACCGTTATCTGAAGGCTGAGAAAAATGCGCTGGAGCATCTGAATCTAACCCTTCACGCGGGAGAGAAGCTGGCGGTTGTCGGCATCAACGGCGCGGGAAAGAGCACCATGATAAAGCTGCTTCTGCGGCTGTATGACCCGACGGAGGGCTATATTACGTTAAATGGCGTGGACATCAGACGCTACCGGCGCGAGGATTACTACCGCCTATTCTCGCCGGTATTTCAGAATGTTGAGGTCATGGCGTTCCCCGTCGCGGAGAATGTGTCCATGAAAGCCAGGGAGGAGACGGATTTTAGACAGGCAATGAACGCACTCCGGGAGGCGGGGCTTGGCGAGAAGCTCGAAGCATTGCCAAAGGGGATAGAGACGGAGCTGTTGAAGATTGTGGATGAGGAGGGCGTGGATCTGTCCGGCGGCGAGAAGCAGAAGCTGGCGCTGGCGAGGGCACTCTATAAGGCGGCGCCCATCGTTGTTCTGGACGAGCCGACTTCGGCGCTGGATGCGCTGGCGGAGCAGCAGCTTTATGAGCGGTTTGACCATATGATCGGGAAGAAATCCGCGGTTTACATATCCCATAGGCTCGCTTCCACCAGATTCTGTGACCGCATTGCCATGTTTCAGGACGGTCATATGATCGAGCTTGGCAGTCATGAGGAGCTGATGGCACAGGGCGGAGAGTATGCCCATATGTTTGAGGTACAGGCACAATATTACCGGGAAGAACAGGAGGTGGGGGCTGATGCTTAAGAAAATAATTGCTGTGATCCGCACCCTGTTTCCGACGGCGGCGCGCAGGTATCCGATGTTCTTTGTCATGGAAGGCTTAAAAACAGTCATCAGTATTTTACAGCCGTTCCTTGGCATTCTGGTGACACCGCTTCTGGTGGATGAATTGTGCAATGCGCGCAGCGTGGAGCGGATCGTGCAGTATGTCGCCATTATTGTCGTTGGAGAATGCCTTCTGCAGACGGCAGCTTCCTGGCTGGATACGGCATTGCAGAAGTACCAGCAGCGGCTGGACAATTACTTTTCCATGCAGATGGGAAGGCATTCCATGGGGCTGGACTTTCAGCTGACGGAGGACAAGAAGGCGCTGGATCAGCTCGAGAAGGCGAAAACAGGCATGGCATGGTACTCCGGCGGCGTTTACGGGATCGCGGAGCAGGTCTTTATGTTCTTCGGCAACTGTTTCAAGATTGGCGGCTTTGTCACGCTGATCGTTGTAAATGCACCGGTGCTGCTGGCGGTGATTCTTGTCTATGCCCTGATAGGCCTGTTCATCACGAACAAGTGCAACAAAATTGAGCTGGCTGCCTACGGCAGCCTGTCAAAATTAAACAGACTGTTCAGCTATTTCGGATGGGAGATTGTGGATTTCCGGTACGGAAAGGACATCCGGCTGTACCAGGCGCGGGAGCTGATGCTGCACAAGTGGAAGACGAACACCGACGCGAGCATCGGCGTGTGGAGGCAGCAGGGGGATTCCACATATCCCCATCAGATGATCCGCAGCGCTGCCGATGTTGTGCGGCAGCTCATCACTTACGCCTATGTCGGCATATTGGCGATACGAAAGGTCTTCTCCATCGGTATTTTTACGCAGATGATCGAGACGGCGGGGGCGCTTGACGCGACGCTGGGCGGGCTGACATGGAATATCACCGAACTGATCAAACGCTGCAATTATGCCTATGAATATGTGCTGTTCATGGAGTACCCGGAGGCGATCCCGAAGGGCACGGCGCAGGTGGAGAAGAAGCAGCACCGCATTGAATTCCGCAATGTGACCTTTTCCTACCCCGGAACGGATAAGAAGGTGCTGGACGGTATCAATATCACGGTGGAGCCGGGAGAGCATCTCTCTATCGTAGGCTTGAACGGAGCGGGAAAGACGACCTTTATCAAGCTGCTGTGCAGGCTTTACGATCCTACCTCGGGGGAGATCCTGCTGGATGGGAAGAATATCAAGGACTATGATTACGCAGAATATATGGAGCAGTTTGCGCCGGTATTTCAGGACTTTAAGCTGTTCGGCTTCACAATGGGAGAGAATGTGCTGCTGAAGGAAACAGAGCTTCAGACGCCGGAGGAACGACAGAAGCTGGATGCGCTGTTAAAGCAGGTGGAGCTGGACGGAATGGTCGGCAAATTGTCCAAGGGAGCGGATACCACGCTCTTTAAGATGTTTGAGGAGGACGGTGTCGAACCCTCCGGCGGAGAACAGCAGAAGCTGGCGATTGCGCGTGCACTATACAAGAACGCGCCGGTCATCATCCTCGATGAGCCGACGGCGGCGCTTGACCCGATTGCGGAGTACGAGATCTACAGACAGTTCCACACGCTCGTCGGGGACAAGACGGCATTCTACATCTCACACCGCCTGTCGAGCTGTCGTTTCTGTGACCGGATAGCGGTATTCTCGGACGGAAAGATTGCAGAGTACGGAAGCCATGACGAGCTTGCGGCTGTTCCGGGCGGAATCTATGCTAAAATGTTCGAGGCGCAGGCACAGTATTACCGGTAGGGAATGCGGCACAGAAGAAAAAACTATTTTTTACTTGAAAACTGTGCCTGATAGTTCCTCGGGGATTGGCCAATCTGTCTTGTGAAGGTTCTGGAAAAATGTGAATAATTGTTAAAGCCGCTCATAAAGCAGGCATCACAGGGAGAATAGCTCTCGCGCAGATATTTTTGTGCCAGAGCTATTTTTTTTGCAATGATGTATTGCTGGAGCGTGGTTCCGGTTTCCTTCTTAAAAAGGCGGTTGACGTAGGTTGCATTATGGTGGACATGCTCGGAGATACTTTGCAGGGATATCTCCCCCGTAAGGTGAGTGTTAATATATTGAAAGGTATCTGTTATCAGCTTTGACAGATGATTCCGGTATTTAGGCGTTGCCGTGGAGGAGACCAGGCGGTTTGCATATACCAGAAGCTGACACATTAAACTGCTTGACAGCACATCCGAACCAAATTCATTAGAGGAGAGTGAGTTGTGTAAAGAATTGGCATACTCGCAGTATTTTATTATTTCCCGTTCGCTGAGATGGATAATGTTGGCCATCAGGGCAGGGGTTCGGAAAAAGCATACCGATAAATCAGTCATGTTTGTGGATAATTCTTTCATAACAGGTTCCCTTACACTGATGACAATTCTTTGATATTCATCAGGAAGGAGCGCAAAGGAACCGTGAAAGATATATGGCGGGATGAGAATCAGGTCGCCACGCGATAAGAGGTAGCTTTGGTTATCCATAAGAATGTTTAATTGACCATTCAGAATCAATGTCAGTTCATACCCATCATGATTATGAAAAAAAGAGGTGGAGCCTACGCACATATTTTCACAGCCGTTTTTTATTGCACAGGAAATATCGGCTTCTATTGCCGAAAACAATTTCTTATAGAGTCGTTCCATTGTAATCTCCCTTCGTAGGATATGTTTTTATTTTATTATAAAAATCTGGACTTGACGTTGGATGATTTTACTAAATTTCAATTAAATAATTTAGAATATATTAACAATATGCCGAACTATTTGTCAATATATGCAAAAAGAATATCAATATATGCGTTTTTGCTGCGTATACTTTGGTGCTATGATGAATGAGTGGATGAGAAATATGTTTTCAAAACAGGGGGTTGGTTATGAAGAAACAAAATAGTAATAAACAACACAAAACACCTAGAAATTTCAGCCGTACATGGAACAAGGTGTGGAATTATAAATGGGTCTACCTGATGCTTGTTCCGGTTATGCTGTATTACATTGTGTTCAAATATATTCCGATGTATGGTATTACCATTGCGTTTAAGGATTACAACGTTTTTGAGGGAGTACTGAAAAGTCCGTGGTGTGGCTTCAAGGTCTTCGAAAAAATTTTTTCCAATAAAAATTTCTGGCATGCAATCCGAAATACCTTAATTTTAAATTTTGCGACTCTGGCGGTAAGTTTTCCGCTGACCATTATTGTTTCGCTTATGCTGAATGAGGTCTTCAGCGTGAAATTCAAAAAGGTTACACAGTCGGTTCTGTATCTGCCGCACTTTGTGTCATGGGTTGTTGTTGTCGGCATTGCCAATAATATGTTCCAGCAGCAGAGTGGCACTATCAATAATATTCTGGCGGGAATGGGACTGAACCGGATTCCGTTTCTCAGTGACAATGGATGGTGGATATTTACATATATTATCTGTAATGTCTGGAAAGAGATCGGCTGGGGAACCATAATTTACCTCGCTGCGCTGACCGGTGTAGATGAAAGCCTCTATGAAGCGGCATATCTTGATGGAGCGACGAAGTTCCAGCGATTGATTTACATTACCCTGCCGTCTATCAAATCGGTCATTGTCACAATGCTGATTCTCCAGATTTCCAAAATGATGACGATTGGACTGGATGCACCGCTTCTGTTGGGCAATAGCAAGGTTATGGGGGTTTCCGAGGTTATCAGTACCTATACCTACAGGATTGGTATCGAGAGGGCAAAATACAGTGATTCAACGGCCATCGGTCTGTTCCAGTCGGTAATTAATATTCTTATTCTGTTTCTTGCGGACAAATTTGCCAAGGCCATAGGCGAAGACGGAATTATATAAAGAAGGAGAGCAAGAGAAATGGGTTTGAAAAAGAAAAGAAAAATTAAATTAGGAACTATTGTGAATTATCTTTTACTTGCTCTTTTGGCATTTGTATGTCTCTATCCGTTTTTAAATGTGCTGGCTTACTCGGTGAGCGGATATAATGCGGTACTGTCAAACAGGGTGACGGTTTATCCAATTGACTTTACGCTGGAAGCCTACAGGCAGATACTTGGAAGAACACAGATTTGGATGGCGATGCGTACAACTGTGCTGATTACGCTCGTGGGTACACTGCTCAGTCTGGTATTGACGGTATTCGCCGCATATGCCCTGTCGCGGCAGGATCTGCCTGGCAGGAAGGTGTTTACAGTCATTATATTATTCACCATGTATTTTGGAGGTGGCATGATCCCGACCTTCCTTGTGGTAAAGGGTGTGGGGCTTTATGACATGCTTGGAGCATTGTTTATTCCCCAGTCCATCAATGTATTCAATTTCATTGTCATGCGGACATTCTTCAGAAATCTGCCGGAAAGTCTGGAGGAGGCAGCGAGAATTGATGGAGCTTCCCATATGCAGTCACTGGTAAAAATTATTCTTCCGCTGTCGCTGCCTATTTTGGCAACAATCGGATTGTTCTATGCAGTGGGATATTGGAATTCGTATTTCGATGCACTGCTTTACATCCAGAGTCCGGAAAAGTATACCCTGCAGCTGCGGCTGAGAGGTCTGCTCTTCGGAGAAGAACTGAATAACTCAGGGGCAAATCTGGAAGGCATTGGCACCCAGGTAATGACGCAGTCATTAAAAATGGCAACGGTAGCGGTATCTACCATACCGATTCTGATCGTTTATCCATGGCTGCAGAAGTATTTTGTAAAGGGTGTTATGATTGGCTCGGTAAAAGGATGATGTTGGAACCGAAAAGGTTTAACATAAAAAAACGAATTGAAAAGTAAAAGGGAGGAGACGTAGAATGAAGAAAAAATTATTAACCTGTCTGCTGGCAATGTCCATGATGTGTACGTGCTTCACAGGCTGCGGAAAGGAACCGGGGTCGTCTGGAAATGTTGAAAGTACACAGGGAAACAGCGGAGCCAGCTCTGCAGAGGAAAGCAAGTATCAGACCACGTACGGTTCCAAAATGTTCGATGATGTTACCATCACCGTCGAGCTGTTTGACAGAAGCAATGCTCCGGAAGGCTCTACTATCACAGACAACCGTTGGACGAGATATGCGAATGAGCAGATGGAGAAGGTTGGTATCCATGTTGAGTTCGTTCCGGTTGGAAGATGGGATGAGGTGACAAAGATGCAGACTATGGTTGCATCCCAGACAGCGCCGGACATCACCATTACCTATACATATGCGTATGCCGAGGACTATTTCAATAATGGCGGTACATGGGATCTGTCCGAGTTTATTGATGGCAGCGATCAGGCACAGAACATGAAAGCATATCTGGGTACTGATGTCATTGATATCGGAAGAAACAGAAATGGCAATTTATATGGTATTGTAGCTAAGCGTGCAACAACAGCAAAATCGAATCTGTTTATCAGGAAAGACTGGCTGGATAAGCTGAATCTGAAGGAGCCTACCACACCGGATGAATTATATGACACTCTGTACAAGATGGTGTACGAAAATCCCGATGGTAAGAAGGATGTCATTGGTGCAATGGTTTGGAATGCATGGAATATGAAGACTGCGTTCTCTAAGACGGTAAGCGATCCTGTAGAGTTTGCGATTGCCGGAAGCGAGGATGCCATTTCCGAGTACTATGATGAGGGTATGCGCGATTATTACAGATTCATGAATAAGATGTATAATAACGGTCTGTTGAATCCGGAATACTACATCATGTCCGAGGATCAGTTCAAGAGCTATATTGTTACAGGAACCAATGCATTCATGGAATATGCTGTAAACGGCAGCGTTGACGTTATGAGAGGTTCCCTGCTGAAGACATTACAGGAAAATGTACCCGATGCAGATTTTGTGGCACTGGAGCCGCTGAAAAACATTCATGATGGCAAGCAGTATAGTGCAACGTATGCAGCTGGAGGTCTGATTGCATTCTGTCCCAAGACAGCGGATGCGGAAAAAGTGGAAGCATGTATGACATATCTTGACTGGATGTGTTCTAAGGATGGCGGATTTGTTTTCTATCATGGATTTGAAGGTGAGCATTTTGAATATGACCAGAATAAGGTTCCTGTTGTAAAGGATGCTGAATACAATGCTCAGGATAAGGACTGGATTCGTGCTGACATTTTCCTTACCGGAAATCAGGGATATTTTGCAACAGTAGATGACTTCAATGCATGTACAGCTTTGGAGGCGCCGGGCTACGAGGATCATGTAATCCGAAATTATGAGAATGCCATGATTGGCACCCTGTGTCATGATTCTACTTATACTTCACCCTCTACCTCTGAATTAATTACAGATTTGAATCTGGTAAAGGATGAGTATCAGGTTAAATGTATTACCTGTCCGGAAGCAGACTTTGAGGCAACCTATAGCGAATATATGGCAGCCCTTGAGGATGCAGGTGTGCAGACAGTAATTGCAGAAAGAAAAGAATACTATTCAGGAAACTAAGTTTTTAAGAGCCGTCTTCATGCGAATGAAGGCGGCTCTTTCAGGCTGGATACATACTATGCCACGAGAAAATTTGTGTCTTTTGAGAAACAGTGCTTTGTTGATACTTCTGTCTGGCTATGGCTGATGGTATAATGGGTATAAATCAGCCGTTAGATAGTGACAGGAGGAGAGTAAATATGCAGGGGAGAGAGCCTGTGCTGACACATGTGAAGCATGAATTTGATCCGGTCTTTGACGGGCAGTCGGAGGTTCTGATCCTCGGGACGCTGCCTTCGGTAAAGTCTCGAGAGCAGAAATTCTATTACGGGCATCCGTGCAACCGTTTCTGGGAGGTGATCGCCGGACTTTACGGTGAGAGGCGCCCGGAGACGATTGAGGAGAAGAAGGCGCTTTTGCTGGCGCATCACATTGCGCTGTGGGATGTTATCGCGGAGTGTGACATTGAGGGCTCCAGCGACAGCTCGATCAGGAACGTTGTGCCGACAGACCTGTCAATCATTCTGGAGCATGCGCCCGTCCGCCGGATCTTTGCCAACGGGACGAAGGCGTATGAACTGTATCAGAAGTACTCTTACCCGAAGACGGGCATGGAAATCTGTAAGCTGCCCTCCACCAGTCCCGCCAATGCGGCATTCCGGATGGAAAGGCTGCTGGAAGCATGGGGCGAAATTAAGGTGGAAAAAAGATAAATTTACCACTTGACAGCGCTAAACTAAATGTGGTAAATATAAGTAAACCAGTGATGGAGAGTAAGTAGTTTCCAGCCGGACCGTTACAGAGAGCTGCAGCAGGTGGAATTGCAGCACGGAAGCAGAAATGAATGGGCTCCAGAGGGCGAGCTGAAAGCAGTAAGCAAGCCGGAGAAGATACTCCGTTATCAAGAATCGGCATATGATAGTATGCGTGAGAGGATACCTGTACAGGTATCAAGCAGGGTGGCACCGCAGGAGCATATCAGACTCTTGTCCCGGCAGTAGTTGTTGGGATAGGAGTCTTTTTTGATATCAAAATCCTTATCCCGTGATCAGATTTCATTGCGAGAGCGCAGAAAGGAAAACAGTATGAGCGAAGAAAAGAAGATCCCCTACAAGATTTATCTGGATGAGAACGAGATGCCGAAGCAGTGGTATAATGTCCGCGCGGATATGAAAAACAAGCCAGCACCGCTTCTGAATCCCGGAACCTTACAGCCGATGGGCTATGAAGACCTGCGGCCGGTGTTCTGTGACGAGCTGATCAAGCAGGAGCTGGACAATGACACTCCTTACATTGACATCCCGGCAGAGATTCTTGATTTTTACAAGATGTATCGTCCGTCTCCACTGGTGCGTGCGTACTGTCTGGAGAAGGCGCTGGGAACACCCGCGAAGATTTATTATAAGTTTGAGGGAAACAATACAAGCGGCAGCCATAAGCTTAATTCGGCGATCGCACAGGCGTATTACGCGAAGAAGCAGGGACTTAAGGGTGTCACAACGGAAACCGGAGCAGGTCAGTGGGGAACCGCGTTGTCCATGGCATGCGCTTATCTGGGACTGGACTGCAAGGTCTATATGGTAAAGGTCTCCTATGAGCAGAAGCCATTCAGAAGAGAGGTCATGAGAACCTATGGAGCGGAGGTGACACCGTCCCCGTCCACGACAACAGAGGTTGGCAGGAAGATTCTTGCTGAGCATCCGGGAACGACAGGCAGCCTTGGCTGCGCAATCTCCGAGGCGGTGGAGGTCGCAACCCATACAGAGGGCTATCGCTATGTGCTCGGAAGCGTGCTGAATCAGGTGTTGCTGCATCAGTCGGTGATCGGACTGGAGAGCAAGATAGCCCTTGACAAGTATGGCGTGAAGCCGGACATCATCATCGGCTGCGCCGGAGGCGGCTCCAACCTTGGCGGTCTGATCTCACCGTTCATGGGCGAAAAGCTCAGAGGAGAGAAGGATTACCGCTTTATCGCCGTGGAACCGGCATCCTGCCCGAGCTTTACCAGAGGAAAGTTCGCATACGATTTCTGCGATACCGGAATGGTCTGCCCGCTGGCGAAGATGTACACGCTGGGCAGCGGCTTCATTCCTTCCCCTAACCATGCCGGCGGACTGAGATACCATGGCATGAGCTCCGTACTTTCCCAGCTGTATGCCGACGGGCTGATGGAGGCGGTTGCTGTGGAACAGACAAGTGTGTTCGAGGCAGCCGAGCAGTTTGCGAGGATCGAAGGTATTCTTCCAGCGCCTGAGAGCAGCCATGCGATCCGCGTTGCAATCGACGAGGCATTGAAGTGCAAGGAGACAGGCGAGGAGAAGACGATTCTCTTCGGACTGACCGGCACAGGCTACTTCGATATGGTTGCTTACGAGAAGTACAACAATGGCGAAATGACGGATTACATTCCTACAGATGCCGACCTTGCGGTAGGCTTTGCAGGACTTCCCAAGGTGGAGGGCTGATTACAGAACCCGGAATTGATATAGACATACAAAACCCCGCGGAGCAAATGCCTCGCGGGGTTCTTTGCGGATTAACTTAGAATTTCTTTGCTCTTGCATCAAGATACTTCTTTGTCTCGGCAACGACAACACCATTCAGGGCGAGTAGCGCAATCAGGTTCGGGATCGCCATGAGTCCGTTGAAAATATCTGCGATTGTCCATACAGCCTTCACGGTCATGTAGGGTCCGATAAATACGCAGAAGATGTAGAGCCAGCGGTAAGCCTTGAGCACCTTCGGCTTCTGACCTACAAGGTATTCAAGACATCTCTCGCTGTAGTAGTCCCAGCCGAGAATGGTGGTAAATGCAAAGAATACCAGACAGATCATTAGGATAAAGGAAGCAACGCTGGGGGAGAAGGGAAGTCCCTCCTGGAATGCCTTCGTTGTGACATCCACACCATCCAGACCGATGTTCCATGTACCGGTAATGACGATTGTAAGACCAGTCATCGTACAGATGATGAGCGTGTCGATGACAGTACCCAGCATGGAGATAAGTCCCTGCTGTGTGGGGGATTCGGTCTGAGCAGCAGCTGCGGCGATCGGGGCGCTTCCGATACCTGCCTCGTTGGAGAAGATACCGCGGGCGATTCCCTTCTGGGCAGCGACCATGACAGCGCCGAGAGCACCGCCTGCGACAGCGCGCATGCCGAATGCACTCTGTACGATGGTTACAATGGCAGAAGGAATGGCGCGGAAGTTGAAGATCAGGATCAGCAGGCAGGAAAGAACATAAGTGATTGCCATGAAAGGAACGATTACCTGTGCAACACTCGAGATTCTCTTCAGACCGCCGATAATGACGAGTGCAGTGCAGATTGTCAGTATAATACCGGAGATGACAATACTCCAGGAGTAATCCATGCCGAACAGCTGGATTGTATGTGCATTCTGCGGGTCGAAGAAGTTATGTACAGCGCTGGTGATACCGTTAATCTGCGTGAAGGTTCCGATGCCGAACAGACCTACGCATACGCCTAAGAATGCAAAGATCTTTGCAAGCCATTTCCAGTTCTTTCCCATTCCGTTTTCAATATAATAGAACGGTCCGCCGATAATGTGTCCGTCCTCCGCCTTGACACGGAATTTCACTGCGAGGAGACACTCGGAGTATTTGGTTGCGGTTCCGACCAAAGCTGCGATCCACATCCAGAAAAGTGCGCCGGGACCGCCTGCAACCAACGCTGTCGCAACGCCGACGATGTTACCGGTTCCGATGGTTGCGGAAAGAGCGGTACAAAGTGCAGCAAAGCTGGAAACCTCACCGTCTTTGCCAGACTTTTCGTTGGCAAGCATATGCTTGATTCCGTGCGGAAGCTTGGTAATCTGAAGAAATTTCAGACGGACGGTCAGGAAAATTCCTGTTGCCAGAATTAGGATGATCAGGGGAAGTCCCCAGACGAAATCATCCACCTTGCCTAAGAAGTTGCTGATAGTATCTAACATATTCCCTCTCATTCTGCCGCTTACTGTGGCTGTGTAGTAGATTGATTTCTTCCGAAGAGAATGGGAACATGCACTTTTCGGTGCTCTGTCCTTTTGCCTGAGAGATAGGCAGTTGTAATAACTGCTGTACACCTTCGGCGCTTCCTGACGGAAGACTCTCCAGAGTAAACCTGTTTGCCGTATTTTATTGACGACAAAACCAGAATAGCACAGATTATACATGTATGCAATATAAAATTTGAGAGTGGAATGCCGGGAACTGAATAAAACGTGAGCGTCAGAGTGGCGAAGAGCGGAAACCGCACGTACAATCCGGGCAAGAGTACCTGCGGAAAGTGAGGAGATGCAGAAAACGCAGGTACAACCCGGGCAAGAGTACCTGCGGAAAGCGAGGAGATGCGGAAACCGCATGTACAATCCGGGCAAGAGTACGTGCGGAAAACGAGGGGATGCAGAAGCGTGTTTACCTGGAACGGATTCGTTTTGCCTTCCAACGCTCTACAATGGAAAAGACCTTTCCGGTGGTCAGCCCCTGAACGACAATGGTAAAGTACATGGTGACACAGGTCATGATAAATATCACGTTATAGGTTTCAAGCGGCAGAAAGTCCTTCGTGCTGAAGGCAAGTGCCAGCGATAGTCCGCCCTTTAAGGCGCTCCAGGTCATCAGGGTTGTAAATTCAAAAGCACTGTATCTGTTCGGGATTTTCTTTTTCCCGATAATCAGGGCAGAAGCGCCAACACCCAGAAAACGTGCAATGAAGTTGATGATCACGGCGGTAATGATCAGAACCGCCAGCCAGGAGTGCGAGGGAATGTTCACCGCTGCAAAGCCGATCAGGATGAAAAGAACACTGTTCATCAAGGTATCTGCGATATGCCAGAAATCCTCATACCAGTCTTTGGGATCCACAACCTTGTGCCACTCTTCATTTTTTGCCATATTTCTCGAAAAGTAAATTCCACATACAACAGCGGCAATGACTCCCGAGCAGCCAAGCTTTTCGCAAATCAGGTAGGCAGCCATCACGTCAAACATGCTGATAAAGATATGAAGCATAGGATTGTTGGTGGCTCTGAGCAGCTTGAACATTAGGAAGGATACAATGAAGCCGATGGCAATAGCGCCTAACAGTTCCTTTGCCATGAGCATGGGGAAGCTGAGGTCTGAAGTATCATTTACAATATTTTTAATACAGACGAATACAGCTACGCCTGTACCATCGTTGAATAGAGATTCTCCTTCTATCACTGTTGAAACATTTTTTGACAGTCCGGCTTTTTTCAAAATGCTCGTAGCGGCAATGGGATCGGTGGGAGATACAATGCATCCCAGTAAAATGCAGAGCCAGATGGAAAAATCCAATCGCAGTGCCAGTGCAATAATATAGAAAAGACCGCCATAGATAAAGGACGATATCACCGTTGACAGGAGTGCGAGCAGACTGATGGACTTAATGTTTTTGACAAATCTTCCGAAATTTACTCCACTGGCACCGGAGAACAGCATAAAGCACAGAATACCGTCCATCAGGAACTCCTGAAGGTTGATGCCTGCGATATTGCTGATAATTGTGCCCTCAAAATCGACAAGACCGGCGGCTCCCAGCAGCTTTACAATGGCTGCAAGCAGAAAGGAAAACATAACCAGAGCAATATCGTTGGAAATTCGGAGTGTTTTTTCATTTATGATGCTAAACAATACTACCAAAAATAAAATAAATAATAAACCTAATAAAATCTGTTCCATTTTTTTATCCTATATACCTATGCAATGATGTCGGTCAGTTTTGTGATTTTGTGCTCGGCAGAGACGACTACAATCCGGTCGCCCCTCATGATGCAGGAATTGCCATCTGGAATCATGGTCTCTGCGCCCCTGATGATAACAGCGATCAGAACACCACGTTTCAGTGTGAATTTCGGGTCCTTAAAAGCGAGGCCGGATAGGGCAAATTCGCCTCCCACCTCAAATTCTTCCGCTTCGATTTTTCCATTATTAAAGGGATATAACCATTTCAACACATTTTCATCGGCGGAAGGTCCTGTGGTAACAAGGCTTCTTAAACTCTTGATGATGCTGCCAAGCGATACATTCTGTGTGGAAAAAATATGATTGATTCCACTTTTTGCCAGCATGTTTTCATAATTGATGTTATCGATTTCTGCAGCTATACGATCCAGACCGCAGGATTTACAAAACATGGAGATAATCAGATTCTCTTCGTCATTACCTGTAACTGCAACACAGGCATCGGTTCCTTTTAACTCCTTTTCCATCAGATCGGTATCTGTTCCGTTCCCGGTAATTACATTGACCTTTGGGAAAGTCTCCAGAAGCTTCTGGCATTTCTCGCGATCTTTTTCAATAAGCGTCACTTTTACGCCATGGTTCAATAGCATATCCGCGAGATAACACCCGACTCTGCTTCCGCCGACAATGACCGTCTTGCGGATTACCTTTTTGAGGATGTTAAGCTGTTTCAATGCCTTGTCCATTTCGTCGCCAATGGCGGCAAAGGTTATTTTATCTCCCGGTATGATTTTATGTTTTCCCTTGGGAGTAACAATCTTTCCACCGCGCTCAATGGCACACACAAGAATCTGGGCACCAAGCCGGCCCTGAATCTCGGGCATGCTGATATTCGCCAGTATGCTGCTATCTGAAATGTCTACCGTGGCTACATTGACTGTGCCGTCTCCGAAACGTTCCATTTCTACTGCGCCTGCATAGCGGATCAGTTTATTTATTTCTGAGGCGGCAGATTTATCCGGATTAATGATTAGATCAATTCCTAACTGATTGCACAGGAAATCATGATCTGCTGAATATTCGGAACCTCTGACAGCAGCTATGGTTTTTGGTACGCCCATTTCCCGTGCGATGTGACAGCACAGAATATTTGTTTCATCCTGCTTTGTGACGGCAACCAGCACCGCCGCGGAGGCAATGCCGGCCTTTTTTAGTGTCTCGGGACTGCTTCCGTTTCCAACATAACCATTGCAATCAAAGGAATCTGTCATTGCATCTACTTTTTCTGCATTCCGGTCGATGACGACCAGATCATATCCCTCTGCACACACCTGTTTTGCCAGTGCATGACCTACCTTGCTGGCACCAACGATAATTACTCTCATTTTGTATTCTCTCTTCCTGTATCTGATGAACATAGTATATGCCTCATTTACAATTTTCTCAAGTTCATGCTGACAAAGAAATTTATTTTCAGTCGCCACTTGACATATTAAAATTCAAAGTGTAGGCTATAAAAATATTTTTGCCGAAAGTGCTTGACTCTCCTCTATAGGGGAGGGGTTAGGATTCTCCTGTGATAAAGAAAAAGAGAACGGAGGAAACCTATGAGTACATGTATAACGGTTGATGGATTGACAAAGTCGTATGCCGGCCGGACAGTGGTGGATCATCTGTCCTTCGCTGTGCAGCAGGGAGAGGTGTTCGGACTTCTGGGACACAATGGCGCCGGGAAAAGTACGACGATCGAGCTGTTGCTGGGCTTGAAGAAGCAGGAGCAGGGAAAGGCGACTATTCTGGGAATGGAGCCAGCGACAAACAGAAAGAAATTGTTTGAGAGAGTGGGCATTCAGTTCCAGTCGTCGAACTATCAGTGCAATATCCGGGTGGACGAGGCGTGTCAGGAAAGGGCGCTGCTCTATGCGCACTCGGCGGATTACAGGGAATTATTGAAGCAGTTTGGAATCGAACATCTGGAAAAGTCTCCGGTCAACAAGCTCTCCGGCGGAGAAAAGCAGAAGCTGTCAGTGGTTCTTGCGTTGGTCGGCAAGCCGGAGATTGTCTTTCTGGATGAACTGACGACCGGCCTCGATGTGGCAGCGAGACATGAGGTCTGGAGAACGCTGAAGGGGTTAAAGGAAAAGGGGTTGACGATCTTCCTCACCACACATTATATGGAAGAAGCAGAGAATCTCTGCGACCACCTCTGCCTGATGAAAAACGGCAGGAAGGTTGCCGAGGGAACGGTACAGGAAATTGTGGAAAAGTCACCGTATGACAATCTGGAGAATGCATATCTGTGGTATATGGATGAGGAGGTAGCGCTGTGAAGAGATTTTTTAAACTTTTTTCGATTGAAGAGAAGCTGGTGTTGAGAACACCTGATGTCATTGTATTCGGAGTGTTGATGCCGTTGGGAGTTATGTTCCTCATCGCAGCAATCGCGGGCGGAAAGATGGCGGGCGAGAGTGGGATGACTTATCTGCAGAGCGCCTATGCGTCGCTCGTGTGTGTCGGGATCTGCTGTGCCGGATTCATGAGTATTCCGCTTGTGATCGTGGACTACCGGGATAAGAAGATTTTGAAACACTTTTATGCAAGTCCTTGCAGTCCGGCGCTTTTACTCGGCGCGGATGTGCTTTGCAGTTTCGTTACGGCGGCTTTGTCCGCACTGTCAATTACAGTGATAGCCGTACTGGTTTTCGGTTACAGAATGCAGGGTAATGTATTCTGTTTCATCGGAGCGTGGCTTCTGACACTTGCGTCGATGTTCTCGATCGGCTTATTGATGGCAAGTCTCTGTAAGACGGCGAAGTCCGTGAATGCCGTGACCAGTCTGGTATACTTTCCCATGCTGTTCCTGTCGGGAGCAACGATTCCGTTTGAATTGTTTCCGAAGAGCGTGCAGGCGGTAGCAAACGTTCTGCCGCTGACGCAGGGCATCCGTCTGATGAAGGCGGCATCCATGGGAACGGAGTTCAAGGGCTTTGGCTGGATCATTGCACTCCTGCTTGGCATTACTGTGATTTGCAGCGGGATTGCGGTTAAGACATTCCGGTGGGAAGGAAAGGAATAGAACAGGATGAATATGACGATGAATGAGGAACACATGGCATGTACACCGAAGACAGATTCCCAGCGATACCGGATCGGCATGTTTGCTGCGATGAACCATATAACCATCAAGGCGCTCCGGTTTTATGAGGAGCAGGGGCTGCTTGCCCCTGCCTATGTGGAGGCTGAGAACGGCTACCGCTATTATACGATGAGCCAGATGGCAGATGTACAGCAGATTCTGGCATTGAAGGAAGCCGGGTTCACACTGGAGGATATCCGGCAGCTCCGGTCAGCGGCAGATACGAATCGTGTACTCGCGAAGAAGAGGAATGAGATTCTCGGGGAGATTGCCGAACTGACCGCGAGGCTTGCAAGACTCGATGACTACATGGGAGGCAGCGGCATGACGGTTGCTGCGCCGGTCAGGGTAAGAACCCTGCCGGCATTTGTGGCATCGACCTTGCAGGAGAGAATTGCTTCTTATGACGCATTGTTTGACCTGATGCCGAGAATGGGAGCGGAGATGGAGAGGCTCGGCTGCGAATGTGCGCTGCCGGAGTACTGCTTTACCCGCTATCTTGAGGCAGGCTACCGGGAGGAGCAGATTCTGGTTGAGATCGGTGAGGCTGTGACAGAAAAGAAGGAGGATTCAGGAGTCATCTGTTTCAGGGAGTTCCCGGAGACTGAGGCGGCCTGCATCTATCACAAAGGCTCCTATCGCACATTGCCGGAGACTTATGCCGTTGTGCTTCGCTATATTGAGGAAAACAATTATGAGATCATAGACAGTATCAGGGAGAGCTATATTGATGGCGTGTGGAATAAGGATTCGGAGAAGGAATGGCTGACGGAGATTCAGATTCCGGTTCGTAAGAAAATTTTACAATAACGTTTTGTGTGCCTGAGGGCAGATAGGAGCGGAATGGACAACAACATTATTATCAGAGGACTTTGCCAGAATAATTTAAAGAATGTTTCTCTCTCCATACCGAAGAATAAAATTGTGGTGTTTACCGGAGTGTCAGGCTCCGGAAAGTCCAGTATTGTTTTTGACACGATTGCGGCGGAGAGCCAGAGACAGATGAACGAGACCTACAGTGCATGGATAAGAGGGAGGCTTCCGAAATACGAGAAACCGAGATGTGAATTTATTGATAATCTCAATCCGTCCGTCATTGTGGATCAGAGCAGACTCGGAGGCAACGCGAGGTCAACGGTCGGAACGATCAGCGAAATGTATTCGTCGCTGCGGCTGTTGTTTTCCAGAATCGGGGAACCGAAGATTGGGCCGGCTTCTTACTTTTCATTTAACAATCCGAATGGTATGTGTAAGACCTGCGCGGGCATCGGCAAGGTCATGGATCTGAACATAGAGGCAATGATCGATCCGGACAAGTCGTTTGAGGAGGGGATGCTGCAGCTTCCGGCATTTGGCCCCGGCAAGTATTACTGGAGGGTTTATAATCGTCCGGATCTTTTTGATGTTCAGAAAAAGTGGCGTGATTTTACCGAGCGCGAGAAGAATATCCTGCTGTATGGCAGTGAGACGGTCAAGGGAGAACGGCTTGACAAACGCTTTGAGGGCGTGAAGAACCAGTTTGAGAGGCTTTGTCTGATGAAGGGTGCGGAGGAACAGTCGGATAACACGCTTCGGAAGATCAACACCTACATGAAGGAGATAACCTGCCCGGACTGTCAGGGAAGAAGATTGAGCCCGCAGGCATTGTCCTGTAAAATACAGGGTTACAGTATTCATGAAATGTGCGAAATGGAGTTTACGAAGCTGCGCGAAGTGCTGGCAGAGATCCAGGACCCGAGAGGCAGGTCTATTGTGGATGCACTGCTTGCTACGCTCGACCGCATGATCGACATCGGGTTGCCCTATCTCTTTATGAACCGGGAAACGACAACCTTGTCAGGTGGAGAGGCACAGCGTCTGAAGCTTGTCCGCTATATGGGAAGCTCGCTGACAGGAATGATCTACATTTTTGATGAGCCGAGCATGTGTATGCATCCGAGAGATGTACACCGCATGAGCAGACTGCTCAAAAGTCTGAGAGATCGCGGAAATACGGTGTTGGTTGTGGAGCATGACAAGGATATCATCAGCATTGCAGACGAGGTGATCGATGTCGGCCCTCTTGCGGGAAGAAACGGCGGACAGATTCTCTTTCAGGGGAGCTATGAGCAGCTGCTCTGTAGTGGAACAAGGACAGGAGAGGCAATGAAGCAGGTGCTGCGGGTGAAGGCTGATCCGAGAAAGCCGAAGGGGTTTCTACCGATCCGAAATGCCTCGAGCCATAACCTGAAGAACGTGGACGTGGATATCCCGATGGGAGTTATGACAGTTGTGACAGGAGTTGCCGGAAGCGGTAAATCTTCGTTGATCCGGGATGTCTTTGCAAAGCAGTACGAGGAACAGACGGTCATTGTCGACCAGAGTGCCATCACGGCGACAGGACGTTCCACCGCATGTACCTTCATGGGCTTCTTCGATGATATACGGGCACTTCTGGCGAAGGAGAACGGTGTGGATAAGGCATTGTTTTCCTTTAACAGCAAGGGAGCCTGTCCGGTCTGCAAGGGACGGGGAATGATTACGACGGAGCTGGTGTTCATGGAGCCGGTTACGACGGTCTGTGAGGCATGCGAGGGAAAGCGGTACAGCAGGGAGGTGCTGGACAAGACCTATCACGGAAAAAATATTGTGGAAATACTGGAGATGAGCGTGGAGGAGGCAAGGGAATTTTTTGCGGAGGATCGGAAGATCAGAAAACAGCTGGATGCTCTCATGGAGACAGGACTGCCTTACCTCTCTCTGGGACAGCCGCTTTCGACTCTGTCCGGCGGTGAGATCGTATTCACGGGTACCCCTCAGGAAATGATCGACCATGCCGACACGATCACAGCAAAATACCTCCGCAAGGCATAAGAAGGAAATTCTTCTTCGGTGAAAGAGTTGATTTTAAGGTGCCTGTATGGTATGTTTATTACGGAAAATTAATAAAAATTAACTGTTTAACGGAGATGGGAAATGACGAAAAAGTTGCTGGCTGTTTTTCTGGCCCTTGTATACACGGTTGCTTATATAGTGGTTGGCCCTATGGTAAAGGCCCAATATTTCAGTCTTGAGGAGGTACGACCTCTATCATTTATTCTGTGTTTTGCGATCTGCTCTGCAGTAAATATCCTTATCTTATGTGTGATTCCCAAGAAGGATCATTATCGTATCCGTAAAATAAACGAAAGGATGAGTAAGTGGCTTGAAAAGTTTGATGACCGGCTGCTTTTTTTCATTGTCTGGGCATTTATTTTTATCATGTGGCTGCCGGCCTGTCTGATTTTGTATCCCGGCGTTTTATCGTATGATATGATATCCCAGACGACCAGTGCTCTTGGCGAGATCACCAATAATCACCATCCTGTTTTACACACATGGCTGATTCGGGTATTTATGCGCATGGGTGAGAAGCTGTTTTCCAGCTATGAAAGCGGAATCGGGCTGCTCTCTCTCCTGCAGATGATTATCCTGAGCTACGCACTTTCCCGCATGGTCATGTTATTGAAGAAGAAAGCAGTCCCGATTCTGCTTGTGATCGGCACTGCCGTATTATCGGCAGTCTGGTTTATGAATGCCTGCTTATCGGTGACAATGATAAAGGACACGCTGCATGCGGCTTTCCTTGTATTATTTTGTTGTCATTTTGTTGAAATAGCGACAAATCCATCGGAGTATATCGCCCGAAAAAGAAATCTTGTGCTTTTCCCAATCGTGAGCTTTTTTATGTGCGCGTTCAGAAACAATGGTCTCCATATTTATTTATTTTGCTTTGCCATCCTGTTGGTACTCAGAATTTCACGGTTCAGGAGGGTAAAGAGGTATCTTCCGCTTATCGCAGTTGTAATATTACCTGTTATTATGTTTAAGATATATACAGGCCCCGTCTTTGATGCGCTTGGCATCGAGCCCGGACAGGTGCGCGAGGCATTGAGTATTCCCATACAGCAGCTACAGCGGGTGGCAGTTAAGAGAGCGGGTGAATTGACACCGGAACAGACAGAGATGATGGGGTATTACATTGATGATCTGGAGTGGAGGTCGTGGTCGCCCGGGCGTGAATATGATCCTTTTATTTCCGATCCGGCAAAGAGCTGCTTTATCTCCTCCCGGTATGAAGATGATCCCATTGCCTTCTGGAAGTTTTACTTACAGACAGGAAAGCAATTTTCCAAAGAATATTTAGTGGCATTTTTGTCCAATACGCTGGGGTACTGGTATCCCGGATATTATGATTTCTCATATGTCATGTATGACAACTATGCACCGGAAACATTTCCGGAGCCTTTGGAACGTAAAAGTATCTTAAAGTCAAAGGCTTTGGAAGGATATTACGAAAGCTTATGCTCTTCGGATTTCTGGCGCAGTACATGGGGAGTGAGAATATTTTTCGTATCTGGCTTTGCACCGTGGATATTGATATTCGCTGTGGTGCTTTCATGGCGGAAGAAGGGCTTTTTTACGATGACATTGCCTTTGTTCCTGCCATTGATTGCCCAATACGGGATTATGCTGCTTTCGCCGATGTCCTCCTTCCGTTATTCATGGCCCTATTATTTGATGCTGCCGCTTACGTTTATAGCAATTTTCACGAACAAAATTGCGCCTGCGCCCCAAAGCCTGCAGGTTGCTGAAAGGCATGGTGATGAAAATGAAAATAACTGCATTTAGAGAAAAGCTTGACCGCTGGCATTATGGGATACTGGTCTTTATAGCACTTCTGGCGTTGACCTTACGGCTGATAGGCATTGACTGGGGAATGCCTTATTCAAATCTGCATCCGGATGAGGGTCTGATTTTCGGGGAGGCGTATGAGTGTACGCTGAATCATAGCTTTGAGGTGCGCAAATATTACAGACCCAACCATGTTACAATCAAATTAAATACACTTTTGTATTCAGGAATACAGGAATTGTATTTCGCGCCGCAGGGACTTGATGATTTTTCCGTGAATTACAATGAGCATTTTGCATTGTTTACGACGGCTTCCCGCGTCCTGATTGCTCTTTTTGGAGAGGGCGTTGTGATTCTGGCTTACCTGATTGCTCGATTCTGGGGCAAGAATCAGGCCTTGCTTGCAAGCCTGCTCTTTGCGGTATTTCCGGCGTTTATTGAGCATTCCCATTATATTACACCGGACATTCCCCTCCTGTTTTTCCTGATGGGTGTTTTATGGGCGGCACTTTGCTTTCTGAAAAAACAGTCTACCGCATGGCTTTTCTGGATGTCCTTTTTCACGGCATTGGCATTCTGTGAGAAATATCCGGGAATCTACGGATGTGCCATCATAGCGGCAGCTGTCTGTATAGCATATTGTAAAAAGCCGCTGAAGATCATAGGGAACGGACTTCTGGCTATCTTATTCTTAGTGCTTGGTATTATGGCTGTCTCTCCGGTATTATTGGTGGATTACAGGACTGTTTTGGAAAATATGGCGATACAGAATTCCCAATACCACTTAGGCGGGGATGGTCTGAATTTCGGACAGACCCTGTGGTATTATACCAAAACCACAGCCGTGCATCTTGGGCTGGTATTGACGGTCAGCTGCCTCTATGGAATTGTCAGATCATGCATGAAAAATGCAAAGCAGACAATTCCTTTGCTGGTTCTTCTGGCATATATCATACCTATTTCCACCCTCAAGGTTCATTGGGAGCGCTATACGCTGCCGATCTATGCGGTCGGACTTTTATTCGCCGCATTTGGTATTTTCTATATGCTGACAGATATGCAGGGGATTTTAAGCAAGGGAATGATACCGGTAGTGCTTGCGGGATGCCTGTTGTTTTTACTGCCCGTAGGCAATCAGATGTCCACTGCGTCTGCGGTGGTAGGCCGTTTCCTGGCTCCGGACAGCCGGATCTACCTGCAAAGTGTATTTGAGGGAATGAATGTTACGAAGGATAATACCATATATGACTGCAACACGCCATTGGACCCGGGGGGCTATTATGGTGCGTTTAACAACTTTGAAGCCGGAGATCCTTCACAGTACAAATATGGCGGCAGCCCTAAATATGTCATGACATCGTCGGCACAGCGGGATGCGTATCTGGAGTCGAAGCTTGAGGTATATGGCTGGATTGCCAATTTCTACAGAGCTTTGGACGAAAATTACGATTTAGTCTGCTTATTCCCGGTGGAAGAGCCGAGCTATCATCTTTTGGAATTACAGAACATGTGGTATGCAGCGCGAAGTGTCTATCGGTATATGCGGGGAGCAGCAGCCGGCTATGAAATCAGACTCTATCAGCTGAGACCTTGAAAATAGTGTATTACAGGAGAGTAGAAGAAAGATGAGTTCAACAATCAAAGCTTATATAAAGGAAATGCGGGTGAAAAGCTGGTTAAAAAATCTGTTTGTTTTTTGTCCAATCGTGTTTTCACTGGAATTATTTCAATGGGATAAGCTCATGGAAGCAGCTGTTCTCACGCTTTCGTTTTGCCTCATATCCTCGGCAATCTATGTTTTTAACGATATTAATGATGTAGAAAATGACAGAAAACATGAGATCAAGAAGAACCGTCCTATTGCATCAGGGCAGATTTCTTTCCCCAAAGCATGGGTTCTCCTGGTATGTCTTACAATCATAGGTCTTGGAATAGCGGTTCTGGTAAATATATATTCGTTTCTGCTTATAGTAGCTTATGTGATTATCAACGTATTGTATTCCAAGTGGTTAAAAACAAAGGCAGTTATAGACTGTTTTTGTATTGCAATCGGGTTCATCCTGCGTGTAATGGTGGGAGGCACCATAGTCACTGCCGGGGTTTCTAACTGGATGTTCTTAACGGTATTGGCATTGTCTTTGTTTATGGCGTTTGGAAAACGGAGAGGTGAATTGAGCAGTTATGCGGGTGGAGAGACCAGAACTGTTTTGGACATGTACGACTTGAATTTTCTGAATGGGATTGTTTTTATGTGTGCCGGGCTGACTGTCATGTTTTATTCGTTGTGGTCCATTTCGCAGAAACCCCGATTAGTCTATTCTGTGCCGATTGTATTTTTCATCATAACGAGATATTTGCTGCTGGTGTTTAAGGGACGTGCGGAGGCAGATCCGACGACATTGCTCCTGTCTGATAAGACACTTCTGGTGTCCTGCGGGATATGTGGAATAGTTATGCTGGCATTGCTGTATTTTAAATAGAGCATTGCAGGTGCTATGGCGGGCATTCCGGTCTCTTCTTTCTTTGCCAATATCTATCTTTCGGATACAGATTGGGAAGTTGAAAGGCAGCAGGTCTTATATTTCCGCTATTCGGACGATATTCTGCTCTTTGCTGATTCCAAGGAAGAGCTTGCAGATTTACAGCGCCAGCTCTGTCAGGCGCTTGACGAGCATAAGCTCGCGCTGAATCCACAGAAGTTGCATGTGAGTGCATCCGGGAGGGGATTCTGTCGGATTTCCTGTCCCGGAACCGGGCGGAGGTGTTGAAGGTGAGCATATTTGAGTACGATCAGGAACTGGAAGAGAAGAAGCTCCGCGAGGCTGAGTTTGAATATGGCAGGGAAACCGGTATTCAGGAGGGCAGAAGCGAGGGACTGATTGCAGGGAAGGTAGAGTCACTGCTTACGGCTCTGCGGCTCAAGGGTGAAGTCTCGGAGGCGCTACAGCAGGAAATTTCAGAGGAAAAGGACATAGAGAGACTGAACGAATGGTTTTTGTGCGCCCTTTCCAGTGCAAGTGTGAAGGAGTTTGCTGAGGTTTGCGGGTTGAAATGCTAGAGGGAGGAAAAGCATGGAGAATAAGTATCTGATTGTTGTGGATATGCAGAAGGATTTTGTGACAGGGGCGCTGGGGAGCGCAGAGGCGCGGGCAATCGTTCCGGCAGTGGTGGAAAAGCTGGATTCGTTCGACGGCACGATCCTGTTTACAAAGGATACCCACCACGCGGACTATTTGACGACGCAGGAGGGGAAGAACCTTCCAGTGGAACACTGTATCGAGGGGAGCGAAGGCTGGGAGCTGATCCCGGAATTGCAGCGCTTTGCGGATGCACGAGGCACCGGCTGTGTTTATAAGAAGGAAGCCTTCGGCAGTGTGGCACTGGCTGAGGCATTGCGAGCAGAGAATGAGAAGAAGCCGATCAGTTCTATCGAGTTGATCGGAGTCTGCACGGACATCTGTGTAGTATCGAACGCGCTGCTGATAAAGGCATATCTGCCGGAGGTTCCGGTTCTGGTCAACGCTGCCTGCTGTGCCGGAGTTACACCCGAGAAGCACGAAGCGGCACTGGAAACCATGCGGAGCTGCCAGATAACAGTGTACTAAAGAGGGACAGACAGATTTCAGGTGGGAGATGGAGGAAGGTATGAGCCAGTTTGACAAGAGAAATATATCGATGATGATGGATCTGTACGAGATGACTATGGCGAACTGCTATTTTGCTGAACAGGATATGCAGACCAAGGTTGTGTTTGATGTCTTTTACCGCAAGAACCCCGATCAGGGCGGCTTTGCCATTTTTGCCGGTCTGGAACAGATCGTGGAGTACATTGAGAACCTGCATTTTGACGAGGAGGACATTGCCTATTTCGCGTCCTTGCATCTGTTTGACGATGCTTTCCTCGAATATCTGAAAGGCTTTCGGTTCAGCGGCGATGTCTATGCGTTCCCGGAGGGGACGATCATGTATCCCAATGAGCCTGTGCTTACAGTTGTCGCACCGCTCATTGATGCGCAGCTGATCGAGACGGCTGTTCTTGCCCAGATCAACCATCAGAGCCTGATTGCGACGAAGACCCAGCGCATTGTGCGTGCGGCGGAGGGCAGGGCGGTGTCGGACTTCGGGGCGAGACGGGCTCACAATATGGACGCGGCAGTGTACGGAGCAAGGGCGGCTTACATCGGCGGGGCGGCGGGAACGGCGACCGTGCTGGCGGGGGAGCAGTTCGGCATCCCTGTCGGCGGAACTATGGCGCATAGCTATGTCATGTATTACAAGGATGAGCTGACCGCCTTCCGCAAATATGCCAGCATTTATCCGAATAATTGCATTCTGCTCGCGGACACCTATAATGTGCTGAAATCCGGTGTGCCGAATGCCATCCGGGTGTTTACCGAGATGAAGGAGCAGGGAATACCGCTCACCAGCTACGGGATAAGACTGGACAGCGGCGATCTGGCTTATCTGTCAAAGAAGGCAAGGAAAATGCTTGACAATGCAGGCTTCCCGGACGCAAAGATTGTTGTTTCCAACAGTCTGGATGAATTTACCATCACCTCGATTCTGGATCAGGGCGGATGCATCGACAGCTTTGGCGTGGGCGAGAGACTGATTACGGCGAAGTCTGATCCCGTGTTCGGTGCCGTGTACAAGATCGCCGCAGTGTATCATGAGGGCGTCTGTGAGCCGCGCATCAAGATTTCGGAGGCTGTCGAGAAGATTACCAACCCCGGACTGAAAGAGGTATATCGCGTCTATGATGAGGAGGGTCACGCGGTGGCAGACCTTCTTGCAACACACGACGAGACCATTTCGACAGACCGGCCGTTTTATTATGTCGATCCCGAGCAGCCGTGGAAGAAGCGCTGCTTTGAAAACTTTACGATAAAGAAGCTGCAGCAGCCTATCATCAGAGACGGAAAGCGGGTGCAGCCGACAGTCGGACTTGGGCACATACGCAGCTATGTCAGGGAGCAGCTGGAGAAGGAAATCTGGCCGGAGGAGCAGCGTTTTGAGAACCCACACAGACATTATCTCGACATGACGCCGCAGTATTATGAGCTGAAAATGGGGCTGTTGGAAAGTCTGAAGGAAGAATTTTAATAAAACCTATTGACATACTAGGAAAACCGTTGTATGATGCATTCATCGGAACAAGAAATGAAAAGAAAGGGAGGCGGAAGCAATGAAGAATTACGAGATCGGTTTTAACAACATTGTCATGTGGTGCTGTCGAATGTGTATCTCCCGGGCATGTAATATGGCCAGGTGCTTTGACGCGCATTGCCCCGCACCTGTAAGATAACGCTAGAGAAAAAGCGGTTTGATGATGCCATTTGTCCGGGAGCCTATGAAAATATGCACCCGGATTTTTTTGTGGAAAAATCCGGTCATGTGCATCCTGTACAACTGTTACTTGAAATTTATTAGTGTACAAAACCCATACATAAAAAAAGAAAAGAGGATAAAATTATGAGCGAATATAGATTTGAGACACTTCAGTTACATGTAGGACAGGAGCAGCCGGATCCGGCAACCGATTCCAGAGCAGTGCCGATTTACCAGACGACATCTTACGTTTTCAAGAATTCCGCACATGCGGCAGCCCGTTTCGGACTGGCAGATGCCGGTAACATCTACGGACGTCTTACGAACTCCACGCAGGATGTATTTGAGAAGAGAATTGCAGCGCTGGAGGGCGGCGTTGCAGCGCTCGCACTGGCATCGGGCGCAGCGGCAATCACCTATGCGATTCAGGCACTGGCAGCTGACGGCGGACATATTGTGGCACAGAAGACAATTTACGGCGGCAGCTACAACCTTCTGGAGCACACTCTTCCCCATTACGGAATTACGACAACCTTCATTGACGCACATAATCTTTCGGAGATCGAGGCGGCGATCCGCGACAATACCCGCGCCATTTACTTAGAGACGCTCGGCAATCCGAACAGTGATATTCCCGATATAGACGCAGTTGCGGAAATCGCACACAAGCACGAACTTCCGCTTGTGATCGACAATACCTTCGGCACACCCTATCTCATCCGTCCGATTGAGCACGGCGCAGACATCGTTGTTCATTCTGCTACGAAGTTCATCGGAGGACACGGGACAACGCTGGGCGGCGTGATTGTGGATTCCGGCAAGTTCGACTGGAAGGCGGGTGGAAAATATCCGGCGATTGCAGAGCCGAACCCCAGCTACCATGGTGTCTCCTTCGCGGAGGCAGCTGGCCCCGCAGCTTTTGTAACCTACATCCGTGCGATCCTGCTGCGCGATACCGGCGCAACCATCTCTCCGTTCAACGCATTCCTGCTGCTTCAGGGTGTGGAGACGCTTTCACTCCGTCTCGACCGGCATGCGGAAAACACGAAGAAGGTCGTGGAGTATCTGGCGAAGCATCCGCTCGTAGAGCATGTAAATCATCCTTCCCTGCCCGATCATCCCGACCATGCGCTGTATGAGAAATATTTCCCGAACGGCGGCGCATCCATCTTCACCTTTGAAATCAAGGGCGGTCAGGCAGAGGCGCATAAATTTATCGACAACTTAAAGATTTTCTCCCTGCTTGCGAACGTTGCGGATGTAAAGAGTCTCGTAATCCATCCCGCGACAACGACGCATTCCCAGCTGAACGAGGAGGAGCTGCGTGAGCAGAACATCAAGCCCAACACGATCCGGCTCTCCATCGGTACAGAGCACATTGATGACATCATCGCGGATCTGGAGGGCGGTTTCGCGGCTGTGGCTGAGGGATAAATAGTATTTCGCGTTTGCAGAAATGGGGCTAAAAATGTCAGGAAAAACGATTCGATATGCATTTGTCAGATCACTTCCGATTATGTGCAGCTATTTTTTCATCAGTCTGGCTTATGGCATCACAATGGCGGAGAACGGCTTTGCATGGTATTACTCGCTGCTTGCGAGCGTGACAGTCTACACCGGAGCTTTTCAGTTTGTGCTGATCACCTTTCTAAGCAGCGGGGCATCCCTGCTGACGGTTGCCCTCACGGCACTCCTGATGAACAGCAGGCAGAGCTTTTACAGCGTGACCTTCCTCAAGGAGTTTAAGAGGATGGGGCGCATGAAGCTCTATATGATACATACGATGACAGATGAGACCTATGCGGTAAACTGTACGCTGGAGCTGCCGGAGAAGGAGAAGCAGGACACGATGTTTCTCGTGGCAATTCTCAGCAAGACCTACTGGGTCATCGGGTCGGTGCTGGGCGGAGACAGCTTCATGCTGCCTGCGCTTTTGATCACCTCGGGCATACTGATCTTTGCCGGACGTGAGGAGGTGGTCGCATGAGTGATAAAATGGCACTGGCGGCGATTCTGATTGCTACGGTATGTACCTTTTTGCTCCGGGCGCTGCCCTTCGTCGCTTTTGCCGGAGAACGCAAGCTGCCGTTGTCGCTGTCAGCTATAAATGGAGGCATAACACCCTGCTCAGCATTTTTCTGGGCACGGCAGCCTATATGCTCCTTCTCAGATTTCTGTAAATTGAAAACAATATCTGTGGTTTTGTCTACTGCCATGCACCTTGTAGAATGCTATAATGAACCTACAAATGAACGGTGCGCGAGGGCGGCGCAGAAATGGAGGCTACAATGCAGGCAATCGGGATTATTTGTTGGAGCTGGACACGCAGTGTCTGTTGCAGAATTTCAGTCTTGAGGCGTGGGCAAGGCTGTACCAGCTGACAGGCGAGGAGAAGTATCACACGCTGACAGAGCGCTACAGCAATCCGGGACTGTTCCGAAAGCTGCTGGCGGGTGCGCATAAGAAGTGGGGCACGAAGACGAGAGATTTCTGGTGCTGTCACGGAACGATGGTGCAGACTGCCGGAATGAAATATTATAATGATCAGGCTTCCTTTATGCTGATCGCCGGATTGGACAGCAGCATCTGCGCAAGGGAAATCCGCTCCCGGTGGATGCACTCGGTCATGCTGATGCCGGTCTCCTTCTTGAAGAGGCTGGAGAGATAAGCACAGTTATAGCCGTATTTTGCAGCGATCTCCGAGGTTGTGAGCGCCGTGTGGCAGTTGGTGCGGATGTATTCCTTCACCGCGACGATCACGGGGGTCAGCGTGAGCGGTCTGCTCTCCCGGCGATCCAGAAAAGCGGAGGTCAGGTGGAAAAGCAGCAGGGAGGCAGTCTGCGGCAGCGCTTTTTCCGCAACCGCCGTACCCTTGCGGTACCATTGCATCAGATCCCCGAAAAGCAGGGGGAAATCCGTGCTTCCCTTGCCGTATTCCGGGAAAGGACGTGGCAGTGGAGCGTGCGCCGTTGGTGCAGGAACCCGCCCGGGCTTACGAGATTGCCGCAGGAGTAAAAGGTTATGGGATTTTTAGTAAAGGTATACAGGTAGTCCATGAGAGATTTCCTCCGATCTGATTCCTTTATACCAGAGATTGGGGCGGGAATCAATATTTCTGTAGCCAAGGGTACGGAAAGTCATTATAATAGGGGCAGAATACAGACAGAAATGGAGACGCAGATGAAATATTACCTTGCTCCGATGGAGGGGCTGACGACATACAATTTCCGGCGGACATGGCATAAATACTATGGTGGAATGGATCGGTATTTTACGCCGTTTTTAGCCAACCGGCATATGAACAGCAGGGAGCGGAATGATGTCCTGCCGGAGCATAATGTCGGGATGGAGGTCGTGCCGCAGATTCTCACGAACCGTGCGGATGAATTTCTGGAGCTGGCGGAACAGCTTGCCGGATACGGCTATAAATGTGTGAATCTGAATCTGGGATGTCCGTCCGGTACGGTGGTCGCCAGAAACCGCGGGGCAGGCTTTCTGCGGATACCGGCGGAGCTGGAAACGTTTCTGGATGAAATCTTTGAAAAGTGTCCGCTCGGAATATCCGTAAAGACCCGCATCGGTGTGGAGGATGTGGCGGAGTGGGAGACGCTTCTTGCGATTTATGAGAGATTTCCGATGGAGGAGCTGATTATCCATCCGCGCCTGCAAAGAGAAGGCTACGGCGGTACACCGCATCTCGAGACATTTGCGGAGGCACTGGACCGCCTTGCGTTCCCGCTGTGCTACAATGGGGATATTGTGTCCGATGCTGCGCTGAGAGAAATACGGACTGCGCTGCCCGGAACAGATACCGTGATGATCGGTCGTGGCATCCTGCAGAACCCGGGACTGCTGCAGGAGTTGAAAAGCGGGGAGGCACAGCCCATCAATTACGAAACGCTGCACGCCTTCCATGACGAACTGCTGGACGGCTATATAGAAATTATGTCCGGAGATACCAACACCCTTTACAAGATGAAGGATCTCTGGACATTTCTGATCAGGAGCTTTCCGGATGGCGAGAAATCCCTGAAAAAGATCAGGAAGTCGAAGCATCTCACCGATTATCAGATTGCGGTCGGTGAGCTGTTCCGCACAGTTACCGGATAAAGTTGGTCGAAAAGCGCCGCTCTGTCTCCGGCAGGGAGATTCCGTTTTCCCTGCCGAGCTGGAAGCATTTCAGCATCCATGCCATATTTCTGGCAAGGTTGCGCATGGTCTGCATTCCCTCCTCGTCGAGCACCGCTTCGCCGGGAGTTCTTCCGTGGGCAATGTTCCAGTAGGTAGAGCCGACAACCGGCATCTGGCAGATGCCGAAGTATTTATTCAGGACATCGAAGGACGCGGTGGTTCCGCCACGCCGTGCGATGGCAACCGACGCCCCGGGCTTAAAGGCAAAGCTCCTGCCACTGCTGTAAAAGACTCTGTCAAGAAAGGAGAGGATGCGTCCGCTGGGATGAGCATAATAGACCGGCGTGCCGAAGACGAAGCCGTCCGCTTCCTTTGCTTTTGCAACAAAGTCATTTACCGCATCATCCGTGAAGACGCAGCCATTTTCCGTACACTGACCGCAGCCGAGACAGTCGCGGATGGGATTTCCGCCGAGCTGGAAGATTTCGTACTCGATCCCCTCCTTTTCCAGCTGCTTTCCAATTTCAAGCAATGCGCAGTAGGTGTTTCCGTTTGCCTTAGCACTTCCATTCAACATTAAAACCTTCATCGTGATTCTCCTTCCGTAGTTATCATCAACAGGCGATTGCAAAACAATAAATTGTCAGAGACAGTTGAGCAGAATGCACATGGCTACAAGCAGCGCACTCTGGAGCCGCCGACACTTGGTCTCCGTACTGTGGAGACCTATGTGCCGCTGCGAGCGGGGGGTAGCGCGAGCGTGCCTGCGGTGGCCTGTGCATTTTGTGCAACGTCACTTGCGGAAGTATGTGTTTCGCAATCGCCTGCACCATACCTTTATTTTGCCCCGCGGGGCGTGTGATGTCAAGGAAATCTCCGATTGACAGAAGCCGGGAACGTGGTAGTATTGTGATACAACGAATGTTTAAAAGGACTGATGGCAAAGGAAAAAGAATTTTCAGCATAATGGAAACATGTCAGATAGCTGTCGTGTTTGCTCTGCTATGGTTGATTCATGGAGTTCATATGAAGATAGACAGACTGATTGGGATTCTTGCGGTTCTCTTACAACAGGATATGGTGACTGCGCCGGAGCTGGCGGAGCGGTTTGAGGTTTCCAGACGGACGATCAACAGGGATATTGAAGATCTCTGCAAGGCGGGCATCCCCATTGCCACCATGCAGGGAGTGGGAGGCGGTATCCGCATCATGGAGGATTATAAGATTGACAGGACGCTGCTGACCTCCCGTGATATGCAGGTGATCCTTGCAGGGCTGCGAAGCCTTGACAGTGTGAGCGGGAACAGCTATTGTGCACAGCTCATGGAAAGGCTGCAGGCGGGTTCGTCGAACTTTGTCAGCGGAAAGGATTCTATTCTGATAGACCTGTCCTCGTGGTACAAGGATTCACTGGCACCAAAGATCGAACTGCTTCAGACAGCGATCGAGGAGAGACGGCTGGTCTGCTTTCGGTACTACGCGCCGGGCGGGGAGAGCACCCGCACAGTGGAGCCGTACTATCTGGTGTTCCGCTGGTCGAGCTGGTACCTCTGGGGCTGGTGTACGGAGAGGAAGGCGTTCCGCCTTTTCAAGCTGAACAGACTGGATTGCCTGACTGCGGCAGAGGAGCATTTTCAGACAAGAGACGTTCCTTATCCCGATTTGCAGCACGAACAGATCTTTCCGGGAGGAATCGCGGTAAAAGCACTGATCGACCCTGCAATGAAGTGGAGACTGGTGGAGGAGTTCGGCCCGCACTGCTTCGAGGTGCAGCCGGACGGAAGACTGTTGTTTCAGGCCGACTATACGAATAAGGAAAACCTGATCAGCTGGATGCTGACCTTCGGCAGCGGTGCTGTGCTTCTGGAGCCGGAGGACATACGTGAGGAACTCCGAAAAATAGCGGAAGCGATGGCGGAGAGCTATCGCTCCTGAGACGACAGAACAGGAGGAATCAACATGGCATTCGACTACAAAAAGGAATATAAGGAATTTTACATGCCGAAGCAAAAGCCGGAGCTTGTGACAGTGCCGAAAATGAATTATATCGCTGTGCGCGGAAGCGGCAATCCGAACGACGAGGACGGGGAGTATAAGAAAGCGATGGAGCTTCTCTATGGGATTGCCTTTACGATCAAGATGAGTAAGATGGGCGACCACCGGATTGAGGGGTACTTTGACTATGTTGTTCCACCGCTGGAGGGCTTCTGGTGGCAGGATGGCATCGAGGGCATTGATTACGGGAAAAAGGAAGCGTTTCAATGGATTTCCGTGATCCGGCTGCCGGACTTTGTGACAGAAGCGGATTTTCAGTGGGCAGTACAGGAGTGCTCTGCTAAAAAGAAGAAGGATTTTTCAAAGGCGGAGTTTCTGACTATTGAGGAGGGGATATGCGTACAATGCATGCATATCGGAGCGTATGATGAGGAACCGGCGACTTGCGCGAGGATGGATGCGTTCCTTCTGGAAAACGGATATGTGAACGACTTCACGGACAGCAGAAGGCATCATGAGATTTATCTATCGGATGCGAGAAGGGTTGCACCGGAACGCCTGAAAACCGTTATCCGGCATCCGGTAAAAAGGTAACTTAAGTGTGCTATTCTGCAACTTGCTTTACCTTGTGGCAGGTTCGCCTCTTGACAGGCAAAATTTTTGACACTATAATAACTAATGTTACACAACAAACGATGTGAAGAAGGAGAACGAGGTTGTGCCAGCGCGCACTTGACACAAACTCGATATGCGCAAAGAGCGTGCGCAGAAATGAGGAAAAATATGCTGAATATTCAACATTTAACGAAAAAATACGGTGATAAAAAAGCGGTGGATGATCTTAGCTTACATATTGTACCCGGTGAAATATATGGTTTTATCGGTCACAACGGAGCCGGTAAGACGACAACCCTGAAATCAGTGGTCGGCATCCAGCAGTTTGACGAGGGAGAGATTACGATCGGCGGCAAGTCGATCAAGGACGATTCGCTCGCCTGCAAGAAGCAGCTTGCCTATATTCCGGACAACCCGGATCTTTATGACTTTATGACCGGTATCAAATATCTGAATTTCATTGCGGATGTATTCGGAGTGGATGCCGCACAGCGTCAGGAGCGCATCCGTAAATACGCAGATCTGTTTGAACTGACGGACGATCTGGCTCAGCCTATCGCTGCTTATTCCCATGGTATGAAGCAGAAGCTGGCGATCATCTCCGCGTGGATTCATCAGCCGAAGCTCATCATCATGGATGAGCCGTTTGTTGGGCTTGACCCGAAGGCGGCGCACATTTTAAAGGGCATGATGCGCGAAATCTGTGACGAGGGCGGAGCGATCTTCTTCTCGACACATGTGCTTGAGGTGGCAGAGAAGCTTTGCGACAAGGTTGCAATCATCAAGGGCGGCAAGCTGATCCGCTACGGCACCATGGAGGAAGTCAAGGGTGATGATTCTCTCGAGGAAGTATTCCTCGAACTGGAGGAAAAGTAATGCTGAAAACATTGGTAAAAAAGCAGATGCAGGAAATTTTCCGCAGCTATTTTTATGATGAAAAAAAGAATAAAAAAAGATCTACTGCCTCGACCGTGATGTACATTCTACTGTATGTGCTGATCATGGTGGGTGTGCTGGGAGGCATGTTTACGTTTTTGTCAGTGGCAATCTGCGGGGCGTTTACGGCTGCCGGAATGGGGTGGCTGTATTTTGCGCTGATGGGACTGCTGGCGATCTTACTCGGAACCTTCGGCAGCGTCTTTAATACCTATGCGGGTTTATATCTGTCAAAGGATAATGATCTGCTGTTCTCCCTGCCGATCCCGGTGCGGTATATCATGATTTCGCGTCTGATAAGTGTGTATCTGATGGGCTTGATGTATTCAGCGGTGGTGATTGTGCCGGCTGACATTGTGTACTGGGTTACAACGCCGTTTTCCGTCGGAACACTGGTGGGACCGATTCTGCTGACATTTTTGATTTCGGTATTTGTTCTTGTTCTGTCCTGCCTTCTGGGCTGGGTGATTGCAAAGATCAGCCAGAAGCTGAAGCATAAGAGCTTTATTACGGTTATTGTTTCTTTAGCTTTTCTTGGAGCTTACTATTTCTTCTATTTTAGGGCGCAGGAAATGATTCAGGATCTGGTTCAGAATGTCATGATCTACGGAGCGAAGATTAAGGGGGCGGCATATCCGCTCTATCTGTTCGGGGCTGCCGGAACGGGGGAACCGCTTGCTATGCTGTTGTTGACGGTGTTTGTTGCAGCGTGCTTCGCACTGGTATGGTATCTGATTTCGCGTAGCTTTATTAAGCTGGCAACCGCTACGGGCAGTGCTAAGAGGGTAAAATATAAGGAGACGGCGGTGAAGGTCAAAAATGTCCGTGCTGCCCTGTTGGAGAAGGAATTCGCGCGGTTTACCTCAAGCGCCAACTATATGCTGAACTGCGGACTGGGAACCATTCTGCTCCCGGCGCTCGGCATTTTCCTTCTGGTTAAGGGTGGAGACCTTATTGCACCGATGTATGAGATGATAGGAGAGTACTCCGGTGCAATTCCTGTGATACTTTGTATGGGAGTCTGTCTGGTGGCGGCGATGAACGATATGGCAACGCCGTCCATCTCCCTTGAGGGAAAGAACCTCTGGTTGGTGCAGTCTCTGCCCGTTACACCGTGGCAGGTGCTGAGAGCAAAGCTTTCTGTGCAGATACTTCTGACAGCGATTCCGGCGGCATTCTGTGCAGTCTGCGCCGTGGCGATTCTGCCGTGCAGTATTGGCACAAAGCTGCTGTCTGTTCTTGTAGTTCTGCTGAATACCGTATTGTCAGCATGCTTCGGACTCAGCCTTGGCGTGAAGATGCCGAATCTGACATGGACGAATGAGACCGCGCCGATCAAGCAGAGCGGAAATATCATGATCGCACTCTTTGGCGGCTGGGCATATGAGATGATATTGATTGGACTTTACTTTGCAGTGAGAAAGTTTATGAGCACTTCTGTTTATCTGTTGGCTTGTGCAGTGATTACAGCTGCTCTGGCAGCAGCACTTTACTCGTGGCTGAAGAGGAAGGGAACAAGGTTGTTTGCAGCGCTGTAATACGGCGCAGGGTGTTCCGGCTCCGGAATGGCGTCTCTGAAAAGTTAGATTTTATGGGGCTTGCCGAGAAATCGGGAGGCCTTTTTGTACCTTGAAAAGCTGGAAAAATAGCGAGATTCTTATAGTAGTTTCTTTTTTATATGTTTCAAATAGTTCTTTTTGAAATCTCTGATATTATTAAAGAAATCCATTTCAGAATGGGTAAATGAATTATTATCTGCTTTTTCGGCTAAAAGTTCCATTGTACAAATAAGGTCAGCAATTTGGAATAATTTATAATCCACAGGCTTCACTTTGCGAAATTCCATATGGGTATATAATGTACTGAATACTGATGTAAGAATTTTGGTGAGTTCAATTTGGCCGTTGTCATAGTAGACAATAACTTTGTCAAAGCTATTCCAAAAGCCTTCATTGCTTCGGAGTATATCAGCCAGAATGTTAGATACTTTTGAAGTCATTGTTATGACATCTGGGCATTCACTTTTCTTTATTTTGATGCAGGAATATTGAAAGTCAAGTTTACGAGCAAAGTTGAACAAGGCATTGAATAGGCGTTTTCGTTCCTCCACGAAATCGTTAGCATATACGGATTCACGTCTTATCAGTGGACCGGTATGGATAGCGTGATGCTGGTAGCCTAAGTTGGATAAATGAGCATCGAAAACTTTTATGTTTTCAGAAATATCAGTAGATTGATTGTGGAATATCATAGAAACCAAGTAGTAGGGAGCGTGGATTTCATAAGGTCCAAAGTCTCCGGATTCGTCTATGAATACGCTAAGTATTTTTCTGACATATCATCATCCTTTTGTAATAATTTAGAGTATGAAAATGGCGGGGAAATTCCCCGCCGCTCGGTGGACCAGGGTCTTTCGACCAGCCCTAAATCAACCATTGTTGATTTTTATCTTATGTTAATTATAAGGGAAATATGCAGAGATGTCAATTACCATCCTTTCATTGTTTCTTTTAAACAGATGCATGGGTGGATGGAGATTTTTTATAGATTAGTTCTGCTCAAATATTTCCCGCATTTCAGCTCTTGGTTTCATCGTGTCCAGATCGGTATACAGGCAGACATACTCTACGGTAGTGTATGTGTCCATGGATACCAGGCCGACCTGCTCACCGTATCTGATGGGGTAGGATGGAAACGAATCCACCGGGTCTTCCTTGTTGACAACAAGTGCGTTACCGAAGAAATCGGCGACTGCTGTCATGGGAGTTGCGCTCGAATTAACTTGTTCGGGAAGATATACCCGATCGGTGATTCCGCTAAGCTTTATGTCCCGAAGCGGTGTTCCTGTGTCCTCGGAGGTAACATTAAAGAAAAAGCTAAGGGGACACTGCAAGGACATACCGCCGAGTATTTCCCTCTCATCATTTGCAACGATGGAAAAATAGCCTTCCAGATCTGCTTTTGTATCATCTAAGGCATTTGCATGAAGGGCGATAGTGTCACCCAATACAATATCCTCTGACGACGCATCCTCGACAGCAAAGTTTCCCAAACCGTACAAAACATCGTCATCGGTCAGCTGGAAACCGGTTGTATTGTCCACGACTAAATAGGCGTCCGAATAAGGTGTGCCGTCCGCATGATACCACGCGCTGCCCTTGTTGT
The DNA here is from genome assembly GCA_900554205.1 of uncultured Lachnospiraceae bacterium. Taxonomy (GTDB): domain Bacteria; phylum Bacillota; class Clostridia; order Lachnospirales; family Lachnospiraceae; genus Acetatifactor. The sequence goes on from USGM01000005.1 coordinate 56,481, forward strand.
TGCTGGTACATTTCAGAACGATTGTACATCCCTGATCCATAATATCGCCCATTGTCATACCGGGGTAAAAAACGAGATCCCGGACATGGAATCTGCCGTCCCACTGGGACTCTGATTCGCTGTATATCGCCTGGTCTCTGGAATCGGATGTTATGTAACCATTCTCCCAATAATATATTTCGTTGATCCAATCCTTCTCGGCAGCAGCCGTTGTTTCCTCGCTGGAATTTGTAGCCTCAGAGGCGGATTCGGACACCGGTTCAGATACCGGTTCAGACACGTTCGTGCCATCATTACTCGCCTTACCGCATCCTGCAAGGGATATAGCGGCAACTAACAGCGCTGCACAGCGTAATGATTTATTCTTCATGATTTCAGTTCCTTTCAGTTTTAAATAGTGTCAAAAAAATGGGTGTCTCCCCAAAAGTCAGACTTTCGGGGAACACCTTAATGTGCGCATAGCACACTCTTTTGTCAATAAAACTTACTTTACAGTCACGTTTGTGATGTGAGGGTTTACACCGTTGTACCAGTAAAGGAAGCCCTCCATGTCGATGACATCGCCAACCTTAAGACCTTCAACAGTCTTGTAAACGTCAGTGGTGTTGTCGCAGAGATAAGACTCAACGGTGAAGGTGTAGGTCTGTCCGTTCAGGGAAACGTTGAAGTACAGATCGCTGTTGGAATCAGCAGAACCGGAACCATCCCAGTTGTACAGGAAAGCAGCGCCGCCCTCGGACTCCTCAACAGTCATTCCCTTGAAGGAAACGAACTGGTTCTGATAGTTGATCAGATCGTCAGTGCCAAGCAGATCAGTAACGTCGGTTGCCTCTGCGATGTAGCTGCCATCCTCGATCTCGAAAGTAGCGCCCTCTGCGATCTCAACCTCGCCGGACCACTCGGTCTTGTAACCGGTAACCTTGATCTTTGTTCCGGGAACCAGCTTTGCGCTGTCCTCTTCGGAACAGGTCATGTTGTAGATGAAGTATGCACCGTCCTCGTCAGCGGCGTAAACGGTGATCTTGTTGTCCCACCAGGACTGATGTGCCTGAACATATGCCTCGATGACAACAGGAGACTCAAGCTCTGCTGCAACATAGTCAGCATAGGACATAACTGTCTCGCCGGCAACATCGTTGTTCTCAGCTTCGCTGGAAACCTCTTCTGTGGATTCAACGCTTGCATCGTCCTTGCTCTCGGAAGCAACGGAGGAAACCTCCTCGGAAGAAGCGCTGGAGTCAGTCGTGCCGTTGTTTCCGCAAGCGGCAAACGAAAGCACAAGTGTCAGGGATAAAGCCATTACCAAACCTTTTTTCATAATAAAACACTCCTCTTTTCTAAAAAGATTTTTACGACACTGTAATTATACCTTAAAATTGACAGAAATCAATTGGCATTATGACGGCTTTTTCTCTTTTTTACCAACTCCCGACATACATAAGCGATAATTAATATCCAGGCAATACCGAGAGCAGACAGCAGGGCGGTGGCAGTGGCGGGAAGAGGGCCGAGCTCTCTTTTGCCGGCGGCGGAGGCCTGTATCTGATCCAGCCGGTACAGTGAGCTTACGTCCTCAAACAGCTTGTCGAGGTAGGCATCATCGACCGTTTCCTTGCGGCGGATGGACTTTGCGACATTTTCGATCATCTGCCCTGACGCATCGCGCAGGGAGGCGGAGCCGTTGAAAACGGGAGTGACAAAGGTGTTTCCCACATTATCCAGAAGGAGCTTTGACGCCTTGATCTTGACATCATAGTAATTATTGTTGTCCTCTCCGGCGCGGGAAAGGTAATCCTGATATTCTGCGGAGTTCTGCGCCTTTGCCGTGACGGGAACATACCCCTCTGTCTCTGAGTAGGCGATCTGCACATCATTTGTGAGCAGGTACTGCGCAAAGAGCCACGATGCCAGAACCTCCTGCGAGTCGGTCTTGTTGAAGACGCAGACCGAAGGTCCCTGCGAGATCATCTGCGGATGTTCCGGGTCGAACTGCGGGATCATCATGACCTCGGTGTCGAAGTCTACCAGCACATCCTCGCTGATGTCGGAGAGCGGAGCGTTTGTGCCCATCCATGTCGCGCCCGCCGTGGAATCAATTGCAAAGATACACTGTCCGGCATTCAGGAAATTTGCAGGATAGCTGGAAATCTTGAAGGTCGAAAAGGCTCCGGTCTTCACATGATCGGCAACCGTGTAGAGCAGCTCCCGCGTCGTGTCATTAAAGATCTTGATTTCACCGGCGGAGGTGGAATATCCGGCATCCCTTTGATTCAGCATCTGTATCATCATGTTGTCCGTGGACTTATAGATGAACGGAATCAGCACGCTCTGACCGTTGACAAGGTAATTGCCGTCGGCATCCTTGGCTGTGGCGGCATCGGAAACCTCCCAAATGAAATCCCATGTAAGCGTCTCCGGCAGGGTATAGCCGAGCGCCTCCACATAGGTCTTGTTTACATAACATGCCTCGGTGGAGCGCATGAAAGGAACGGCATAGTAATGGCCCGCAAAGGAGCACTCTTCCAGAAACTGCGGGATGATCTCGTCCCTTGAGGGAGAGTCAAACAGCACCTCACTGCCGCCGAGACCGTAATTTGCATCCGTGAACAGCTCGTCGAGCGGTACGACCACATTCGTGCCGGTGAGGTAGGTCGCAATGTGATCGGGGTAGGTGATGCAGACGTTCGGGGTGGTGTTCGTCGCAATGTTCGTAATGACATCATTGTAAATTTTGCCGTAATCGGTATACAGGCGCAGGTTCACAGTGATGTTCGGGTAGATATTTTCAAAATCCTCGATGGCTTTCTTATAGATGTCGGTCTGGCGCTTGTTCGTGTCATTCTTTGCCCAGAACGTGATCTCATAATTCCGCGAGGTGTCAAAGCTCTCGGGAATGGCGAAGCTTGCCTGTTCCTTGGAGCCGTGACAGGCGGTGAGTCCGAAGAGACAGAAGCCCGCCAGCAGGGAAGCCCTGAGTGTCTTTTTCAAAGTAAGTATGGTGTTCTTGAAACGGCTCATCCTTTTGTACCTCCTCTTGCGACTCCTGCCATGATCTTCTTGCGGAAGATGAGGAAGAGAATAATCAGGGGAAGGGAGATGACGACGACCGCTGCCATCATGGCGGGGATATTTTCACGCCCGAAGCCGTTCTCGCGGATCTCCTGAATGCCGTTGGAAACCAGGAAGTAGTTCGGATCGTCGGTGATCAGTCTGGGCCAGACATAGGAGTTCCAGCACTCGATTACCTTCAGGATGACGATCGTAATCAGTGTGGGCCTGCAGATCGGGATCATGACCTTTCGCAGATAGCGCAGGTCAGATGTGCCGTCTACCTTCGCCGCATAGTACAGCTCGTCCGGAACCTGAGCGAAATTCTCGCGCAGCAGGTAGATATAAAACACGGAGGTCACGGACGGCAGGATCAGACCGGTGAAGGTGTTGCGCAGTCCGAGATTCGTGATCGTGGCAAAGTTTGTGATGACAACAAGCTCATTCGGGATCATCATCAGGGAGAGGAACAGCGTGAATACAGCATCTCTGCCCTTAAACTCCAGCCGCGCAAAGGCGAATGCGGCGAGCGTGATGACGACCAGCATGATTGCTGTCGTGATGACGGTGAAGATCAGCGTGTTCAGCAGATACTTGCCGAGGGAGACCGTTGTAAAAGCGTCAACATAGTTCTGCAGGGTCGGTGAAAGCGTGAAAAAGGATGGGATCTTCTCGGAGTTGTACGAGCCGTAGCTTTTCACGGAGGTCAGCACCATCCAGTAGAAGGGAAACAGGACGATGATCGCCCAGAGGGACAACAGGAAATACAGCACGATATTTCCAACGGTCTTTCTGGTCTTGGCATTTTTGGAAATTTTATCATAATCAGTCTGATTGCTCATGGTTTCGATCCTCTTATGCGTAGTGAACATGTTTCTTTGATACCAGCAGATTGATGCAGGTGATGGTGAGCACAATGGCGAACAGAATGATCGCCGCGGCGGAAGCGTAGGACGGATAACCGCCGCTGTCGCCGTACAGCATATCATATACATAGCCTACAATGGTGTTCATCTCTGCCGCATTCAGGTCGGTGCCGAACAGGGCGACCGCATCGCTGTACGCCTTGAACGCGCCGATAAAGCCGGTGATAATCAGATAGAAGATCATGGGAGAGATCATGGGAACCGTAATCTTTCGGAAAATGCGGAAGCGTGAGGTTCCGTCTACTCTCGCGGCGTTGTAGTAAATCTGGTTGACGCTGGCAAGCGCGCTCGTCAGAATCAGGATCTTAAAGGGCATAACGACCCAGATCGTATAGAAGCAGAGCACGAAGAGCTTTGCCCAGTAGGGACCGTCTATGAAGTCAACGGAGCTGCCGCCGAAGAGGGAGATCAGAAGGTTGACCAGACCGTCGGAATAGGCAGTTTTTTTGAACAAGATCATAAACACCAGACCTACCGCCAGCGTGTTTGTGACATAGGGCAGGAAGTAGATCGTCTGGTACAGCTCCCGCAGGGGCTTGATCGAGCTTAAGCCGACGGAGATGAGCAGCGCGAGGAGTGTGGACACCGGAACGGTGATAATGACCAGAATAAACGTGTTTTTCACAGCCTGAAGGAAATATGGGTCGTGCAGCACATAGGAGTAATTGTAACCGCCTACGCCGAAAAAGGTCTGTGACGCTGAGTTATAGCCCTCCTCAAAGGAATAGACAAATACATCAATCAGCGGATAGATCATGAATACGCCCAGAAAAAGGAACGCGGGCAGCAGGTAGAGCCATACCTTGAAATTATGTTTTTCCATGCTTATTTCCATGCCTTTCTGTAATTTGAGAGATGCAGGCTATATGTCAAAATGGATTCTCTCTTCCGTTTCCTTATTAAATAGGAATACCTTCCGCGGCTTCAATGCGAACCTGACAGTGGCGGAGGCAGTGTTTACCGAATTTTCCGCGGCAATGATGGAGCGGATCGTGAGGTTCTGGGAGCAGGGATGCGTGGAGACAACGCTGACATCTCTTCCCATGACCTCCAGCCGGTTCAGTGCGCAGCAGAGAGGGCCGTCCTCTTTTAGAATGAAGCCCTCGGGACGGATGCCGACATAGACCTCCTGATCGGGCACGCCCTTGGCATCGAGAACCGCATTCTCGCCGAGATAGAGCTTACCGGACTTTACCTGTCCCTCAAATACGTTGATGGGCGGAGTGCCGAGGAACTTCGCAACGAAGAGATTTACAGGATCGTCATAGACATCCTGCGGCTTGCCGAGCTGCTGGACATAGCCGTCCTTCATGACGACAATCAGGTCGGAAATGCTCATTGCCTCATCCTGATCGTGTGTGACAAAGATCGTCGTCACCATGGTTTCACGCTGGATACGGCGGATTTCCTCACGGGTCTGCAGGCGCAGTCTTGCGTCAAGGTTGGAGAGGGGCTCGTCCAGAAGGAGTACCTTCGGTGTCTTTACCAGCGCTCTGGCGATGGCTACACGCTGCTGCTGGCCGCCGGAGAGTTCGTTCGGCTTGCGCTCCATCAGACCGTCGAGCTGGACAAGCTTCGCAGCCTCATAGACACGCTTTTTCATTTCTTCCTTGGAGAGCTTTTCCGCGCCGCGCAGATTTTCCAGCGGGAACTGGATATTTTTTTCCACGGTGAGATGCGGGTAGAGCGCATAATTCTGGAATACCAGACCGACGCCCCTGTTCTCGGGGGGAAGCATGGTGACATCATCCTCGCCGAAGAGGATTCTGCCCTCTGTGGGCTTTAACAGTCCGCAGATCAGGTTCAGGGTCGTGCTCTTGCCGCAGCCGGAGGGTCCCAGAAGCCCGATCAGCTTGCCGTCGGGGATTTCAAAGTTAAAATCGCCCACGGCAGTCACTTCGCTGCGATCCTTCTTGTTGCGGCTGGGAAATTTCTTTGTCAGATGTTCCAATACAATTTTCATGGCTCCTCACCTTCTGCCTGTCCGGCGGTATGTTATGTTGGGGGGCAAAAGCCCTATAGAGTTCAGCATTCGTTACGGCAATCAGATGCCGTAGGACTCCCGCAGGTCGCTGGAAATATGGTCGAGATCGGGATATACAAAGCTCTCCGTGATACCGAAGGCACGCAGGCTCTCGATGAAATATTTCTTCCGGTAGCTCGGGATGATGATCTTGTACAGCATGTTTTCGTCGCAGATTTCGTCCAGACGCTGCAGGGAGTTGTGGACGGTGAAATTGGAGTGCTGCGAATACATGCGCAGGTTGTTCTCCGTGGAGCTGCAGGCAAGGATCTTGTCCACAAGCTCAGGGTTGTGGTGATTATGTTTAAAGGCGGGCAGCAGCATTTCCTGCGTCGTGTCCGCATCGATCGGGTAGATGCAGCGGCCGAAGCCCTCCTTTTCGTTCAGCAGATCGGGTGCAAGAACCCAGATACCGGCATCCTTCTCCGAGGTCGTTTGGTAAGTTTCCGTTGCGAAGAAGGCGGCAATCAGGGGCGACTCGCTCCAGTCCAGCATCCTCGTCGGAAGACCGTAATGCTGCATGAGCGATACCCATGCGGCGTAATTATGTTTTGCGGGGGGATTGTCCGTGATCTGCCTTGCGCGGGTGTAAAAATCGTTTGTAATATATCTTTCCACATCCAGACGCTTCTGGCTTCTCTGGATCGAGGGGATCAGCGTCAGCGCCGCGTCCTCCTCTCCGCGATACCACAGGCGTCTGCCGTGTTTTTCATAGAGACCGTTCATAAAATGAAGCAGCTCATCAATCGTGCGTATTTCCTGAATGAGCATTTTTTCCTCACATTCCGCCGGTATACCGGCTATCTTTCTGTGCGCCGTAGTTGATTATAACACAAAACCTGTGCTACAATCGAGAAAAAGTGAAAGAAAAAGGAAAAATTATGCCGCAGGAAGAAAATCATAAGCGCCGGGTACATTACTCCGGCAAATATCCCAGAAATTTCAAAGAGAAATACAAGGAGCTGAACCCCGAAAGGTATTCGGACACCGTGGAGCATGTCATGAAAAAGGGCAGCACACCGGCGGGAATGCACATTTCCATTATGGTCAGGGAAATTCTGGACATCCTGAAAATCCGGCCGGGCGAGACCGGCTTTGACGCGACGTTAGGCTATGGCGGGCACACGAAAGCCATGCTGGAATGTCTCGGGGGACAGGGGCATATGTATGCGACGGATGTTGATCCCATCGAGTCCGAGAAGACGCGGAAGCGGCTTGCTGCCGCAGGCTTCGGGGAGGACATACTGACAATTAAACTACAGAATTTCTGCACGATAGACGAGATCGCGCGGGAGGCGAGGGGCTTTGACTTCATTCTGGCAGACCTCGGTGTCTCTTCCATGCAGATTGACGACCCGGACAGGGGCTTTTCCTATAAGAATGATGGGCCGCTGGATCTGCGGCTGAACCCGGAGGCGGGCATCAGCGCGGCGCAGCGCCTCGACAGTATTTCGGCGGAGGAGCTTGCGGGTATGCTCGTGGAAAATTCGGACGAGCCTTATGCGGAGAAGCTGGCGCTGGCGATCACGGGAAAAATACGCCGCGGACAGCGGATCGATACCACGCGGAAGCTGTATGAGGTGATAGCGGAAGCACTGGATTTCCTGCCGGAAAAGGAAAAGAAGGACACGGTGAAGAAGACCTGCCAGCGCGTCTTTCAGGCATTGCGCATTGATGTCAACAATGAGTTCGAGGTGCTCTATGAGTTTCTCGAGAAGCTGCCGGGCGCGCTGAAGCCGGGCGGAAGGGTCGCAATCCTGACCTTCCATTCCGGGGAGGACAAGCTTGTCAAAAGGGCATTCAAGGAAGGGCTCCGCGAAGGCGTTTACGCAGACGCGGCGAGGGATGTCATCCGCCCCTCCGCAGAGGAATGCGCGCAGAACGGCAGGGCGAGATCGACAAAGCTGCGCTGGGCAGTAAGGGCGTGAGGAGTGAGTCTTCGGATTCGCTCCTTTTTTGATCCATCTATTGCTTTTCCTTTAGAACTATGACATAATCGAAGTGTGAATGAATATTCATTTTTAAAAAGGAGATAAAAGATTGACGAACCACAGACAGGAACAGCATGACGCAAAAAAGATAGAATGGATGGAGAAATGCTTTGAATGCTATGCCGAAAACGGACTGACCGGAACAGGCATGAAAGCGTTGTCACAGGCGTGCGGCTGTGCCCCGGGAAATTTCTATCTGTACTTTAAGAATCTCGATGATCTGATCATCCAGTCCACCGCCCATTGCATGGCAAAGGTAGAGGATGAATTTATGGCGAAAGCCCCGACTGACCTGAATGATGTTGCACGATTTGTGGCGGAGGTGCCATATTGGACGGCGCGGGAGCACGGAAAGAAATATCGGCTGATGTATCAGGTATACACACACCCGAAGTATATCGAGCACGGCAAAAAATTCTTTGAGGGTGTCAATGAGAGATATACCAAATACGCAAAACAGCTTGAACCGAAGATTGGCATACCTTACAACGTAATAACCTCTCTGATATTCATTTTTGTCCGCGCCTGCGTACATTACGCCATGTTTGAGGATGAGTATTATCTCAAAAGCCAGATGGAGGTCTTGAAACAGGGAGTTAGCCTGTTTGCTGATAAATACCGCTCACAATATCAGAACGGAGGTAAGAAAGAGTGAAAAAGCGAATTCTAAGTATCCTGCTAGCCTTAATTATGGTGGTATGCCTTGTGCCGGTTGCGGCGCAGGCGGAAGAGGGCGATGCGGAGTATACCATTGAAAGCCGGGAAGGGTCTTCGACAACTGAGACAGTGACCCAGCCCGGCGGGGGCGAGTATACCGAAGGAGTGGAATCGGTGAGTCAGAACGGGGAAACGCTCACAGCCGAAATGCTCTCGTCAACAAATGCCAAGGGCACCGCCTCGCAGACGGCGAGCGTTGGCACAGAGAATGAGCTTGTCGCCGCGCTTGCAGATCCCACCGTGGACATTGTCGAGCTGAATGCGAACATTTCTCTGGGTGGTGGTGTAACTCTGACCGTTGTCCGCGAAGTCACCCTCGACCTCAACGGCTATGTACTGCAGGGCAGCGGTCGCAGCGTATTTGAAATTAAGGATGGCGGTCACATGTTTGTCACCGACAGCAGACCCACGGAGAAGCATAAATTCTGGGTCAACAATAGCTACAGTTACGGTGTTTGGAATTGGGATGACCAGCGCGGCGACGAGGACAAAACCGTCCACGGCGGCGCTATCACCGGTGGCTACGACATAGACGGCGGTGGCGGCGTGAAAGTGCGCGACGGCGGCAGGCTGACTATGAACGGCGGCAACATCGTGGGCTGCGGCAGCTCCAGTGCGGAAGGCGGCGGTGTGAAAGTGGACGGAGGCGGCGTATTTGAGATGAATGGCGGCAACGTCGTCGGCTGCGCCGCTCAGAGCAGAGACGGTGGCGGCGTGTACGTCGCTGAAAAAGGCACATTCATCATGAACAGCGGTACGATCCAGGATTGTGTGTCCCGCGGCGCGGGCAGCGGGGGCGGCGTCTGCAACAAGGGGAAGTTCACCATGAACGGCGGCACGATCCGAAACTGTGCTGCCCCCGCGGGCGGAGCAGTGTACCATTACAATTACAGCGGCGACCCGCTTACCCTGAACGGCAGGATCATTTCAGATAACAGCGATCAGTGGCAGCCTGTATACGCGCAGAGTGACGGCACGGTGACCATCGGCGCTGCTGCGGACATTCAGGCGAATATGTACCTGATGAACTGTACCGTCCTGACCAACGGCGGCGTTGTCAAGGGCGATGTATACATTTATAATGACGTAACGTTCTCCGTGGACGAAGGTGTGCCCCAAAGCACTGTCTTCTACGGCAAGATTACCGTTAATCACAATTACAACGTCAACGGCGTTGCCGTGACGTATCAGCTCAACGGCGTGAACTACGCCACGCAGTTTTTGAACAGCGGCAGTCGCGCAACCCAGCCCGCCGACCCCACTGCCAAAACGGGCTACACCTTTGACGGCTGGTACAAGGCTGACGGCACGAAATGGAACTTTGACACGGATGTGACGGAGAACATCACCCTCGCGGGCTGGCAGTACCTCCCTGTTGATAATGCATCCGCGCTGGAGAGTGCTCTGGCGGATAATACGGTGGACGTTATCCGGCTGACGAAGGACATCGACATTAGCAGCTCCCTCACCATCCGCCGTCCGGTTACCCTCGATCTGAATGGTTATGTCCTGCGGTATACTAATACGAACACGGCAGGAAGCGTATTCAAGATTGTAACCGGCGGCGATCTGACCGTCATCGACAGCAGACCCGAAGCAGAACATAAGTTCAATGGTGATGATGTCCTGTGGGTGCTGGATGAACAAAACGGTAAAGAGACCGTCAAGGGCGGTGTCATCACCGGCGGTACGGGTACGCTTTATTATCCCGACCCCACATTATCGTACACTAGCAAGCGCGGTGGCGGTGTGTACATGGAAGGCGGCGGTCAGTTCACCATGAACGGCGGCAATATCGTCGGCTGTAAAGCACATATCGGCGGCGGTGTGTACATCTTGAAAGACGGCGCGTTCACCATGAACGGCGGCAGCATCGTGGGCTGCTCAGGAATCTTGGTAGATGCAGGGTGGAATCCTGTCTTCGGCGGCGTATACCTTTATGGTGGTACGTTTACTATGACAGGCGGTGTAATCAAATCCCGCACCGTATACAGTGTCAATCTTATAGATAATGCCACCATGAACGCCAACGGCGGCGAGATATACGGTGTGGTGGAAGCAGCCGAGAATTCTTCTATCACCTGCCTCGACGGTCTTACCGGTGTCACCATCTTCAGAGACTTGGTGGCACTTCGTAACGATATTGACCATGCCGATTGGGGTCTCTTTTACAGCAAGTTGTATGCTCTTGAGACTTCGATCTCCGGTCTCACCGTGACCTACAAGGACGGCGACACCGACTACGCCAAGCAGATTCTGACCTCCGGCAAAACAGCCACTAAGCCCGACGACCCTGCCAAATCCGGCTACCGCTTTGACGGCTGGCGCACCGCTGACGGCACACCGTGGGATTACACCACCCCCGTCACAGAGGATATGACCCTCACGGCTCACTGGATCATCAATACCCGGGAGGTCACCAACGAGCAGGAACTGAAGGATGCTATGGCGGATACCTCCATGGGGCAGATATGCCTGATCGCGGACATGGACATAAGCCAGAATCTGTCTGTCACCCGCGCAGTCATTTTGGACCTCAACGGTCATGTGTTGCGCCAGATTACGAATAATTGTGTCTCCTTCAAAGTCGAAAGCGGTGGAGACCTGACCCTAATCGACAGTAATCCCACGGCGGAGCATAGGTTCACGCCAGACAGTGACGGTCTGTGGGTATGGGATGAGACGGGCGGCACAAAGACTGTCAAGGGCGGCGTTATCACCGGCAACGCGCAGGGTAGGAGCGGCAGTATACATGTTGAGGAAGGGACGTTCACCATGACTGCCGGCAACCTCGTCGGCTGTAATGTCTACGGTGCGTCAAGCAGCATCGGCATATCCTGCGGTGCTGTGTACGTCGCTGCAAACAGCAAGTTCAACATGACCGGTGGAGCGATCCAGGGCTGCCTTGTACGCCAGGGCAATGGCGGCGGAGTGTATGTGAACGGTGGTCAATTTACCATGACCGGCGGCGCGATCACCGTCGACGGCCACGACGTGCGCAGCGTCACGCAGGAGTCCCTGCGCCGCTCCATCGGCATCGTGCAGCAGGATGTGTTCCTCTTTGCCGACACGGTGCGCGAGAATATCCGCTATGGCCGCTTGGACGCAACCGATGAGGAAGTGGAAGCCGCAGCCAAACAAGCGTTTGCCGATGAGTTTATAAAACAGTTGCCGGAAGGCTATGACAGTAAAGTCGGCGAACGAGGCGTTTTGTTGTCGGGAGGAGAACGGCAGCGTATTGCGATTGCTCGGGCTATTTTGAAAAACGCGCCGATTTTGATTTTGGATGAGGCAACCTCGGCGCTGGACAGTCAAAGTGAAAATTATATTCAGAAGTCTTTGAAAAAATTGATGAAAGGCAAAACGGTTATTGCTATTGCCCATCGTCTTTCCACCTTAAAAGAAATGGATTCGCTGGTGGTAATGGACAAGGGTAAAATTGTTGAACAAGGTTCGCATGACGAACTTTTGGTTCGTAAAGGAGCATATTATAAATTTTACTGCCTGCAAAATTTTGATAAATAGAACAAACGCCTGATAAAAATTAAGT
>USGM01000006.1 GCA_900554205.1 uncultured Lachnospiraceae bacterium
ATAATGTCACTGACAAGCTCGCCCACGAGTCAAAGCGCCTGCAGCTTCCCTTCCATCTCGGCCTCAGTCTCGGCTATGTCAAGATCAACCCCGAGGACAACATGGATCTGGAGAGCAGGCTTCGCACGGCAGACCGCCATATGTATGAAAACAAAAGCCAGCATCATAATTCCATAAAAAGGGAAGGTGTAGACTAAGCGCTACACCTTCCTCTTTTGCTTTTATCGGATGTCGAATACACTTCTCACCTTCAGACCTGTCGGCTCACCCTTCAGGATTTTTACCCTTCTCGTCTCCGCATTCAGGTCGAAATAGTTGTCGGACAGCAGCATATCCTGCGCCTCGTTCTGAATTTCCACCGCCTTTGCAAAGCCCTTGGCAGTCACGAGCAGGCTGTCGCCCTCTACCTTCACCGTCAGCCCCGGCTCCCGGAAGCGGAACTGTTTGGGCGGGCAGAACAGCACAGTACCGGACGATACGCATTCTCCCGCCTCATCCCTGCATTCATAGCTGACATAATTCTCATACAGCGAGGCATCTGCGCAATCCTGCTGATCCAGCCAGACCGCTGACAACGCCGGAACCGTCAGCTCCGCGCTGTCTCCCCGGAGCACTCTTCCCTCATTGTCCCGCAGCTTCCATTCCACATGCAGGTGCTTCTCCTGCAAGGTCTCATTTGCCACGTTGAGCCTGATCGATTTCTTTACCTCATATGGCTGTGCATTCGGGTTCGTGTCCTGCGTAAGGATGCCCTCCTCCTCACAGGACAGCAGCACCGGCGCGAAGAAACGTTTCGCAAAATAATGTGCCGCCTTCCAGCGCCCGTCGTAGTCTATCGTCGCCCAGCTCGCCACCGGCCAGCAGTCATTCAGCTGCCAGATGATTGTGCCCATGCAGCGCCCCCTGTTCCGCCGGAAATGCTCCACTCCGTACCGCAGTGCCTCCGCCTGCAAAAGCTGGGAGGCATACAGCGCAATGTCAAAGGAGCCCGGGTACAGATAGGTCTGCTCGAGATAATTCATGATCTTGCCGTTTGCGGCGCTGTTGCGCTGGTGCTTCTCCATCACATAGGAGAAGATGTTCCTGTCCTCCGGCTCCGTGAAGGATTCCACCGTCTTCATCAGCGGGAACGACTGGAAACCAAACTCAGATACATAGCGGAAGAAGAATTTCCGGTACTCGGTAAACGGCTTATTCCCATGCCATACATCCCAGTAATGCGTGTCACCTCTGTTCGGATCATTCGGATTGTCAAAGCTTCCCCCTGACGACGGGCTGGACGGCCAGTAAAAGGTGTTGGGGTCATACTGCCTTAACACCTTCGGGATAATATACTCGTACATCTTGATATAATCCGCCCTCTCCTGCTGCCGGCTCACCCACAGTCCGCTCTCCACAAAGGATTCCATCTCATTGTTTCCGCACCACAGCGCCAGACACGCATGGTGGCGGATGCGCTTCACATTGTCTATGAACTCAGCCGTGATATTCTCCTCAAACTCCTCCGAGAGATAGTACACCGCACAGGCAAACATAAAGTCCTCCCACACGATCAGCCCAAGTTCGTCGCAGATGTCCCAGAACTCGTCACCCGGGTAATAGCCGCCGCCCCAGACGCGGATGCAGTTGAAATTGGCGTTCTTCGCCTGCATCAGAAGCTCCCTTGTTCTCTCCGGCGTCACACGCGGCAGGATATTGTCCTCGGGAATATAATCCGCACCCATCGCAAAGATTCTGACACCGTTAATCTCATGCTCGAAGCATTCCCCGTAGGCATCCTTCTCGATGTGGACAGTAATCATCCGCAGACCGATTCTGCGGTTCCATGTGTCCAGCACAGCGCCGTCCTTTAAAAGCTCTACCTCTACCCTGTAGAGCGGCTGCTCACCGTAGCCGCTCGGCCACCAGAGCTTCGGTTGCTCTATCGTCAACTCGCCTCCGTCTGTCGGAACTTCAAGCCTCCTTCCGTCCGGATCTGTGATCACTGCCCGCCATGACAGTCCTGTCAGTTTAGCAGCATCCTCCTCTTTTCCGAAGGAACGGACTCTCTCCTCGCCGATTTTATCCACATCGACCCGCAGCTTCAGACGCACTTTTCCACACTCGTGCTCCTGTGTGACATACACGCCATCCAGTCTTGCCGTATCGTAACCGACAAGGCTTACCGCTCTCCAGATGCCGGCATCCGGCAGTCTCGGCCCCCAGTCCCAGCCGAACATGCAATGTGCCTTCCGCAGATAGGAGAAGCCTTTCATGGCATCCGAACTGCCGTCAATAAACCGGTTCTCATACGCCGCCTGAATGTAACGGGTGGGGGAATGCAGAACCACGCGCAATTCATTCATGCCCTCCCTCAAAAGCGCTTTTACCGGATATTCAAAGGTTCTGTGCATATTGCAAACGGATGCGACACGGTTGTCATTTAAGAAAATATCCGCAACCGTATCGATTCCGTCAAAGCGCAGCAGCACCTCCTCACAAGCGCGAAGCTGCTCCGCAACCTCAAATTTCGTCACATAGGTAAAATCATGATCCATCAGCGCCAGCGCTTTCAGCTCATTGTCCCGGTAAAACGGATCTTCCATCTTCCCCGCCCTGAGCAGGTCATGATAGACGCTTCCCGGAACCTCCGCGGGAATCGCTTCCCCCTGTCCGTCAATATAGAGCGTCCACCCGCAGGTATTGCTTCCCAAATTCTCTACAAGCATTGTTTGGTCTCCTCCAAAGCTTCTGTAATTACTATTCTCTCAGTCTACGCAAACAGCAGCAGGCTTTCCCCCGCCTTCACCGTGACATGGACGGTCTTTTCCCCATAGGTGACATCCGCCTCATAATCGCTGTCGGCATGGATCTCCACCCCAGAAAGCTTTCCTTCGCGCCATGTCATATACACTTCCGCATTTCCGGCTATCCGCAGTCCCCTGACGGAACCGTTTGCCCAGCTCGAGGGCAGTGCCGGAAGCAGTATCAGTCTGCCCTTGCTGCTCTGCGCGAGCATACCGCACATGGCTGCGCACACGCCAAAGTTTCCGTCTATCTGGAAGGGCGGATGTCTGTCAAACATATTCGGATAGGTTGATTGTCCGAGCATCTTCTCAATATTCGCATATGCCTCCTCGCCGTCCCAGAGGCTAGCATAATGGTTCATAATCCATGCACGGCTCCAGCCGGTATGACCGCCGCCATGGGATAATCTGTACTCCAAGGTCTTTCTCGCCGCAGCCGCCAGCTCCGGTGTGCCGTCAACCGTGATCTCTCCCGCAGGGTACAGACCGTAAAGGTGGGAAATATGTCTGTGTCCCGGCTCGACCTCCTCGTAATCCTCGGGCCACTCCATAATCCTGCCGCTTTCGCTGATCCTTGTCGGTGTCAGGCGCTCCCTGCAGGACGCAATCTGCTCCATCAGCTCAGGAATGCTGTCTACATCGGGAATGCTGCAGCCCTCCGGTGCTTTCTTTCCCAGTGCCTCCCACGCCTCAAGACAGCCTGTGAAAAGATGTCGGAGTATCTGGTTGTCCATTGTCGCCCCGACACAGCAGGAGCCAGTCTCCCCGTTCGGCAGCCGGTAGGAATTTTCCGGCGAGACAGACGGGCTTGTCACAAGATAACCGTTTCTCTCGATCAGGAAGTCCACAAAGAACAGCGCCGCCTCGGTAAGCATCGGGAATGCTCTCTCCAGGAACTCCCTGTCCTGCGTGTAGAGGTAGTGTGTCCAGAGATGCGTCGCAAGCCATGCCGCTCCCATTGTCCAGTAAGAGCCGGGATACCAGATGTCCTGCGGCGCGGAATCGCCGTGGATGTCCGTGTTATGGTGGGCAACGTAGCCCCGGCAGCCGTACATTTCGCGTGCAGTTCTGCGTCCCGTCCGCTGCACCTTTTCCAGCAGGTCAAACAGGGGCAGATGGCATTCCGACAGGTTACAGCTTTCCACATGCCAGTAGTTCATCTCCGCATTGATATTGATTGTATATTTGCTGTCCCACGGAGGAGTAAAGTCCTTGTTCCACAGGCCCTGCAGGGTAGCCGGAAGTCCGTCCGCACGGCTGCAGGAGATCGTCAGGTATCTGCCGAAGTCAAACAGCAGCTTACTCAGCCCGATATCCGCAGTTCCCTCCTTCGCCTTCGCCAGACGCTCATCTGTCGGACAGGAGTCATAGTCCTCTGCGCCGTCCAGTTCAAAGGCAAAGCGGTTGTACAGCGAAGCATAATCCGTGATGTGCTCCAGACGCAGCTTTTCAAACGGCTTCTGCGCCGCCTCAAATCTCTCTGTCAGCCGGTCATGGAGAAACGCCTGTAACGCCGCCTGATGAAGATATTCCATGCGCAGGTACTCCGGGAGACCCGGTCTTTCCACGAGGCTTAAAAAATGCTCCTCCGCAGGGCTTTTTGCCTTCATTCCATCCACATTCTGATATGCCGTCTCATATTCATGCAGTATTTCATCCTGCTTTTCCGTCGAATAGTGATAGGTCGTGTCCGCTGTAAAGCAGAGCACCGCCTCCTTCGCGCCCGCGACGTCAAGGCTCTCTCCCAGTGCGGTCACGCTGCCCTCCCCAACGGTTCGCGCGGACAATGCCATTGCAAATTCATAGCCGCCTCTGCCGAGGTTTCCATATAATTCAATCCTGTCGTTTCCGCTGCGCTTCACGCCGTCAAAGAACTTTCCCCGGCGCATCCGCGTCGTGAAATCCACCGTGCCTGAGCCCTCTGCCGTGAACCGCATGACAATGCAGTCCGCCGGCTTGGATGCAAAGATTTCTCTGCAATACAGGGTGTCGCCGCACCGGAACTGTGTGACTGTTACCGCTCTGTCGAGATCAAGCCAGCGCCGGTAATCCGTCACCTTTTCCTCATCGATCCCATAAAAGGTGAAATGGATGTCCCCCAATGTCTGATAGGGATGCATGCTGTCCGGGCAGCCTGTCATCGCCTTATCCATCAGCACCTCTGCCTTATGGATCTGTCCCTCGTCGAGATACTGCCGGATCAGCGGCAGCCTGTCCTTAAAATCCGGATTAATTCTCTCCGTCTGCCCGCCGTACCAGATGCTCTCCTCATTTACCTGAAGCCTCTCGGTGCCCGTTCCGCCGAACACCATCGCGCCAAGCCTGCCATTCCCGACAGGAAGCGCCTCCTCCCATTCCACCGCCGGATGCTCATACCATAATTGTCCCATCTCTCTCTCCTTCTCTTATAGAAATTCTCCCATGCAGATGTCATTTCGCCTTTTCCTTTTGACATCGTACAAGCATTTATCCGCAACATGCAGAAAGTCCCAGCTTTTCTTCCCCTGTATGGGCATTCCATAGCAAATGCCTTGGGAAATCGTCACGACGGGACAAGCTCTGGAATATTTATGCTCAATATTCAATCCCATAACATCCCTCCTGAGCTTCTCCGCTTTTTCACTCACCGTCTGCCGATCCAATCCATTATATACAATGATAAATTCATCTCCTCCATATCTTGCACAGAAAATGTTGTCATCCTGCATATCCCTGATCAGACCTGCCACGGCTCTGATGCATTCATCCCCCGCCTGATGCCCGTAATTATCATTGTATTCCTTAAAATAGTCAATATCCAGAATTTCAATGGCAAAAAGTTTATGCTGCTCTGCACATTCATCTAGTATTTTCTGTGAATGCTCTGTGAGACGGTACCGATTCCCCAAGCCGGTCAGCGGATCAGTTTCAGACTTTTCTGTCAGCAGAACGTTGATTTCCTCCACCTTTTTCTTACTTTCCCTGGCCTGCTCCAGAGACGTCCTGATATAGAGCATATTCGTAATCATTTTCTTATTTTCGCTCTCCATTGCCATAACCAGTTCATAAAATCTGGCTGTAGCTTTCAGGTACTCCTGCTCTTTCCCACATTTTTTATAATAAAGAATCTTCAGCGACAGAAGCCGCTTTTCCAGATTTGCAATCTTAGCCTGGAGCGTAATTGGCTCAAGCCGCTCCATGACTGACCACAACACATCATACTCTCCAATTTCAAGGCAGAGACTGCACAGCTCATATAGATCGTCAAAAAGATCCAGCATAGGCATCTCGCCGTCAATCCGCTTATGAATATCATCTATACATGTATCTCTCAGCTCATATTCCCCGGTTGCATGATAATATCTCGCCTTCAGACATCCGACGTACACATAATCCATGTCCGTAAAATGAGGTTCGCACTCCTCATGGATTTTATCCATATATTCCTTTGCTCTCCCCATGTCACCGCTCAACAGATAACATGAGGCAAGATTCGTAAAAATCATAATCTGCCTGCCGATATTTTTTTCTCCCGGCAGTTCCTGACTATACAGCGCATATGCCTCATCAAAATAATGCTGTGCCTCACTATAAATGCCATTCTGCATATAGAGACAGCCCAGATTGATAATAATGCTGCACACAATGTTGGGAATATTATGTTCCTTGCAGCATTTCAGCCCTGCCAGATAGTAATCCATCGCCACAGGCGTATTTCCTTTATTAATAGATGTAATTGCCATGAGGTTATAGGCTCTTGCCAGCAGCTCCCATTGATCTGTCTCATCAAGGTAGCTGACTGCCTTTGCCAGAGTCTCCAGCATGTCATCAATCTCATTCAGCACATAATGCGCCTCAGCCATATAAAAGTAGGCAAAACCAAGCAGGTTCCTGTCATCTTTCTGCCCGGCATATTTCAAAATTTCCCTACAATTATCCAGCACACGCGCATAATCCCTGATGCGCCACTCCAGGACTTCCTGCACCCACATGTCTACCTGTGCCTTTTCATCCTGAATTTCCTCATTCATTTTTTCTTCATCCTGCATCTTCTTGTTGCCGTATTCCATATCTGCTCCTAACATCTCCGTTTTACCGGAAAAAAATAGACAGACCATACGGAGGTCTGCCTATTTTAACAGTCAAAATCTCAGGCTTTTCCAACAGAACCGAACAGCTCCATCTTTTCCTTAACAGTAGCCTTAATTGCTTCAAAGCCGGGAGCCAGAAGCTTACGAGGGTCGAAGCCCTTGCCTTCCAGATCCTTTCCTGCCTCGATGTACTTACGGGTAGCGTCAGCGAAGGAAAGCTGGCACTCTGTGTTTACGTTGATCTTTGCAACGCCGAGAGAGATTGCCTTCTTGATCATGTCAGCCGGGATTCCGGTGCCGCCGTGAAGAACGAGAGGCATCTCACCTGTCTTCTGCTGGATAGCGTCCAGAGTCTCAAAGCTCAGTCCCTTCCAGTTTGCAGGATACTTGCCGTGAATATTTCCAATGCCGGCAGCCAGCATGTCAACGCCGAGATCAGCGATTGCCTTACACTCGTTCGGATCTGCGCACTCGCCCATTCCGATAACGCCATCCTCTTCGCCGCCGATGGAACCAACCTCTGCCTCGATGGACATATCAAGACCGTGTGCTACAGCAACGAGCTCCTTTGTCTTCTCAATGTTCTCTTCAATTGCATAGTGGGAACCGTCAAACATAATGGATGTAAATCCGGCCTTGATGCACTTATAGCATCCGCCGTAGGTACCATGATCCAGATGCAGAGCAACGGGAACAGTGATTCCAAGAGACTTGTCCATTGCCTTAACCATAGCGGCAACCGTCTCAAATCCTGTCATGTACTTTCCTGCGCCCTCAGATACACCGAGGATAACGGGAGAATTCAACTCCTGAGCAGTGAGAAGAACTGCCTTTGTCCACTCAAGGTTATTGATGTTGAACTGACCTACTGCATAATGGCCTGCTTTTGCCTTTTTGAGCATTTCTGTTGCAGAAACTAACATGTTTACTTACCTCCGTTTGTATTTTTATCTTCATTATCCCGCCTTGGTCTCCCATTGACGGAATAACTGCGTTCTCGTTAAATATATCACAATTTCACTCTAATATCAATCCCCTTGCAGAGATTCTTGATCTCAACATGGTTATGGCTCCCTCCGTTTTCCCCGTCGCGCGTCCATGCAACCGGCTCCCCGGATTCCAGCGTCAGCGCCGCCGTCCGGAAGCAGTACATATAGCTGCTGTCAATGTCCCTGTTCAGAAGAGATACCATGATGCTGTTCAGTTCCATCGGGTTCTTCGGTCTCTTGATCAGCGTCACCTCAAACACGCCGTCGTCGAGCTTGACATTCTTCCCCGTGATGTTCTTGAATCCGCCCACCGACACCGAATTTGTAATCATCCCGAAAATGAAGTCATCCTCCACCGTCTCACCGTCGTGCGTAACCTTCATCTGGTACGACCGGATTGAGGAGAGGCGCTTCATCCCCTCCAGCAGATACGCCATATGTCCCAGCACATTCTTCACATCCTGCGCCGTCTCATAGGACACCTCTGTAAAAAGGCCGAACGCGGCAATGTACACAAAGACATCCTTATTGAAGGAACCTATATCGCAGGGAAAATTTGTACCATACACCGCCGTCTCCGCGGCGCGCACCATATTCTTCGGCAGCGCCAGACTGCCGCCGAAATCGTTTGTGCTCCCCGCAGGAATATATCCGATGGGCGTGCGGAAGCCACTCTGCATCATGCCCGTTACCACCTCATCCAGAGTCCCATCCCCGCCGCTGCACACGACCAGTTCGTATTCCTCAGAGCGCTCCCTCACGATGTTCCTTGCATCCCCGCGCCTGCGCGTCGGTGCTACCGTGATCTCATAATCCGCAGCGGCAAAGATATCAAGTATGTCCGCCAGTTTCAGCCTGATCTGTGCTTTTCCTGCCTTTGGATTGTAGACAAAAAGAAGTTTTTTCGCCATTTCCCTCACCTGTCAATCATACGCACCCACGATGCGCGAACTCAAAAGGACGGAATCAATGATCGCTGATTCCGCCCTCCACTGTGCCTTACCTTCAGTTACGCTTCTTTTCCACTCAGGAATTTTTCAATTCCCTCAACGGCTGCCTGCTCATCAACACCCTCTGCGGAAACATCCATTTCTTCTCCGTTGTTGAGTCCGAGACTCATCACACCCATGATGCTCTTTGCATTCACTCTTCTCTCGCCCGACTGAATGTAGATCGTGCTTTCATACTTGCTCGCTTCCTGTACAAGCAGTGCCACTGGTCTGGCTTCAAGCCCACTCTCCAGGTTAATCCGGATACTCCTCTTTGTCATAATCTGTCCTCCTCTTTTTGGAACCGCAACTTTCCCTCGCCTTGCCGGCAAGCTCACTCAATTTGCGCAATCTATGATTGACACCTGATTTCCCGATTGGTGGATGAAAGCATTCTCCTAACTCCTTCAACGGTGCATCAGGGTTTTCCAGCCGAACTTCTGCCATCTCCCGAAGAGCTTCAGGGAGGTTCTCAAATCCATAATGTAGCTTTAAAAATTCTATATCCTCTACCTGTCTGGCAGCGGCATTCACGGTCTTTGTAATATTTGCAGTCTCACAGTTCACTCTTCTGTTGACGGAATTTCTCATCTCCTTCAGAATGCGGAGATTTTCCAGATTCATCAGGGACACCGGCGCCTCGCAGACATTCAGCAGATCTACGATGCCTGCCCCCTCTTTCAGATAGACCACATAATACTTCTTGCGCAGAATGATCTTGGATTCAATATCAAAATCCCCCATCACCTCCTGCAGCTGCTTCGCCTTCGCCTCATCCGTACAGTCAAACTCCAGATGATACCCCTTCGCAGGGTCACTCATGGAGCCGACACTTAAGAATGCGCCGCGCAAAAATGCCCTTTTACAGCAGGAATTCTTGATTACCGTCTTGTTGACCGGCTCGTCCAGATTCCCGAGCTTCTGTAAAATGGACTGCATTTCCTGCCCGCTCAAGGCAATATCACCATTTATATTATATGTTTTCTTCAATAATGTAAAGCCTTTTCTGATAACTGCCTCATTTTCCGTCTGAAACCCGATGGTGTACCGGTTCTCAGCATCCCTTCCGTATTGTCCGCAATAATGCATAATCGCGGACAGCTCGGCAATCTGGCAGTGCCTTGCAGGGCTGATATGCCTCTCCAGTTCTTCCTTCACTTCACTTGAAAATGACATGTCCGCATCCTCTCGTGTCAAATCGTCCTGCTGTCTACATCCCGGTGATAAAGCTTAATTCCGTAATTTCCGGCATCCTTCATTCGCTTATATAACTCATTTGCCAGTGTAACGCTTCTGTGCTTGCCGCCGGTGCAGCCGATGGCAATGACCAGACGGTACTTTCCCTCCTTGACATAGTTAGGGATCAGAAACTGTATCATGTCGGTGAGCTTGTCCATGAAGATGGTCGATTCCTCGTTGTTCATGACATAGTCCTGAACCTCTCTGTCATTTCCCGTCTTATGCTTCAGCTCATCTATATAGAAGGGATTCGGCAGAAATCTCACGTCAAACACCAGATCGGCGTCCGCCGGTATTCCATACTTAAAGCCGAAGGACATCACCGTTACCATGAGACTATTATATTCTTCATTCTCCACAAAAATACGGTGAAGCTCCTCTTTTAATTCCCTTGTGAGCAAATTCGTCGTGTCGATCACATAGTCGGCGTGCTTTCTGATGTTTTCCAGCACCTTGCGCTCCATGCGGATTCCGTCTTCCACTCTGCCGTCCGGCGCAAGCGGATGGACACGCCTCGTCTCCTTATAGCGCTTGATCAGCACCTTTTCATCCGCATCCATGAAAAGGATCTCGAACTGATAGCCCTTCTGTTTCAGCGTTTCCAGCACCCTGGTCGCATCCTTGAAAGACTGGTCGGAACGTACATCCAGACCAAGCACCACCTTGCTGACCTCGCTGTTAGGCATTGAAATCAGTTCAACAAATTTCTCCACCAGCGAAATCGGCAGATTATCCACGCAATAAAAGCCCGCATCCTCAAGCATCTTCAGAACAGTACTTTTTCCGCCGCCGCTCATTCCTGTCACAATTACAAATCTCATCTGTTCTTCTCCCAGCCCAGAAACAGGACTTCTGTCTCCAAATCTACGTTAAACTGATCCTTGACCCGCGCCTGCACTTCCCGGATCAGCTTTCTGACATCCTCTGCCGTTGCATTTCCCGTATTGATGACAAACCCGCAATGCTTGTCGGAAACCTTCGCACCGCCGCACTGGAGGCCTCTGAGTCCCGCCTCCATAATCAGCTGTCCGGCATAGTGTCCCGCGGGTCTCTTGAAGGTGCTTCCCGCGCTGGGGTATTCCAGAGGCTGCTTCTCACGGCGCTTTGCCGCCAGCTCCTCCATTCTTTCCCTGATCTGCTGTCTGTCTCCCTTTTCCAGCCGGAGAATGACCTCCGTTACCGTAAAAGGATTATTTCTGATCGTGCTGGTACGATAGCCAAACTCCATGGTTTCGTTGTCCAGCTCCATGATCCCGCCCTCGCTGTTCACGACATTGACCTGTGTAACAATCTGGCTCAGCTCTCCTCCGTAGGCTCCGGCATTCATTACCACGCCGCCACCTATTGTTCCCGGAATACCGGACGCAAATTCCATTCCCGTCAGCTCATGCTCCATTGCCGTCCGTGCGATCTGCGCCATGGATGCCCCTGCCTGTGCGACAATGACGTTACCCTCGACTGTCACTCTGTTCATTTTAGAGCCGATCTGCAAAATCACACCGCGAAAGCCCGCGTCACTGACAAGCAGATTACTGCCGTTTCCCAGAACGAAAAAGGGTACGCCCACCTGGCTCAAATATTTCTGAACCTTTATCAGCTGTTCTGTATTTTCCAACTGCACAAAGCAATCGGCAAGCCCACCGATACGAAAGGTGGTGTGGCTTGCCATTGACTCCTGTAAGCAGATATTCTCTTCCGGTACAAACTTCCTTAATGCCTGAATGACTGCTTCACTGATCATTTATTTTACTTCCCTATCTGAGTATTAACCCTGCTGCCCCAAAGATTCCCGCATCGTTTCCGAGCTTTGCCAGTGCAAACTTCGCACCGCGGCACTGCTGGAACGCATATTTCTGGAATACAGGCTCCACAAAACTAAGCAGAATGTCTCCCGCCTTGGAAACGCCTCCGCCGATGACAAATATCTCGGGATTTACAACTCCTGCCACGATTGCAAGGCCCTTTCCGAGATACTCTCCAAACCGGTTTGCAATCTCAATGGCAACCTCATCGCCCGCCTTAACTGCATCAAATACAGCCTTTGCAGACAGTTCCTCGCCGCGGAGCACGCTCGGCTTATCGTCCTCAGCCAGACGTCTTCTCGCCAGACGCACAATGCCGGTTGCAGACGCATACTGTTCGAGACAGCCCTTGTTCTTACATCCGCATTCCTCCGTCTCGTTATCGTTCATATGGATATGACCGATCTCTCCGCCGGCGCCGGTTGCACCGCTTAAGAGTCTGCCGTTGATAATGATTCCTCCGCCGACGCCTGTGCCGAGCGTGACAGCAACCATGTTGTTATAGCCCTTGCCGCCGCCCTGCCACATCTCGCCGAATGCCGCCGCATTGGCATCGTTGGCAGCCTTTACCGGTACATTAATATATGCATGAATCGCGTCGGGTATGTTAAAGGGTTCCCAACCGATATTCACAGCTCCTCCGACCAGCGTGCCGTTGTCGTCCACTGCTCCCGGTGCGCCGAGTCCGATGCCCGCCAGTTCCTCCTCTTTGATTCCCTTTTCGTCCATCTTTGCAAGGATGCTCTTCGCAATATCCGGCAAAATGGCTTCTCCCTTGTTCGCCTTGTTGGTCGGGATCTCCCACTTGTCCAGAACGTTTCCTTCCTTGTCAAACAGACCGAGCTTTACTGTGGTTCCCCCCACATCAACTCCAAATGCGTACTTACTCATAACATACCCTCTCTTTATTTTTGTATTGTATCTATCGTCTTATTCGTCTTCGTCCTCGTCGCGTCTTCTTGCCAGCGACTGCTGCACACGCGCATACAGCTCCTGCGCAGCATTGTAACCCATCTTCTTCTGACGGTGGTTTACTGCTGCGGATTCGCAGATGATCGCAAGGTTTCTTCCAGGACGGATCGGTATATTGTGGCAGACAACCTTATTGCCCAGATACTCCGTATAGGTCTCCTCAAGTCCGAGTCTGTCGTACTCCTTATCCTTATCCCAGTCCTCAAGTCGGATTACGAGGTCGATGTTGGAGGTGTCCTTTACGGAACATGCACCGAACAATGCCTTGATGTCCACGATGCCGATGCCGCGCAGCTCGATCAGGTGCTTTGTCACATCCGGAGCGGAACCGATAAGGGTATCATCGCTCACCTTGCGGATCTCCACCACGTCATCCGTCACGAGACGGTGTCCTCTCTTTACGAGCTCCAGAGCCGCCTCCGACTTACCGATGCCACTCTCGCCGGTAATCAGCACGCCCTCACCGTAGACATCCACCAGTACACCATGCACGGAAATGCAGGGAGCGAGCTTTACGTTGAGCCAGCGGATTGCCTCCGCCATAAAGGAGGAAGTCGTCTTCTTCGTCGAGAGCACGGGAATCCTATGTGCAAGCGCTTTCTCCAGAAAGATCGGATCGGGCTGCAGTTCACGGCAGAAGACAAATGCCGGGAGATTATAGCTCATCATCTCATCGCAGACTTCCCTCTTTCTCGCCTCCTCCAGATCACTGAAATAGCTGTATTCCACAAAACCGATAACCTGCAGTCTGCTCGCATCGAAATGCTTCAGATACCCTGCCATCTGCAGCGCCGGGCGGTTAATATCCGGCTGTTTGATCTTGATGCCTTTGACTTCGATCTCCGGGGTCAGGTTCACCAGTTTCATCTTGTCTATCAGACGGGTCAATGCAACATGCTCCATATGTTTCCTCCTGTTTAATTAAGTAAAGCGACTCACGCATCCCGGCAGCCCCGATTCTGCAAGCAGCTCGGGGGCTGCCGGTACCTGTCGGGATGCGTGAGTCGCTTATGCGTTCATTGTATCACACTGGGGTGGGGATGTGAAGTTTTCTTTTTAGGAAACGTATGCCCTATTTTTCGTCTGAGTCAGCTTTTTTATGGAAGAAGAGCCAGATGTCCTCCGCCGCTCTCCGGTTGAGCTCGGGAATCTCCGCAAGCTGCTCCGCCGTCGCATTCTTAATGTCCTCAATAGATTTAAAATGGCGCATCAACGCCTTCCGCCTCGCAGGCCCGACGCCGGGAATGTCATCCAGCACCGACTTCACCTGTGCCTTGCTGCGGAGCGACCTGTGATACTCGATGGCGAAGCGGTGCGCCTCATCCTGTACTCTGGTAATCAGCTTAAAGCCCTCCGACCGTGTATCGATCGGCAGTTCCACATTATGAAAATAGAGTCCTCTGGTTCGGTGATTATCATCCTTTACCATTCCGCAGACCGGAATGTCAATGTGCAGCTCCTCCAGCACAGAAAGTGCAATGTTCACCTGTCCCCTGCCGCCGTCCATCATCAGCAGATCGGGGAATTTTGTGAAGCTGCCGTAGCTCTTGTCCAGATCCTTCTCCTCAAGCTCTGCCCGCTCCTCCATGCCATGCGTAAACCTTCGGGTGAGTACCTCCCGCATACACGCATAATCGTCCGGTCCCGACACGGTTCTGATACGGAACTTACGGTAATCACTCGGCTTGGGCTTTCCCTTTTCAAAGACGATCATGGAACCGACATTTTCAAAGCCGTTGATATTGGAGATATCGAATGCCTCCATCCGCTCGATGTGCTCCAGCCCGAGAATCGCCGCAATTTCCTTCACCGCGCCGATCGTCCGCCCTTCCTCGCGTTTGAGTCTCTCTCTATCCTGCTCCAGCGTATGCTTTGCGTTCTGCGCCGCCAGCTCCACCAGCTTCTCCTTTGCGCCAATCTTCGGCACGCGGATATGTACCCGCCCACCCTTGCGCTCGGAAAGCCAGTTCTCGATCAACTCACTGTCCTCAATCTCATATTGCAGCATCAGCTCCCGTGGAATAAAGGGAGTTCCCGCATAAAACTGTTTCACAAAATTTCCCAGAATTTCGGGCTTTTTGCTTCCCGACACATGTGTCATATAGTAATGCTCCCTGCCGATCAGCTTTCCATCCCTGACAAAGAATACCTGCACCACCGCTTCCGCCTCATCCTGATAAAGTGCAATAATATCCTTGTCCTCGCCGACACTGTCGGTGATCTTCTGCTTCTGGGAGACCTGCTTGACGCTATTATACAGATCCCGGTAGCCGGCTGCCGCCTCAAAATCCAGCTTTTCCGCTGCCGCCTGCATCTTGCCCTCAAGATCCTTGAGAATACTGTTGTAATTTCCGTTCAAAAAATCCAATGCCTGATCGACCTGCTCCCGGTATTGCTCCTTGCTGATATATCCCTGGCATGGTGCAAGGCACTGCTTAATATGATAGTTCAGGCAGGGGCGCTCCAATCCAATGTCCCTCGGCAGCGTGCGGTTACAGGTCCTTAAGAAATACAGCTTGTTCAACAGCTCGATCGTGTCCTTCACCGCTGCGGCGCTGGTATAGGGACCAAAGTATTTTGATTTGTCCTTCTTCATGGTACGCGAAAAAAGGATGCGGGGATACTCCTCCCCGACCGTTACCTTAATATAAGGATAGGTCTTATCATCCTTCAAAAGTGTGTTATATTTCGGAGAATACTCCTTAATGAGATTATTTTCCAGAACAAGAGCCTCAAGCTCCGAATCGGTCACAATGTACTCAAACCGCGCGATCAGAGTCACCATTTTATCAATCGCCGGGCCTCTGCCGATATTCTCCCTGAAATAGGAGCGCACGCGGTTGTGCAGATTGATTGCCTTGCCCACATACAGAATGACATCCTTGTCATCCCTCATAATATAGACTCCCGGTTCCTTAGGGAGTTTCTTCAATTCCTCTTCAAAGTTAAACATTTCTGCGCTGCTCCTATATCCTCGCTCGCCGCCCTTTACAATTTGAGACACATTGCGCAAGCACCTGCAATGTGTCTCATCCAATTAGTCTATCTTTCCGTTGGAGAATCTGCCTGTCGGTCTGTTATCTGCCTGCGGGGAGCGATCCTGCGCCGCCTGTCCAGCCTGTGAAGGATGTCCCTGAGCCTGTCCAGCCTGCGGGGGATTCAGGTTATTTCCCGCAGGATTCTGGGATGCAGAACTTTGAGGCCGGGGCTCGCCCTGACGAAGCTGCGGTTCCGTCGGCACAGCTGTTCCTGCTGAAGACGCCTCCGCAGGACTTCCTTCTGCCGGAGCAGTCGCCTTATCCGCTGCGCTCTCTTCCTTCGTCTCTTCCGGCTCCGGGATTCCTTTCTCCCTGCGGTAGATTTCCATGAATTCCTTGCCGGTAATGGTTTCCTTCTCGATCAGGAACTCCGCGAGCTTATCCATGACATCGCGGTTCTCACGCAGCATGGCGCGTGCCTTCTCGTAGCTCTCCTTAAGGATCTCGACCACCTCTGCGTCAATCTCCGCCGCTGTCTTATCACTGCAATTCAGTTCTGTCCTGCCCTCAAGGTACTGGCTCTCCACCGTCGCCAGACCTACCAGTCCGAACTTCTTACTCATACCATAGCGGGTAATCATGTTGCGGGCGATGTCTGTCGCCTTCTCAATATCATTCGCCGCACCTGTAGTCACGGTGTCAAAGACAACCTCCTCCGCCGCACGTCCGCCCACAAGGCTGACCAGCATATCCCGCAGCTCCGCCTCGGTGTTCAGGTATTTCTCCTCCTCCGGCACATGCATGACATAGCCGAGCGCTCCCATTGTGCGGGGCACGATCGTGATCTTCTGTACCGGCTCTGAATTTTTCTGGAGCGCACTGATCAGTGCATGTCCGACCTCATGATAGGAGACAATCCGTCTCTCCTCCTTGCTCATGATGCGATCCTTCTTCTCCTTGCCGACCAGAACGACCTCAACTGCGTCAAACAGATCCTTCTGGCAAACATACTCTCTGCCTTCCTTGACCGCATTGATTGCCGCCTCGTTAATCATATTGGCAAGATCGGAGCCGACCGCACCGCTGGTTGCAAGCGCAATTGCATCCAGATCTACCGACTCGTCCATTCTGACATCCTTCGCATGAACCTTCAATATCTCCACACGACCCTTGAGGTCAGGCTTATCCACGATAATCCGTCTGTCGAAACGTCCCGGACGCAGCAGTGCCTTGTCCAGAATCTCCGGGCGGTTCGTCGCACCCAGCACCAGAATACCCTTTGAGGTATCGAAACCGTCCATCTCAGACAGCAGCTGGTTCAATGTCTGCTCCCGCTCCTCGTTTCCGCCGCCGTACTTCGAGTCACGGCTTCGTCCGATGGCATCAATCTCATCGATAAAGATAATGCAGGGGGCATTCTTGTTTGCTTCCTTAAACAGATCACGCACACGGCTCGCACCCACGCCGACGTACAACTCAATAAAGTCAGAACCCGTCAGCGAGAAAAAGGGAACATGCGCTTCACCGGCAACCGCCTTCGCCAGCAGCGTCTTACCTGTTCCGGGAGGTCCGACGAGAAGCGCTCCCTTGGGCAGCTTTGCCCCGATCTTTGAGTACTTTCCCGGATTGTGAAGGAAATCGACAACCTCCACCAGAGACTCCTTCGCCTCATCCTCACCTGCCACATCCTTGAAGGTAACTCCCGTCTCCTTCTGCACATAGACCTTGGCGTTGTTCTTCCCGACTCCCATCGGCCCGCCTGCTCCGCCCATCTTGCGGAACATCAGGCTGAGCAGCAGCCACATCAGCAGAATCGGCAGTACGATCGAAATAATGATCTCCCAGAATCCGGAATTGTCACTCGGAACGCGGTGTCCCTCGATGCCATGCGCCTCAAGCCGCCCTGTCAGCGTATCCAGATCCTCCATCAGTATCGTATAATAGGTCTTCTGGGTAGACTGCATTCCGTACAGTCCAAAGCCCGGAAGCAGTCCCGGGTACTGTCCGTCATTCTTGCTGTTCTGCGAGGTTTCATCCGTTTTCAGACTGAAATAGATCTCGCCCGTAGAACGCACCTCCACATCTTCAACCTTGTCCTCCTCAATATACTGAAGAAACTGGGTATACGGAATCTCTTCCCCATCCGTTTTTCCGCCGAAGATAAAGTTTACGAAAAAGAGAACCAGAAGGACAACGGTCAGTCCTGCCAGAAGCATTGTTACAATATTCGGCCACTTCGGCGGTTCATTCCCGTTGTTCCCACCGTTTCCGTTATTTCCTCCGTTTCCGCCGGGCATATTTCCGCGGTTTCCGTTATTATAGCCCCCACCGTTGTCATATCTGCTGAGTCGATTGTCCATAGTAGCTCCATTTCTGTTTTTTCTATGAAAATATAAAAATAATATAAATTCTGTCTCTTGTTACACTGAATCTATTTTATTATAGAGATTGAAGGTTGATAAATCAATAGCATAAATGTGAAAAAACGGCAGCATCTCTTAAAGATTTCTAAACTTTGTTATTCCAACGCATACAGTTTTGTGGTAGAATAACTTTCGTATTTTGAAACGAACGAGAGAAAGGCACGGACAAACACATGAAACGCGGTTTTGACAATGAAAAATATCTGAAAATGCAATCTGAACACATCAAGGAGCGCATCGACCAGTTTGGGGACAAGCTCTACCTTGAGTTCGGTGGAAAGCTCTTCGATGATTATCATGCGTCCCGCGTTCTCCCCGGCTTCGCTCCCGACTCCAAGCTGCGCATGCTGATGCAGCTCTCCGACTATGCGGAAATTGTCATTGTCATCAGCGCCGCCGACATCGAGAAGAATAAGGTGCGCGGCGATCTCGGGATCACCTATGATGTGGATGTGCTCCGTCTGCGCGAAGAGTTTCTCCAGAAGGGACTCTACGTTGGCAGCGTCGTCATCACACATTACTCCGGTCAGAACAGCGCGGATCAGTTCAAAGCAAAGCTCGAGAAGAAGAATATCAAGGTCTATATCCATTACACCATCGAGGGCTATCCCTCCAACATTCCCCTGATCGTCAGCAAGGACGGCTATGGGAAAAACGAATATATCGAGACAACACGCCCGCTGGTAGTCATCACGGCTCCCGGCCCCGGCAGCGGCAAGATGGCAACCTGCCTGTCACAGCTTTACCACGATAACCTTCGCGGCATTAAGGCTGGCTATGCGAAGTTCGAGACCTTCCCGATCTGGAACATTCCGCTGAAGCATCCGATCAACCTTGCCTATGAGGCGGCAACCGCGGATCTGAACGATGTGAACATGATCGACCCCTTCCACCTTGAAGCTTACGGTGAAACAGCCATCAACTATAACCGTGACATTGAAATCTTCCCTGTCCTGAATGCCATTTTCGAGGGCATTTATGGCAGCAACCCATATAAATCACCTACTGACATGGGTGTCAATATGGCAGGAAACTGCATTATCGACGATGAAGCCTGCTGTCAGGCATCCAACATGGAAATCATCCGCCGGTACTACACTGCCCTGAACAAGGTCATGAAGGACGAAGCGTCCGAAAACGAGGTCTATAAGATCGAGCTGCTCATGAAGCAGGCAAAGATTTCCACTGACGACCGCCGTGTGACGGTTGCCTGCAGGCGGCGTGCCGAGGAGCTGGGTGTTCCCACCGCAGCCATCGAGCTTGCCGACGGTCAGATCATCACCTCGAAGACCTCAGATTTCCTCGGTGCATCCGCAGCACTGCTGCTGAATGCATTGAAGTACCTCGCCGGTGTCGATCATGACACGCGCCTGATCAAGCCCGCTGCCATTGAGCCGATTCAGGATCTGAAGGTACGTTATCTCGGCGGGCGGAATCCGCGTCTGCACACGGACGAGGTTCTGATTGCACTCTCCCTCGCCGCTGTCACAGACCCCAATGCAAAGCGTGCGTTGGAACAGCTTCCTAATTTAAAAGGATGTCAGGTACACACCTCGGTTATGCTCTCTGAGGTGGATATCAAGATATACAAGCGTCTTGGCGTAGATCTTACGAGTGAGCCTGTACAAACA
The DNA here is from genome assembly GCA_900554205.1 of uncultured Lachnospiraceae bacterium. Classification (GTDB taxonomy): domain Bacteria; phylum Bacillota; class Clostridia; order Lachnospirales; family Lachnospiraceae; genus Acetatifactor. Next base: position 19,880 of record USGM01000006.1, read on the forward strand.
ACTAAAAAACGTTACTAGAAACAAGCCACCTGTCTGTGTCCCCTGCACTGCCCGGCACAGACACCATCCTCAGGCAGTGCGGAAAAGAGGAATTTATGCCAGTAAAATACGTATTCGTAACAGGCGGAGTTGTGTCCGGTCTCGGAAAAGGAATCACTGCCGCATCCCTTGGACGGTTACTGAAAGCCAGAGGATTTAAGGTAACCATGCAGAAATTCGATCCCTACATCAACATCGACCCAGGAACCATGAATCCGATCCAGCACGGAGAGGTTTTTGTCACCGACGACGGCGCGGAGACCGATCTGGATCTCGGTCACTATGAGCGTTTCATCGATGAAAGTCTTGACAAAAATTCCAACGTGACCACCGGTAAGGTTTACTGGTCCGTTTTACAGAAGGAGCGCCGCGGCGATTACGGCGGCGGCACCGTGCAGGTCATCCCGCACATCACAAATGAGATCAAGAGCCGCTTCTACCGCAACTTCACCGATACGGACACACGCATCGCCATCATTGAAGTCGGCGGAACAGTGGGTGACATCGAGAGCCAGCCCTTCCTTGAGTCCATCCGACAGTTCCAGCATGATGTCGGCCACGAAAACGCCATCCTGATCCATGTTACACTGATTCCCTACCTGAGCGCTTCCCAGGAGTTGAAAACAAAGCCGACTCAGGCGAGCGTAAAGGATCTTCAGGGAATGGGAATCCAGCCGGACATCATCGTATGCCGGAGTGAGCACCCTCTGGATCAGGGCTTAAAGGACAAGATCGCCCTGTTCTGTAACGTGCCCAGCAACCGTGTTCTGCAGAATCTGGATGTGGAATACCTCTACGAGGCACCTCTCGCCATGGAGCGCGAGCATCTTGCCCAGGCGGTCTGCGAATGTCTGCGCCTCGACTGCCCGGAGCCCGATCTGCGCGACTGGGAAAAGATGGTTGACGACCTGCGCCATCCCACAAACGAGGTGACAATCGCACTGGTCGGCAAATACGTCTCCCTGCACGACGCTTACATCAGTGTTGTAGAGGCATTGAAGCACGGCGGTATCACGAACCACACCACCGTCCATATCAAGTGGGTAGACTCCGAGACTGTGACAGAAGAGAATGCGGATGAAATCCTCTCGGATGTCAACGGTATTCTGATTCCCGGCGGCTTCGGCTCCCGCGGTATCGAGGGAATGATCGTTGCCATAAACTATGCCCGCACCCATAAAAAGCCCCTTCTCGGACTCTGTCTGGGAATGCAGCTCACCATTGTCGAGTACGCACGCTATGTGCTGGGATATAACGATGCCCACAGCAGCGAGATCAACCCCAACACCACACACCCTGTCATCGCCCTGATGCCGGATCAGAACGGCGTCGAAGACATCGGCGGAACACTGAGACTCGGTTCCTATCCCTGTGTCCTTGATACAGCTTCCAGAGCGTACCAGTTGTACGGCGAGGAAACGATCCATGAGCGCCACCGTCACCGCTACGAGGTCAACAACGATTACCGCGCCGCATTGTCGGAAGCAGGACTGCGTCTCTCTGGTATTTCTCCTGACGGCAGGATTGTTGAGATGTGCGAAATCACGGAGCATCCCTTCTATGTGGCAACGCAGGCGCACCCTGAGCTGAAGTCAAGACCCAACAGACCTCATCCTCTTTTCAAGGGCTTTGTCGCTGCTGCTCTGGAAAACAAGCTGAACAGCTTATAATTTTTTCAAATAATTTCCGTCTACACTGACCCCTTCGTTTACTACAATAAAAGCGTTGGGGTCATATTTATGGATAATCGCCTTGAGCTGGTTCACCTCATACTTGGACAGCATGATATAGAGGACGTGCGAGCGGTCATAGGTATACGCTCCCAGCGCCGACCACTTCGTAATTCCACGCCCCAGCTCATGAAAGACTTCCTTCTCCAGTTCCGTCGTGTCGGCCTTCGTGATAACATTGACCTCGACATTGATATTCTGTGTGTGCATCCTATCCATCGCAAGGGAGTATGCCGCCGCATAGATCACGGAATAAACGACAACTCCGATGTCAAACAGGAAAAGACAGGTGCCGTACAGAACCAGATTCATCAGAAGGTTTACCTTTCCCACGCTGAAATTCTTCTTCCACTTCGTCAGCAGTACTCCGATGACATCCATCCCGCCGCCGGATGAGCCCATACGCAGCAGAATCCCGACACCCGCGCCGGAAACAATGCCTCCCACCACGCACGCCGCCATAATGTCCTCCACAATGACGACCGGCGGTATCAACGACATGAACAGGGTGATTGCGGTGACGGAAACCAGCGTCTTAAAGAAAAATTTTCTCCCCAGCCGGCGAAAGGCAATGAAGAAAATCGGGATATTGATGACATAGTAAATAATACCCGCAATGTCCAGACTGCCGAAATCCATCCCCAGAAGGGTTGTCAGAACCGTCCGGATAACCTGACAGATACCCATCAGCCCGCCTGTGTAAAGACCTGCCGGTACGACAAAAAGGTTGATCCCCGTCGCATAGAGAAATGCGCCGAGGATGCTCATCAGACCTCTTTTAATTTCGTAAATTACTTCTTCCTTCTTCATCTCAATGCAAAGCCTGTTCCAGCTTCTGCTTCATCTCAGCCGTAGACATTGCGCCGACAAAGGATGCCGCCGGTTTCCCGTTCTCGAAGATCATAAACGCGGGGATGCTCGTAACCTGATACTTCTGCGCAAGCTGCATGTTGTCATCCACATTGCACTTTCCGACCTTGATCCTGCCGTCGAACTCCTCTGCCATCTTCTCGATCACGGGTGCCATCATCTTACACGGGCCGCACCAGTCCGCATAAAAATCCACAAGCACCGGAATCTGGGACTCCAGAACCTCTTTTTCAAAATTATCCGTTGTGAAACGATATTCCATAGCTTTTACCTCCATATAATGTATTTACAGATAGGATTCCCCATTGCGGAGAATTTCTCTTCATATTCTGTCATGACATTTCCTTCCATTAATTTTTCATCCGCGTGCAAATCATAAGTAATGACATCCGCCTTCCAGCCCGCTGGCTCCAGCTCCTCCACGGCAAAGTCAAACAGCGCCCTGTTATCCGTCTTGAACTCCAGCTTTGCGTCTTTTTTCAGAATCTTATCATAGCGCGCCAGAAACTCTCTGGACGGAAGCCTTCTCTTGGCATGCCTGTCCTTCGGCCATGGGTCGGAGAAATTCAGGTATATCTTGTCCACCTCACCGGCTCCGAAGACCTCTGTGATGTCCTCCGCATCCATCCTGAGAAACTTCAGATTCGGCAGCTCCTCCTGCTCCATCTTCTGAATTGCACGCAAAAGAACACTCGAATACTTTTCGATACCGACATAGTTGATATCTGGGTGCTCTTTCGCCATAGTATGTATGAATTTTCCTTTTCCCATACCGATTTCAATATGAATCGGTCTGTCATTTCCGAAAATTTCCTTCCACTTTCCGGGACATTCCGGCTGCGAAGCCTCCGGAACGACATAGGGGCTCTCAGCAATGACCTCTCTGGAGCCTGTTATATTGCGTAATCTCATAGCTTCCTCCATGTCTGATCTTGTTCTTCTCCACTGTACTTTATCTTGTCAGACTTGTCAATGCAGGAAGCTTCCGGATGCTGTTACATTTTTATTGCTGCCCGCCGCCATTCTCTACATAGTCCAGAATTATCTGTAAGCCGTCCTTTTCTATTTCCTCATCCGCACTATCCGTGGGCTCATATTCCTGAATTTTCCGGAGAAGGATTTTCCCCGCATCCTCTCGATTTAGCAGCTCGTCCAGCGCCTCGGACTTTCCTCTCAGCCCATCCACCGCGAGCAGCGTATCGTTGCACAGAAAAAGATCCACAAAGTTCTCATCCCGCACAATTTCACGAATCAGACGATCTCCCGCCGTTCGCTGGTTTAGGATCACCGCACCGCATACCAGTACACAGACCACCACTGCACCGCCAATTCCCAATACCCAGTTGTTCCTGCTCTTCTGCATAAGGTAACCTCCTTGAATTTATAGTTTTATTATATCGTACCCGAAGTTTAGTGGCAACCATAAACCATCTGGCTTACTCCTCCATACGGGACGTTGCAATGGGACGTTGCACAAAATGCACAGGCCACCGCAGGCACGCTCTCGCTACCTTCCGCACGCAGCGGCACATAAGCTGCCAAAGTACGTCAGCTAAGTGCCGGCGGCTCCAGAGTGCGCTGCTTGCGGCCATGTGCATCTTGCACAACTTGGTTCCGAAACCCTGAAAACAATTTGGACAATTTCAGACAGCTGGGGCTTTTACCTCCGACATCCTGTAAAACATTAGTTTCGCATTTCCCGCAAATAGTGTATACTTGAAAGGAGTTCACAGAAATGAGGTGTCTGATGATTCCGACGAAGAAAAAACTTCCGTTTCAAAAATATATCCGCCTTGTCACCGCACTGCTTCTGGGCGGCAGCCTGCTCTGCTCGCAGGCACTCTCCGTCTGCGCCGACACGCAGAGCAACGAGGATCGTCTGGAGGCGCAGCGCGCCATGGCGATCCAGTCGAATGAAACCCCGAACTGGCCGACCGGTCCTGTGGTATCGGCGGAAGCCGCCATTCTCATGGAGGCAGACACCGGAACCATCCTGTATTCCAAAAATATTCACCAGAAGGAATATCCCGCAAGCACGACAAAGATCCTTACGACATTGATAGCCACTGAGCAATGCTCCCTCGACGAGGTAGTCACCTTTTCCCACGATGCCGTCTTTGACAACCCGCCCGGCAGCAGCGGAATCGCCATGGATGTCGGGCAGACGCTGACCATGGAGCAATGTCTGAACGCGATCCTGATCCGATCTGCCAACGAGGTGTGCTTTGCTGTCGCGGAGCATATCACAGGAACAACGGATTGGAGCGTCTTTGCGGAGATTATGAACAATCGGGCGAAGGAGCTCGGCTGCCTGAACTCCAATTTCGTAAATCCAAACGGTCTGCCTGACGAGAATCACTACACTACCGCGTATGATCTCGCAATGATCGGGCGGGCATTCTTCGCCAACGAAATGCTGTGTAAGATCAGTCTCTCCAGACGGCTTGAGATTCCTGCCTCAGATACCGTCCCCGAGGCTAAGATCGAGAATAATGCCATGCAGATCATACCGGGCGGAGCATACGCTTACGAATACCTTGTCGGCTGCAAAACCGGCTACACAAACGCAGCCCGGAGCTGTCTGGTATCCTGTGCGGAAAAGGACGGGATGCGGCTCATCTGCGTTGTACTGCGCGATGAAGCCCCCCTGCAATATGAGGACACGATCTCACTGTTTAACTATGGCTTCAGCAATTTTGAGAAAGTCAATGTCTCACAGTCAGAGACAAAATATAATATAGAGGACTCCAACCGCTTTTACGGCGGGAGCGATATTTTCGGAAATTCAAAGCCTCTGCTGACGCTGAACAAAAATGATTACATCATTCTTCCGCGCACCGCCTCCTTTGAGGACACAAGCTCTACCATCTCCTACGAGACTGGCAATGAGGAGGATGCCGCCGTCATTGCCTACACCTATCACGGAGTGGCGATTGGGACAGTTCACGTAAACTTCTCCCTGGAGGAGAGCGGCTATTCCTTCGATACCCTCCCCGATGAGCAGGATGTGCCGCAAACCGACGCGGAAGAAAAATCCGTCGTATTCATCAACATCATGCGCGTGCTGATCGTGGCAGGCATTGCAGCAGCTGTCCTACTCGTTGTGCTGTTTGTCCGCCTCATCCTAAGAAATTATCAGTTCTCTTCTCCCATGAGACGAAGAAACCGCCGCAGGCGCTGGCGCAGAAACAGACGCTCAGACAATTTCAGGGATTACGACTTTTAATTTCGTAATCCCTGATCTTTAAAACCCTCTTCGCATCTTTCTGGCATGGCGGTTGCTCTCCTTGAGTGCCTCCGCCTCCTCCGGTGAAATCAGCTTGACGGTCTTGACAATATAAAGTTTCTTATCCTCTGACCTGCGTATCCTGATCTTTCCTTTCAGATAACCATGCTGCTCGCAATAAGCCAGACAGTAGTAATGTCTCCCATTCAGTGTGAACCATCTCAGCTTTTTCCGCAGATTCCGGTGGCACTCGAAGCACTTGCTGGAGCACACCTCCTTGTCCTCAAACGCCTGTGTCTTAGATCGAAATTCTCTGGAAATATACTTCGCATAATTATCAAACTGGATATGAATCTCCTGTTCCCTGCATTTCGGGGGATGGAACAGGTCATAGGAAACATACTGCAGAACCTCCTTGTGCTGTTCCACAATCAGTGCGAGAATCCTCGCCGTATAATAAGCGTCACTGAAAGCACGGTGAAACGGAAGATCCTTTTCTATCCCCATCATATCAACCCCATATTCCAGTGTACGTCTCGACTTTCCATCCTCATAGGCAAGGCTGAACAGCTTCTGCACATCCAGATAGGCTATGGGTCCATCTGACAATGGCGCCATATTATAAAATTTCATGTTCGTCTGCAGTTCCGTCAGATCCAGCGTGCTCCATGTACAGAAGAGATAGCTCTCCTCCCCGCACCATTCCAGGAATTCCTCCGCAACATCCGGAAAAGGCTGTCCACGCTCCAGCTCCTGCATCTGTATATGGATCAGATTGCTCGTAATCGGGTTCATTTCCTGATAAACCGACGGCTTGATCAGGCGGCTGAACTCACTTATCATGACCCCCGCAGCATTCATCTTTATCGCGCCGATTTCAATAATTTCAAAGGGCAGCGTCGCCACCTCTTCCTCCTGCCGGGTACTGCTCTGATTCCACTCCAAATCCATTACGATATAGTTCATCCAATATCTCCTCGTGCCAACAGTGACCGCCCTCCCGGATGTCATGGAAAGGATATTTCCCGATACCATACAGGCTGTATGCATGTCTTACTGTCTCCAGCTGCTCCAGCACATTGTCCAGTCCCCGATAACCATTCAGATGGTCATTCCGGCAGGATTGTACTGCCAGTGGGCGCGGTGCGATCAACGCCGCAATGTCCCCCATGTCGAAGTGCTCCCAAAGATGGGGTACATAATTACAGCTGCAATTACCGTTCAGGCGAAGCAGTGAATCTCTGTAGCCGTACAGATATCCGCTGATAACCGCCTTTCGGATGCGGTCATCCAGCGCTGCTGCCCAGAGCGTCTGCATCCCTCCGCCGGAAAACCCGAGCGCGCCGAGCGTATCTGTCCGCCACTCTCCACGTTCGTATACATAATCAATCAGACGGCACAAATCCCATGTCAGCATTCCGATCACCGTCTCGCCCAGCGCCTCCGCCATATGCGACAGATGGAAGCAGGTACCGGTCAGAAACGCCTTCTCATCGTCCTGCTTCTGCAACGCCTCATCGCGCCGCTCTCCAAAGCCGCGGCTGTCAGGGCAGACTGCCACAAAGCCTCTCTTTGCAAGCTGCATACCGTAATCATAATTGTAATACTCTATCTTTTCCTTCACCGCAGGGATGTCATAGCGTCCGGCAACACTGTACTTTCCGCCTCCCTGATGCCCTGCAAGGCAGAGATAACAATCTCCGGCAGCATCCGGCGGAATCAGGATATAGACCGGCATCCAGACCTCCGGCTCGACCTGCAGGATTACCTTCTCACGGACAATACCGTTATCCAGCGTTACACGCTCCTCAATCCTCGGTTCGAGCGCACAGGTCTCCATATAGCGCCAGCCGATCAGCTCCCGCAGGGTCGCGCGGGCATTCTCCTGCCACTTTTCCAGTTCCTCCAGCGTATTCCCCCGGAAGACATCCTGCCGTGCGTATTTCTCATATTTCCGCAGCATCCCCTGCAAGCTTCCGTAAAATTTCGGAATCTCAATGATCCTGTCATTCATCCGACCACCTCAGAATGGGTATCTGCTCGTAATCCATGTGCGGACGAGCGGTATCCACGACGTGCACTCCTCCTGAAGTCCGCCTCCATCCCTGTCCTCCGTCAGATGGTTCGCAAGGCTCAGTCCATGTCCGCCCTTCTGGTACATATGAAACTCTGTCGAAACATTCGCCTTTCTCAGCGCGCTCACAAACAGCAGAGAATTTTCCACCGGAACAGAGCCATCCGTAAAGGTATGCCAGATGAACGTTGGCGGTGTTTTCTCCGTGACCCTTGTTTCCAGAGACAGCTTTGACAGCATGCTCTGCGGGTCACTCGCTTTCTCCAGACTGCCCTCTTCCTCTCCGAGCAGACACTGGAACGAGCCTCTGTGTGCAAACTCTCCTCCCGTAATCACCGGATAGCATAAGATCATGCCGTCCGGACGCAGCAGCTTCTGCTCCTTAGGTGAAATACCGACCGTCCCAGCGAGAAACGGCTCCTCCCAGAGCACACCGAGACTTGCCGCGAGATGCCCTCCCGCGGAACAGCCCAGCACCAGAACCGCCTTGGGATCAACATGCCATTCCTTCGCGTGCTCTCTTACCAGCGTAATCGATGCCGCCAGCTCCGTCAATGCCACCGGGTATCTCGCCGGTGCACAGGAATATCTCAGCACTGCCGCATGACAGCCCATTGCCAGAAACTGAAACGCCAGAGCCTCCCACTCCCTCTCCGAGTTGAACGCATAACCGCCGCCCGGACAGATCAGGATCAGAGGTCTGTTGTTCACGTTCACATCCTCGCTGTAATCCTGAATATAGGTAATCAATCTCGAATCAGACTGTGACCCCGGCATCTGAATCGGAAATGTCTGATGAATCATAGGTAACTCCTCCTTATAGTTTTTCCCCAATGATACCCGGATTGCTTCGCGCTCCCGCAATCTGCTTAGTACGCTCTTCCCCAGTATACCATCTTTTTCGCAGGTTTTCCACAACATACGCAGGTATCTGCGATATGCTCCTGTTCAAAAGGCATACAGCGGCTTGTCACGCCGAGCTTTTCCTTGATTTTGTCCTCACAGGCCCTGTCTCCGCACCACATTGCCTTGACAAAGCCGGACTTCTCTGCAAAGAGCTTCTCAAACTCCGCCAGATCCGCCGCAGTGTAGGTATGTGCCTCTCTGTGCTTTCTCGCTCTCTCCAGCATATCCCTCTGGATTGTCTCCATCAGCTCTGCAACCTTCGCCTCGAGCTCATCCAGTGAAACCTCCAGCTTCTCTCTGGTGTCGCGGCGGCAGATGATGCACTTTCCTGCCTCGATGTCCTTAGGACCGATCTCCACGCGGATCGGATAGCCTCTCATCTCTGCTTCCGCAAACTTATAACCGGGTGTCTTCTCGCTGTCATCGACCTTGACGCGGAAATCCTTTTTCAGAAGGTCACGCAGCTCGTATGCCTTGTCGAGCACGCCCTCCTTCTTCTGCTGAATCGGGATGATGCAGACCTGAATGGGTGCAACTCTGGGAGGAAGCACCAGCCCCTCGTTGTCGCCGTGTACCATGATCAGGGCGCCGATCGTTCTCGTCGTCATGCCCCATGAGGTCTGATAAACATATTTCAGGGTATTGTCCTTGTCTGTAAACTGGATGCCGAATGCCTTCGCGAAGCCGTCGCCGAAGTTGTGGCTCGTTCCCGACTGCAATGCCTTTCCGTCGTGCATCAGCGCCTCTACCGTATAGGTCGCCTCGGCTCCGGCAAACTTCTCCTTCTCGGTCTTCTGTCCCTTGACAACAGGAATTGCCAGAACCTCCTCCAAAAAGTCCGCATAGACATTGAGCATCTGAATCGTTCTTGCCTCTGCCTCCTCCGCTGTCGCATGAGCGGTGTGACCCTCCTGCCACAGGAACTCTCTCGATCTCAGGAAAGGTCTTGTCTCCTTCTCCCAGCGCACAACAGAGCACCACTGGTTATAGACCTTGGGAAGATCTCTGTAGGAGTGAATGTCATTCTTATAGAAATCGCAGAACAGCGTCTCGGATGTAGGACGCACGCACATTCTCTCCTGCAGGGGCTGCAAGCCGCCGTGTGTCACCCATGCAACCTCAGGCGCAAAGCCCTCCACATGATCCTTCTCCTTCTGGAGCAGGGATTCGGGAATGAACATAGGAAGATATACATTCTGTACGCCTGTCTCCTTGAATCTTGCGTCCAGCTCCTTCTGGATCAGCTCCCAGATCGCATAGCCTGCGGGCTTGATAACCATGCAGCCCTTGACGGACGTATAGTCGCAAAGCTCTGCCTTTCTCACAACATCTGTGTACCACTGTGCGAAATCCACATCCATTGACGTGATTTCCTGAACCATTTTCTCAGCCATAATTTTCCTCCACATCTTATTTTCTGTCTGTAAATACAAAAACGCCGGGCCTTCCATCCCGACAGGGACCGAAAGCTCGGCGGTACCACCCTAATTGATGCCCGGTCATCTGACACAACCGGAACATCCCTCTCATTCTCCGCTAACGCCGGATTACGCTGTGCTTACGCGGCAAAGCTCACCTCGCACAGAACTCCAAGGCAGGTTCCGAACCGTCCGCATAAGAGCCTTTCAGCCGCGCCATCCCCCGGACAGCGCCACGCTCTCTCTCTGAAATGTTGACAAATCCGTACTATTCCTCTTCAACGTCTCTTCTTATGTAGATGATTGTAGTGCAAGTACACCGCCTTTGTCAAGACGGAATGCGTCAATGCACAATAATCTTAAACGCCGCCCCGCAGCTCTGTCCTGCCGCCACCATGTTGGTGTACGGTCTCTCCTGCAGGGTTCCGTCATAGTCCTTGCTGTCGCAGATGCCCCACCACGGTTCCATGCAGATATAACCGGCGTTGCTGTCCGGCACAGACCAGATGCCCCACACAGGGCAGTCCGCCTCCAGACGCACATACTCCTTCTTTCCGCTGTCACAGAGGCCGACCGCAGCGATTCCCTGACGCTCTAAGCAAAGCGCATCCTGATCGAAAATGTGCTCTGTCACGGGAAGGAAGCCGTCCGTCAGCTCAAGACGGGTATGCTCTCCTGTCAGAAGGCCGTCCGGCACACCGATGTCGGTTGACGCAAGCTCCTCCGCCGTCAGCGTCGCGCCGTCGGCTCCATACAATCTGATGAAGCAGTCCGTTCTCCTGTCAGACTGCGCCGTCTTCTTCAGAGGACAGGCAAATGCCGGATGACCGCCGAAGGAGAAATACATGCTCTCACCGCTGTTGTTAATTACCTTCCATGCCTCGGTCAGGCTTCTCCCCTCAAGTACATAAGAAAGCTCCAACCGGAACGCAAATGGGAACTTCTTCAATGTCGTCCTGTCGCTCTCAATGGCAAGGGTGATGGAAGCCTCCCCTTGGGAAACCACCGTAAACTCCATGTCCCTCGCAAAGCCGTGTTTCTCAATGCTGTAAAAAGTATTCTGATACCGGTATCCTGCCCCCTCGAGCTTCCCGATAAACGGGAACAGCACCGGTGAGGTCTTTCCCCAGAATTTAGGGTCTGCCTCCCACATATATTCCTGCCCTGTTGCCTTGTCCTGCAAGGACTTCAGTTCCGCCCCAAAGCTCTTTATGACAGCCCTCAGCTGCCCGTTATCCAGAATATACTCCATAATGCCATCCTTCCTATCCCTGTTTTATTTCAACCTTATTCCTATCATAGCACATTGCTTTTTCATAGGAAAGAGTTTATCATGGTCTCATTATGGGAAGGGGATAAAAATGGAACGGCGCTTAGAATATCGGATTACAGAAAATGAAGCAGACTGCACGGTAAAGCAATATCTGAAGGCGAAGGGGTATTCCTCCCAGAGCATGATTGAATTAAAGAAGGAACCGGAGAATGTTCTGGTCAACCGGCAGCCCGCCTTCATGACGCACCGGCTGGCGGACGGCGATGCCCTCACGATATGCATCCGCGAAAAGACCTCCTCCGAGAAGATTCCTCCCGTGCAGCTCCCGCTGGATATTGTCTATGAGGATGAAGACCTCATGGTCATCAACAAGCCCGCCGGAATGCCGATCCATCCGTCCATGGGGAACTATGACAACACAGTTGCAAACGCTCTCGCATGGTATTTTCAGGAGCAGGGCGTTCCCTTTGTCTTCCGCTGCATCAACCGCCTTGATCGGGACACCTCCGGCCTTACCCTCATCGCAAAGCACTATGTCAGCGCCGGCATCCTGTCCGCCATGGTCGCGGCAAAATCGACCGATAATCCCCACAACAGCGCGCCGCCCATCCGCCGGGAATACCTCGCCCTTGTCCGCGGCTCCGTACGGCCTCCGCAGGGCACCATAAGCGCGCCTCTGTCCCGGAAGCCCGGCTCCGTCATAGAGCGTGTGGTGGATTTCGAGCACGGCGAGCACGCCGTCACCCATTACAAGGTCATAGACGAAAAAAATGGGCACAGTCTCCTCTCACTTGAGCTGGAGACCGGCCGCACACACCAGATCCGTATTCATATGAAATATCTCGGCTTTCCTCTGATCGGGGACTACCTGTATAACCCCGACATGGAATTTATGACAAGACAGGCGCTCCACTCCCACCGCCTGTGCTTCACCCACCCCATCACCGGGGAAAGGATGGAATTTACTGCGCCTCTACCCGACGATATGCGCCGCGTTCTTGAGCCGCAGCCTGATCTCATTTGATGGCATGATGGGGACAATGTTTTTTGCACTCAAGACAGCAGATGCATTCCCTGTCCCCGACCTTCTTGACATCCATACGGCATAGCGCTGTGCATTTTCCGCAATGTGTACACAGCTTTTCATCCACCTCGACTCTCTTCACGGAATGTCCGGCAAAGAACGAGTAAAATGCCCCGAGCGGGCACAAAAAACGGCAAAATGCCCGGTAACAGAAGCACACCGCCACAAGGATGACAATCAGCAGGAACAGCTTCCAGCCGAACAGCGCACCGATCAGCTTTCTCAGCTTTTCCCCCGCAAGCACAAGCGGAATCCCGCCCTCGAGCGTACCAGCCGGACATATATATTTGCAGAAGCCCGGCACTGCGTAGAGCAGCGGAATGCCGATCACAAAGACGACCAGAATCACATATTTCAGCCAGCTCAGAGCCGCCGTCACTTTGCTCTTTTTTTTCTTCGGCACCGGCAGCTTATAGAGAAGCTCCTGAATCAGCCCGAACGGACACACGAAACCACAGATAAACCGCCCGAAGAGCGCCCCGAACAGCAGCAGCGTGCCCAGCACATAATACGGAACCTTATTTCGGTTCGCCACAAGCGCGCTCTGGAAGCTGCCGAGAGGACAGGAGAGATACGCACCCGGGCAGGAATAACAGTTCAGCCCCGGCGTACAGACCGCCTTGAGCTTTCCCTGATAAATCTTCCCCTCGTAAAAGCCTGTTATGTGCGCATTCATGAGAACCGCTGCCAACAGCTGGATATATCTTCTTCTATGATCGCTCAGGCGTTCCTTCCAACTCTTCTTCATCAGCCAATCCCTATACATTCAAGGCAGATATATCTCGCCTTGTTTAATACGCCGACGGGATCACCGCAAACGATCCCGACGACAATCAAAATGAAAGCCAACCCTAAGACAACGATTGTTCCGCCGTGAAGCCTTCTCATTCCGACAGTGCCTCCTCAATCGCTTCCTTATACAGTTCATACTGTTTCTCACAGCCGTATGAGCCCTCAAAGGTCTCGGCTACCGTTCCGTCCTTGTTAAAGATGACCGTATAGGGAATACCCATAACCCCATACTGATCGTTGACCGTATTGTCCGTGTCATAAATGCACGGCATGGTATAGCCGTTCTGCGAAAGGAATCTGTGTACTGTCTGGGAGCTCTCCCCGGCATTGATGAGGATAATCCTGACATTGTCCGAATCGCCGTATTCCTCATACAGATCCTGCAATGCGGGCATCTCCTCGACACAGGGCCCGCACCATGTCGCCCAGAAATTAATCAGAACGACGGTTCCTGCCTGTTCAGAGAGGGTAAATGTATCTCCTGCATTTGTCTGGGCAGAGAAATCCATGGCGGAATCTCCATTCCAGACCGCTTCCGCGCTGCTCTCATCCGGTGCTGTGCTCTCCTCGCTGCCGTCTGACTCCGGCTGGGGCGTCGGCTCTGCCGATGCCGGCGGCTCCGTGCTGCTCTCATCCGGCGCAGTCTGCTCTGCACTGTCCTTCGTGTCCTCACGCCCTGTGCTCTCTTCCGATACCGTTTGCGACGTCTGCGAAGACGCATCCTGATACTCTTCGTCGTCCTCCGGCCATAGCATCAACAGCACAAAGAGCACTACAATAACTATAAGAATTGTTTTAATCGCTTTTTTCACCGGTGTCTTATCTCCTCTTGGGCGCTTTCTTACGTTCCGTGTACAGCGTTCCGTAGAGAGTAAATTCTATGGCAAAATCGCCCTGCAACGTTTCGACAAGGTCATCGCTTTCCGGCACGAATACATAGTAATATTCCTTTTTCTTCAAGACACCACGGAGCAGCTTTGCTGAATGTTCACCCCTTCTCAGCAGCTCCTCCACCGAATCTATAAACATCTCGCTCACTTCGCAATCCATCTCGCAGGGTGTGAGATCCGGTCTGGAGAACTGTATGTAATAAAAATCGTCCGGATCATCTTCGTTGAGCTCTGATCTCCTCTCGTACACACCGTCAATGTGGACATCCGCGATTGCAAGCCCACCACTTCTGATCATTTCCTGTATGTCAAACATTGGATTGCCGAAAAGCTGCTTCTTCTGGACACCGAGTTCATCTGCTACAGATGTCGGAACCTGCTCGAAAGCAAAGGCTGACAGCGGAACCATAGCCTTATCCTCGCGACCGCATGCGGGGCATTTCCCGTCTGTCAGAACGTTTCCACAGAAAATGCAATAGTTATCTTTCTTCTTTGAAAATGAAAATAATCCCATAGTAACCTCCGTTTATTTTACGAGTCCATTCCTTGTTTTCAGTTAGTTCCATTATAGTAAAACCCCAATGTACCGTCAACTAAACGAAAGTATAGGTTTCGTGCTTTATTTACAAAAAAGACCCTACCGCGGTAAGGTCTTTTAGGAACCATAGCTTATCCCCTGAGCTTTTTCAATGCTTTCTCAGGGATCAGGCAGGATGCCTGTTCCTTCAACTGCATAATTCTGTTTTCATCCGCCGTATACAGAGCCGCAAACTCCAACGCCTGAATACATGCTCTGCTGTAGCGTTCATAGGATGCATGCCCTTTCATAAGATGGAGGAAATAAAAGTCTTCCATCTCGTAGAGCGTGCTTTCCACGCGCAGATTTCCCGGAAGTCCCGCTGCGTAATTCATCACATTGCGGAGACTTGAGAAGACAAACACCGCCTCCGACGGTCTGGCATTCTGCTGCTGTTCCGTCTGGGTCTTCTTTGCCTTCGCGCTCTCTGCATCCGGCTGTGCTTCCTCCGCCGGTTTATTCTGCCCGGAGGCTGCCCGTTCCGTTGCTTCCCTTGTCTTCTGGAGAATCCGCTTCATCTCCTTGAGACATTCCAGAAACTGACCTGTGTCACTGACATCCGGATCCTTATCGGAAAATGTGAGCACAAGCCCCTCGTCCGGCACCATCATGATCTGGAGATCGAAAGCAAATTTCGGAGGCTTGTAGCCCACCTCCTCGGTTGCCTGTTCAATGATCTCCTGCACAATTTCCTTTGCCTTTTCACTCCGGGTCACGAAATCCTTGTAATCAATATCGTACTCTTCCAGTTCTTCATTCGACAGAAAGCACTTCACGGTTCTGTCGTCCACACGTTCTATCCTCATTTCTATAACCATGCCTTTCCGATGCCTGCAATCCCACAATCGGTACGACAGCTTAATTGATTATACTCTGAAGAACTTCATCTCCTCATTCAGATCGGACGAAATTTCCTTCAGCTTTGTTGCCTCGTTTGCAAGCATATTAATCGTAGCATTCAGCTCCTCCATGGAAGCTGTTGTCTCCTCTGCCGATGCCGCATTTTCCTCAGAAATTGCAGACAGGTTTGAAATCACATCAATAACCTTTGTACGTGCACTGTTGCAGGAATCTGCACAGACACGGATCTTCTCGGTTCCATCCTTGGATACGTCGATTCCGGTGCTTACCTCGCCGAACTTCATCTTGGTGTCGTTCAGCTTCTCCTGCTGTTCCTTCATCAGAACGTCAGCCTGCTTCATCTCATCCATTGTCTTCTGGGACTCGCTGATCAGCTTGCTGATGATCTGCTGAATCTCTACCGCAGCGTCATTCGACTGTACCGCCAGCTTCTGGATTTCCGTTGCAACCACTGCAAAGCCTCTTCCTGCTTCTCCTGCTCTTGCAGACTCGATGGAAGCGTTCAGCGACAGCAGGTTTGTCTGGGATGCGATGGAGGTAATCAGCTCTGTTGCCACGCTGATCTTCTTAATGGATTCATCTGTCAGGCGGATCTGCTCGCCGATCATTCCGATCGCCTCCGAGGTCTTGTCATTGGAAGCGCTCAGGTTCTTCATGGTCTCGGTGGATTCATCCCCCGCCTTGCCCATCGCGTCAGATGCCTCAGTCAGATTATTCACATTAGTAACAATATCTTCTATTACAGTACCCATCTGGGCGATCTGTCCGGAAGCATTCTGAATCTCCTCCGCCTGGGATACAGCGCCCTTGGAGATCTCCTCGACAGCACGGCTTACATCATCCGTGGTATTGCTGCACTGTCTCGCCATCTCGTCAAGGCTGTTTCCCTCCTCATAGAGATGATCCGCAGATGCTTTCAGCCTGCTCATAATTGCAGTCATTCTCTGAATCAGACCGTCTACCGCTCTCGCCATATCGCCGATCTCGTCCGTGCGGTGGAGAATCTTCTTGTCTACCTGTATATTCAGGTTTCCGGTGGACATCTCCTGAATGGAGCTCTCCGCCAGAACAATGGACTTCGCCAGACTCGTCGCAGAAATCAGGCTGAGAAGAATCGACACGATCAGCAAAGCTATTGCCATTGCGACAAAGCTGCGAACCTTTACATTAATAAACGCCTCAATCGCTGTCAGCGGCTGACCGGCAAACGCTGCACCGATTACCTTGCCAGACATATCGTACATCGGCACATAGCTTGCCACATAGGGTCTTCCGTTGATTACAATATCCTTCGTCGTGTAGATTTCACCTGCCTGCAGGGTCGCCCATACGTTATCATCAATGTCGGTTCCGATAATACGCTCTCCGGTGGAAGCATCCTTCAGGGAGGTCAGCATTCTCGTCTTACCGTAGCAGATCGTCACTTCTGCATCCATGCCGTCCGTATAGACATCGATATTTTCCATCTTCTCGGTGAGATTCTCATCGCCCTTCCAGAGGTTGTTGTTCTCATCGACCCTGAACTCACCCTCCATATTATTATATGAGGCCCGAACCGAATTTGCTAAAAGGCTTACTGCCTCGACAGCCTCATTTTTCAGACCGCTCGACAGGCTGTACCATGCGTAGAACATCAGTGCCATTGAGATGATGAATGCCGGCAGTGAAATCATCAGAAGCAGTCTCATCTTGATATTAAACTTTCTCTTGCCTTCACTTTGCATAATCTTTCTCTCCTTAGTAAAGTATAGTCTTGCTTATAAAACTGGTTGTTCTTATATCATAGCACTTTTTGCCTTAACATGCACTATATATATTAAAATTGCATTAAACTGTTTACCAGTACAGTTCCCATTTTTTGTGCATCCGAGTGAGCGCCTCCATGTAGAAATAATCGCCCCATGCGTTGCACTCGTCCACACCCTTGTGGTCGCAGGTATTGTAGGGCGAGTGGTTGGAATAGGTGCTGTGGAGAACCAGACCGTTTGAGGTCTCGAAGTCCTTAACCGCATAGTTGTCATAGACCGACTTCATGAGCTTCGCTGCAAGTCCCTTGTAATATTCCGCCTCTGCGGGCTCTAAATACTTGCTCATCTCCAGCATGCCGCATGCCGCGATGGACGCGGAAGAGGAATCTCTCGGCTGATCGTCCCCGTCCGTGAACTCCAGATCCCAGTACGGAACAAGATCCTTGGGCAGATGCTCCAGGAAATACTCCGTAACCTTGCGGAACAGCTCAATGTATTCCTTGCGCCCCGTATACTTATAGGCGAGCGCCAGCCCGTATACGCCCCACGCCTGTCCTCTTGCCCACGCGGAGCCGTCACGGTAGCCCTGACAGGTCGCACCGTGATCCGGCGCTCCGGTCTCCATGTTGAAGAAGAAGGTATGCCAGGTGGAATAGTCCTCCCGGATGACGTTTGCCACAGCCGTATGTATATGCTTCTCTGCAATGTCCCTGTACTTGTTGTCCCCGGTCTCCTCAGATGCCCAGTACAGCAGCGGAAGATTCAGCAGGCAGTCGATAATCAGGCGGTAATTCCCGGGCTCGTCCATCGCGCCCCACGCCTGAATAAATTCTCCCTTTGCATGGTATCGGGTAATCAGCTGGTCGGCTGCCTTGATTGCCGCCTCCCTGCCTTCCTTACTTCCGATCAGCTTGTATGCCGCCACACAGGAGGGCGAGTACAGGAAGCCCATGTCGTGATGATCCACGGAGATCTTTTTGTCAATTCTCTCAAGGAAATCGTGAACCTGAATCTCTCCCGCCTTCTTCAGTCTCTCATCCCCGCAGAACTCGTACGCCAGCCAGATCTCGCCCGTCCAGAAGCCAGTCGTCCAATCCCTGTTCTCCACCGGCGGGTAGAAGCCGTTCTCGCTGTACGCCTGCTGGAATTTGTCCGTAAATTCCGGTAGCACATGAAGAATCTGCCTGCACGCAAAATCCAGTGCGCTCCTGATCTCCTCCGACGAAATCTCCGGGTAAGCCTCGAATTTCTTTTCCATAAAACTTTTCTCCTTTTTCTGCACTTATTTTGTAAGGGTCACATTGGTACCATATACTTCGATCTGGGTGAGCGCCGGGAACGGAGACGGATCGTCCGCCTTGATGAGATTACACAGCTCGATCCATGTGATCTCCCGCTCCGGAAAGGTCAGCACATGTGCCCGCGTCGATTTCTCCAAAGGGAAATCCATACTTCCTCCGTCGGAAAAGTTCAGGGTCACCTGCACCCACCAGTTGTCATGAGGGAAATCCGAGCGTGTATACAGAACAACCTTGTCCGTCCTGATCTTTCTCCCGAATTCCACCTTCATCGCCGCGTCGTCCTGACGGTTGATGCCCCACGACTGATAGGGCCACTGTCCGTGGGAGAGGTTCGCGCGCACACCGTCTATCGCATTCTTTGCCGCGAAGACCGCCTCACCTCTCGTCTCCACATTCGCGGTCGCATGGGGATAGCACGGGACATCGCAGTGCTGATCTGCCGGGTTCAGCGCAAGGTTGCGGTAGCTTTCGATCTCGTCCTTCCTCGCCAGTTCCGCGTAGAGATAATGCCTGTCCCCGCTGAAAACCTTTGGTGAACAGCTGATTCTCTTCTCGCCGAAGGGAATCGCGTAGGAAACCGTCTTTTCCGTGAGATACACAAACGCTGCACCGAGTGCATCATCCACCTGCCAGTTCAGATAGCAATCCTTCTCCGATACGGTCAGCTCGATCCGGTCTCCCTCCTGGTAGGTATGCATGCACACCAGATCCACAAAGCCCTCACCGTTGCTGACACAAATCGTGTTGTCGAATTTGTCGATCACTTTCAATGATAATGTAGCCATTTCAAATCCTTTCCCCTCTGTAACACTTTTCTGTTTCTTTTTCTTTATATTATGCTATACTTAGCATAAATAAGCAAGCATCTCTTAGAGGAGAATATACATGGAAATGCGGTTTCTGGACACGGCAAAGAACTTTCTGGAGAGCGGCGCAAAGCTGCTGCCCTTTTCACCTTTTCCCCCGGCAAGCAACCGGGCGGCATACGATGGACTTCCCGCAGAGCTTAAGGAGCGGCTGACCGCCGCCGGCGAGACCTGTCTCGGCTATCAGTATCCGCCGATCTACGCCACCTCGTTTATGGCATTTAAGCGCACCGGCAACCGCACGGACTTTGAAAAGCTGTATTTTCAGCGCAGATACCGCCTGAATTCCCTTGTGGTCGCGGAATGCATCGAGAACAGCGGACGCTTTCTGGATGATATTATAAACGGCATCTTCGCGCTCTGCGAGGAGAGCGGCTGGCAGCTTCCTCCACACAATGCCTACCGGCGCGATCAGGCGCAGGAGCTTCTGCCGGATGCCACGAGACCTGTTCTTGATCTTTTTGCCTGTGAGACGGGCGCACAGCTCGGCTGCATTTATTATCTGTTAAAGGAGCAGCTTGACGCTGTAAGCCCGGTGATCTGCGCACGGATTCTCGACGAGCTGAACCGGCGCATCGTCACCCCCTATCTCTCGGAGCATTTCTGGTGGATGGGGCAGGGCGAAGAGCCTATGTGCAACTGGACGCCATGGTGTACCCAGAATGTATTGCTCGCCGTCTTTCTCACGGAAAATCCGCAGGACATCCGGCGGGCGGTTCTCGAAAAGGCTGCCGCAGGCTGTGACTTCTTCCTGAAGGATTACGGCGACGACGGCTGCTGTGACGAGGGTGCGCAATATTTCCGGCGCGCAGGTCTCTGCCTCGATGCCGCTGTCGATCTGATGAACAGCGTGACGGGCGGCGCATTCCGCCAGCTCTACGAATGGCAGAAGATGAAAAATGTCGCCTCCTACATTGAAAATATGCATGTAGATGGGGCTTACTACTTTAATTTTGCCGACTGCTCCCCCGTCCCGGGAAGAGCGGGCGTCCGCGACTATCTCTTCGGAAAGCACACTGCACAGCCGTCGCTGATGCGGTTCGCCGCGAAGGATTTCCAGACGGCGCAGGACGAAATATATGACGAGGAGATTTATCAGTTAAGTCTTTACTACCGGCTGCAAAATGCCTTTTACTACCGTGAGGTCATGTCCTACGATACCTCAGCCCCGCTGTCTGCGGGAGACATCTATTATCCGAGCATCGGTCTCTTTATCGCAAGAAGCCCGCTGTTCGCCCTCGCCGTCAAGGCGGGTGACAATGACGACAACCACAATCACAACGACACGGGAAGCCTGACGCTCTACAAGAATGGACAGCCTGTACTTGCGGACATTGGCGTGGAGAGTTATACTGGAAAGACCTTCTCCGCGCAGCGGTACGAGATCTGGACGATGCAGTCCGGCTACCATAACCTTCCCACGCTTGACGGACAGGATGAATGCGCCGGGGCGGATTACAGGGCTGTTGACGTGGAGACCTCCTTCGGAGCTGAGAACGCTTCCATCTCCATGGAGCTGGCGTATGCCTATCCTCCGTCAGACGGCAGCTCCTACTATCGCCGGACAGTCACGCTGGATAAGACTGCCGGACGGGTACTGCTGACAGACAAAACTGATTTTCAGAATGTCATTCTGAATTTTATTGTCTGCGAAAAGCCTGAAATTGAAGGAAACAGCTTAAAGCTTCCTGACAGCCGCATGGAATTTTCGGGTGCATCGCTTTTGACGGTGGAGACTCTCCCCATCACCGATGCCCGCCTGCAGACCGCATGGAAGAGCGACCTCTACCGCGTCCGCCTGACAATGACAGAAAAAACCTTTACACTTGACATCAGATAAAAGGATACAAACCTATGATTTACTCCCTTCGAGACATGACATGGCTCTTTCTGCTCTATTCCTTTGTGGGATGGTGCATTGAGGTCTGCTATGCTGCCATACAGCGGAAAAAATTCATCAACAGGGGCTTTGTAAGCTGCCCGCTGTGCCCGATATACGGCTTCGGCGCCGTTCTGTTCTGCCTGTTTCTTCCCGAGCTGACCGGAAATCTGTTCTTTCTCTTTCTGGGTGGCATGATTCTTGCCACGCTTCTGGAGTACAGCACCGGAATGCTGATGGAAAAGATCTTTAATAAAAAGCTGTGGGATTACTCGCAGATCCGATTTAATCTCGGCGGCTATGTCTGCCTGCGCTATTCCCTGCTCTGGGGACTGCTTGCCGCCCTGACGATGTTGTATGTCAATCCGTTTCTGTGCGGTATTTTTGACAGGATTCCGCACACGCTGTCCACGGTTCTGCTGTGGATCGCCGTCGGTATTCTCCTTCTGGATTTCGTGACCACGGCAATGGCTGTCCGCGGCATGAAGGTCAATGTGAAGCAGCTGTCCTCCCTCTCCGAGGGTATACAGCACACCTCACATCTACTGGAGAATCGGCTGACTGCCGCTGTGCAGAAGCGAATGGTAAAGTCCTTCCCTTCGATCAGCAGAGAGAGCATTGAAAACAGCCTTCGAGAGCGCAAGGCGAAAAAGGAGCGTGCGGTCTTCGCTGAGGGCTGCAGCTTTTACAAACTGGTCTCCCTGTTCTTCATCGGCGCCTTTCTGGGCGACATCACGGAAACCATCTTCTGTCTTATTACAATGGGCAGACTGATGAGCCGCAGCAGCGTGATCTATGGTCCTTTCAGCATTGTCTGGGGACTGGGCTGCTCCTTCCTGACCCTGTTTCTGTACCGCTACCGGAATAAAAATGACCGGCACATCTTCCTTGCAGGCACACTTCTCGGCGGCGCTTACGAATACATTTGCAGCGTTTTCACGGAGCTTGTCTTCGGGACAATATTCTGGGATTACAGCGGCTTCGCATTTAATCTGGGCGGGCGCATCAATCTGTTGTACTGCTTCTTCTGGGGTATTGCCGCCGTGATCTGGCTGAAGCTGATCTACCCGCGGATATCGAAGCTGATCGAGAAAATACCGAAGCGAACCGGAACGATCGTGTTTAACTGCCTGATCGTCTTCATGGTGGCAGACATGGCAATCTCCTCTCTTGCGCTTTACCGCTATACCGAGAGGCAGTCCGAAACGGTATCTGCATGGGCGGAAGACTCCGATGAGGAAGGTTCCGGCGAAGCAGCGGACTCCGGCGACGGCTTATCCGCCTTGAACGATTTCCTCGACCGGCATTATAATGATGACAGAATGGAAAAAATTTATCCCAATGCTAAATTTGTAAACTGACGAAGGATGAAAGATATGCGCATAGGAGAACTGAAACCGAAACAGAATATCACCCTGCTGGTAAATGCAAACGGCACCTTTCTGACCTTTGAATCAGTGATTCAGGAGGTAACCCCCCTGAAAAATCTGATTTTTGCCGAAGCTGTCATAAGCAACGGCAAGCCGGTCTCCTTCCGGGGCAAAAATATCATGGTCAGCCTGCTGGTCTATTTCGACGAGGAGAAGCCGATTCTCTTTAAGAATGTTTCCACCAAGCTGTTTAAGCGCAGCGGCGGCGATTACTGCTACGGTATCGCCACCATTGCGGAAGGGCATGTCTATAACCGCCGCGAAAATTTCCGCTGCTACATAGGACTGGAAAGCTCCATACAGTGCGGCAGCAACACCGCCGCGCATCCCGCCATCATAAGAGACATCAGTTCCACCGGCTTTGCCGTTGTCTGCGACGCGGATGTTTCTCTGGAACCCGGTCAGCTGGTTCACACGGTTCTGAATGACAGGCCGCTCGACGGCGGTGTCTCCTATTCCTTTCAGCTCTATGGGCTTGTGGCGCGCATTCAGGAGCTTGAAAACGGAAAACGTTTATTCGGCTGTAAGCTGAACAATCCAATCCATGGGCTGGATAAATATATCGTGGAAAAGGAACGTATCCGTCTGAAAAACAGCAACGGAGGGAATCTTTGGAACTGATTCCCTCCGTTTTTCTATTGCTTTCCCTATTCCACAATTTTCCCATACATCTCCGGGCGTCTGTCGCGGAACAGGCCCCAGCTGAAACGCATCTCCTCCACCGCATCCAGATCAAAGGTATGCAGAAGAATCCCTTCCTCCGTCCTCCCCGCGTCCTTCAGCACCTCCCCGGTCTCGTCCGTGATGAAGGAGGAGCCGTAAAAGACCAGCTCCGAGGACTGATTGTTGTTGTCCTTCGTCGGCTGAACCGTTTCCCTGCCGACACGGTTTGCCGCGATCACCGGCACGACGTTCGCCGCCGCGTGCCCCTGCATACACCGCCGCCAGTGCGGCATGCTGTCACACTCTATGATGGGCTCAGAGCCGATTGCCGTCGGATAAAATAAAAGCTGCGCGCCCATGAGCGCCATGCATCTCGCCGCCTCCGGGAACCACTGATCCCAGCAGATCCCCACACCGATTCTTCCATAAGCTGTGTCCCACACGCGGAATCCCATGTTTCCCGGAGTGAAATAAAATTTCTCCTGATAGAAGTGATCGTCCGGTATGTGAGTCTTGCGGTAAATGCCGAGAACGGTTCCGTCGGCATCGATCACTGCAATGGAATTATAGGTCACATTGCCGTCCCGCTCGAAAAAACTGACCGGCAGCACGACCTTCAGTTCCCCCGCGACCCGGCGAAGGCGCTGTACCGCCGGATTTTCCTCAAGCGTCGTCGCCAGACCGTAGGAGCTATAGTTCCTCTCCTGACAGAAATACCATGTCTCAAATAATTCCGGCAGAAGGATCACCTGCGCCCCTTTTGCCGCCGCGTCGCGCACCGCCTTCTCCGCCGCCTCCAGATTTTCTTCCCTCGATCGGTTGCAGTACATCTGCACCGCCGCCACTGTCACTTTTTTCATCATTTCCTCCCGGTCTGTAATAGATTAATTATTTCGCTACCTCGGTATCTGCTGCGTAATACAGTGAATATTCCCCCCACCGATCAGAATATCCCTTGTATTGATCTGTACGACCTCCCTGTCCGGAAACAGTCCCTGCAGAATCTCCCTCGCAGGCTCGTCCGCCGGATCTCCGAAGCCGGGCATGACAATGCTCCGGTTCGCAATATAGAAATTCACATAGGATGCCGCAAGACGCTCTCCCGGCGTGCGGGTCGGCTCATCCCAGCAGGTGTCAAGCCCGAGACATTCCTCCTCCGTCATTGTCACCGGCTTCGGCAGAGGCAGCTTATGCACACGGATGTCCCTTCCCCTCGCATCCACCGCCTTCTGTAAATATTCCAGACATGCTCTCGACATGGCATACTGCGGATCGTTCTCATCCTCCGTCCACGCCAGAACCACCTCACCGGGCGCGACAAAGGCGCAGATGTTATCCACATGCTCATTCGTTTCATCATGGTAAATTCCACAGGGAAGCCAGAGAATTGTGGATACATTCAGATAGCTTTTCAGATTATCCTCGATCTCCTCCCGCGTCAGCTCCGGGTTCCGCCCACGGCTCAGCAGGCAGCTCTCCGTCACCATACAGGTTCCCTCGCCGTCAACATGGATGGAACCGCCCTCCAGAATGAAATCCCGCTTGCAGTAAACGTCCTTTTCCAGCAGGTCGCAGAGCTTCCTCGCCAGCTTATTGTCCTTGTCCCATGGGAAATACAGCCCGTCATAAAGCCCGCCCCACGCGTTGAAGCCCCAGTCAATGCCGCGCACCTCTCCGTCCGCATTCCTGACAAAGGTGGGCGCATAATCCCTCGCCCATGCATCATTGCTGCTCATCTCGACAACACGGATATGCTCCGGCAGCATCGCCCGCGCGTTGTCATATTGTGCCTCGCTGGCACAGACCGTCACCTTCTCCGATCTTGCGATCGCCTCCGCGATCTGTACAAATGCCTTGCGCGCCGCATAGCCGCCGTACTGCCATGAGTCGGAACGCTCCGGAAATATCATGATACAACCCTCGTGAGGCTCAAATTCCGCCGGCATGCGGAAGCCGTCCTCCCTCGGCACAGAATCCCTAATAATCCTCATATTACTTCCTTACAACCTTCCTTTAAAATCCTGATACCCAAACTGTCTCACGATCTCGCACTCCCCATCCCGCCTCCGAAGCGCAATCGCCGGGAGCGGCATCCCGTTAAACGTATTGTTTTTCACCATGGAGTAGATCGCCATGTCCTCAAAAACCAGCCTGTCCCCCTCCTCCAGCTCTCTGTCAAAGGAGTAGTCACCGATAATGTCCCCCGCCAGACAGGTAGGCCCGCCCAGACGATAGGTAAAAGCTTTCTCTCCCGCGTCCCCGCTGTCGCGCAGGGGCGGTCTGTAGGGCATCTCCAGCACATCGGGCATATGGCATGCGGCGGAGGCGTCCAGAATGGCAAGCCGGAGCATCGCCCCGTCAGACGCTCCGCCCGGCAATACCGCGACCTCTGTCCTGCGCGTCTCAAGAACCATCGTCACAAGGAAGCCCGCATTCAATGCAACTGCCTCGCCCGGCTCTAAATACACCGTCAATCCGTACTTCTCCTGCATCCGGCGGATGCAGTGTTCCAGCCTCGGTATATCATAGTCCTGCCGGGTGATGTGATGCCCGCCCCCGAAGTTAATCCATTTGAAATCTGCCAGATACTTTCCGAATTTCTCCTCCACGGCATCCAGGGTCTTTTCCAGATCATCGGAATTCTGCTCGCAGAGGGTGTGAAAATGGATTCCGTCCAACAGCGACAGCAGCCGCTTCCCCTCCGGGGTGTCAAGCCCTGTCACAAACTCCTGCGCCGTCATGCCAAGCCTCGAGCCGGGCGCGCAGGGGTCGTAAATCGCATGTCCCTCCTGCGTGGAGCACTCCGGGTTCACGCGCAGTCCGATGCTCTTCCCCTCATGCTTTGCCCGCTCGCCGAACTTTTCCACCTGCCTCCATGAATTGAAGACAATGTGGTCGCTGTATTTCAGAATCTCCCCGAAATCCTCCTCGCGGAATGCCGGGGAATAGATATGGTTCTCGAAGGGTGCGGCCATCTCTTCCGCACACAGCCTCGCCTCGTAAAGCCCGCTCGCCGTCGCCCCACAGAGATAGCGGCTTATCAGCGGATAGAGCGCATACATGGAGAATGCCTTCTGCGCCAGCAGAATCCTCGCCCCTGTCCGCTCCATGACACCCCGCAGCACCTTTAAGTTTTCTTCTATCAATGCCTCATCCACGACATAGCATGGTGTCGGCAATTCTGACCATTTCATATTCTTTGAAACCTTTCGCTCTTTTTTTCGTCTATAAAGATAACAGAACAACAGGGAGGATACCACCATGAACAAATCAGCAAAACAGATACTCGCAGCGCTCCTCGCACTGTCCATGCCGCTCACTCTCGCCGGATGCGGCAGTGACAGCAGCGAATACCACGCAACCAATCTGACAGACATCACCACACCCACGCAGTCCCCCGCTGCTGCGGAGGAATCGAAGCCATCCGCCTCTCACACGGCAGCGGAGAACACTTCTCTCCCCAAGGCAGATGCCGTCACCTACACCGACTTCGCCCTGCGCCTGTTCCGGGAATGCTCGGAACCCGGTAAAAGTACACTGATCTCACCGCTGTCGGTGCTCAATGCACTCGCCATGACGGCATGCGGTGCAGAACAGGAAACACTTACGCAGATGGAGAACGTGTTCGGCTCCGACCTTACCTCTCTATGTGAATACTTAAGCGCCTATAACGACGCGCTCCCCTCCGGTGACAAATACAAGCTGCACGTCGCCAACTCCGTCTGGATCAAGGATGATGAAGATTTCAAGGTAGAGCCGGACTTCCTGCAGGCGGACACCGACTACTTCCACGCCGACATCTTCCAGTGCCCTTTTGATTCCACGACCTTAAAGGACATCAACAGCTGGGTCTCCAAAAACACAGACAAAATGATCCCGAAGATTCTGGATCAGATTCCTGACGATGCTGTCATGTATCTCGTGAACGCGCTTGCCTTCGACGCCGAGTGGCAGTCCATCTATCGTTCCGATCAGGTGCATGGCCGCACTTTTACCAGCTTTGACGGCACAGAGCAGGATGCGGAGCTGATGTATTCCGAAGAACACAAATACCTTCAGGGCAGTCAGGCGCAGGGTTTTCTGAAATACTATGCCGACGGCAAATATGCCTTCGCCGCGCTGCTACCTGACGAAGGTGTCAGTCTGGATGATTACCTCGCTTCCCTGACAGGCGAACAGCTCCATCAGCTTCTTGTCAACGCTGAGGATATTAAAGTAGAAACTGCCATCCCGAAATTCAAGCAGGAGTACTCCGTCAATTTACAGGACATTCTTCAGGAGCTCGGGATGACGGATGCCTTTGATCCGGAGACTGCCGACTTCAACGGCATCTGCTCCGCCCCCGACAAGCAGCTTTACATCAACCGTGTACTGCATAAGACCTTCATCGAGGTCGATGAAAAAGGGACGAAGGCGGGCGCCGCAACTGCCGTAGAAATGTGCGAATTTGCAATGATAAGCGAGGCAAAGTCTGTCTATCTCGACCGTCCCTTTGTCTATATGCTGATCGACTGTGAAGAGCTGCTGCCCGTCTTTATCGGAACCGTGACGGAAATCACACCTTAATCCACCAGTATCGGATTTTCCTCAACGACCCACGGCAATCCATACTGATTCAGGGCTTCCATGAAGGGATCGGGATCGAATTCTTCCACGTTGAAGACGCCCGGTCTCTTCCATGTTCCGTTCATCACAAGCATCGCCCCGATCATCGCCGGAACACCCGTCGTATAGGAAATTGCCTGTGAGCCCAGCTCCTTATAGCACTCCTGATGGTCGCAGACATTGTAGATATAGATGGACTTCTCCTTGCCGTCCTTCACGCCCGTAAAGATACAGCCGATATTCGTCTTGCCCACGGTGCGCGGCCCGAGAGATGCCGGATCGGGAAGCAGTGCCTTCAAAAACTGGATCGGCACGATTTCCCTGCCCTCAAACATCACCGGATCGGTGCGCAGCATTCCCACATTTTCAAGGCATTTCATATGTGTCAGATAGCTCTGTCCGAAGGTCATGAAGAAACGGATACGCTTGATGCCGGGAATGTTCTGTGCTAAAGACTCTATCTCTTCATGGTGCAGCAGATACATGTCCTTCTTCCCGACCTGTGCAAAGTCGTACTCTCTCTTGATCTCCATGGGCTTTGTCTCTACCCAGTGGCCGTCCTCCCAGTAGGAGCCGTTCGCGGAAACCTCTCTGAGGTTGATCTCCGGGTTGAAGTTCGTCGCAAACGGATAGCCGTGGTCACCGCCGTTGCAGTCCATGATGTCGATATAATGAATTTCGTCGAAGTAATGCTTCAGTGCATAAGCAGAAAATACGCTTGTCACGCCGGGGTCAAAGCCGCTGCCGAGCAGTCCCGTGATGCCCGCCTTCTCAAAGCGCTCCCTGTATGCCCACTGCCATGAATAATCAAAATATGCCGTGAAGCCCTTCTCCTCGCAGCGCTTCTCATAGATTGCACGCCACTCGGGGTCTTCGGTGTCCTCTGCCTCGTAGTTCGCCGTATCGATATAGTCCACGCCGCAGGCAAGGCAGGCATCCATAATTGTCAGATCCTGATAGGGCAGGGCAAGGTTGAGGACAGCCTTGGGCTGCTCCTTTTTTATCAGCGCGGTCAGTTCCTCCACGCTGTCTGCGTCAACCTTCGCCGTGGTGATGACTGGCAGTTCCATTCCCGTCTTTCGGAAATCCTGCTCGATCTTCTCCTTTAATGCGATGCATTTACTCTCCGTGCGGCTTGCAATACAGATCTCCGAAAATACGTCTGCCTTTGCGGCACATTTCTGGATTGCGACGGATGCAACACCGCCGCAGCCGATAACTAAAATTTTGCTCATTGAATTTTCCTCCTTAAAATATGGTCTCTAATGACGTTGCGTCGAATGCACAACTGTTTACCTTACCTCGACGCGGCGAAGCAGTTTTTCTACATAAGCGGGGAGGCAGAAGGCTCCCTCATGGAGGCGCGGGGTGTAGTAGCGCGTGTCCAGTTCTCTCGCAAGCCATCGCTCTGCGTCCAGATCATGTACTGGATGATATTGTTTTGCGGCGAAGCCAAACAGCCAGTGTCCGGACGGGTAGGTCGGGATATGCGCCTGATAGACGCGGCTGATGGGGAAGCTCTCGACAATGCGCTTATGTGCCCTCATACATGCTGTCGCGTCCGCTTCATAGAAGGGGCTCTCATGCTGGTTTACCATGATGCCGTCCTCATGCAGCGCCTTATAGCAGTTGCCGTAAAATTCCTTGGTAAAGAGTCCCTCGCCGGGTCCGAAGGGGTCTGTGGAATCCACGATGATGAGGTCATAGTCGTCCTCCTTGCTGCGGACAAATTTCAGGCCGTCCTCATAATGGATGTGAACCCGCTCATCCTCCAGCTTACAGGCGATCCCGGGAAGAAAGCCCTTACATACCTGAATGACCTGTTCGTCGATCTCCACAAGGTCAATATGCTCAATCTCAGGGTATTTCACAAGCTCCCTGACCGCGCCGCCGTCTCCGGCGCCGATGACGAGCACGCGTTTCACGTTCGGATGAACCGCCATCGGCACATGAACAATCATCTCATGGTAGATGAACTCGTCCTTCTCGGTCAGCATCACATAGCCGTCCAGCACAAGGAATCTGCCGAACTCCGGCGATTCAAAAACATCAATTCTCTGAAATTCGCTCTGTCCGCTGTAAAGCTGCTTATCTACCTTGATCGACAGCTTTACATTCGGCGTATGCGGTTCCGAAAACCATAATTCCATTAAGCCCATACCTCCTTTAACACATTTAACCTCTCAATCCCGGGGTCTTCCGGACCGGTCATGGAGCAGCCCTTCTCCTTCGCGTAGAGAATGTACTCCAGAATCTCTCCCGTAATCTGTTCGCCGGGCGCAAGGATCGGAATGCCCGGAGGATAGCACATGACAAATTCACTGCAGATCCGTCCCTTTGTCTCGGACAGCAGCAGCGATTCCTTTTCCGCATAAAATGCATTCTGCGGCGAAACTGCCACCCTTGGCTCGATATATTCCTGCGTATACATACCGGCGTTGTCCCTGCTGTACTTCCTGCGCACCTCGACGAGCGCGCCGATCAGTCTCTCGATCTCCCTCTCCCGGTCTCCAATGGAGATATAAGCTAGCACATTCGCAATGTCACCCAGCTCCATCTGAATGTCGTACTCATCGCGCAGAATGTCATAGACCTCTATCCCGGCCAGTCCGATCCCCAGCGTGTTGATTGTCAGCTTTGTCCTGTCAAAATCAAAGATGCTGTCGCCGTTTATCAGCTCCGCCGTATAGGCGTAATAGCCGCCGATCCGGTTGATCTCATTTCTCGCATATTCCGCCAGCGCCGTCACCTTCCGAAATTCCTCCCTGCCCCGCAGCGCCAGATTTCGTCTTGAAATATCCAGACTTGCCAGCAGCAGATAGGATGCGCTTGTCGTCTGCGTCAGGTTAATGATCTGTCTCACATAGCCGGGGTTCATCGACGGCCCTGTCAGCAGGAAGGAACTCTGCGTCAGGCTTCCGCCGGACTTGTGCATGCTGACGGATGCCATGTCCGCTCCCGCCGTCATCGCCGAAACCGGCATATTTTCCCCGAAATAAAAATGGGTTCCGTGCGCCTCATCCACCAGCACCTTCATGCCGTTTGCATGGGCGAGCCTGACAATGCTTCTCAGGTCGGAGCAGATGCCGTAATAGGTCGGATTATTCACAAGAACTGCTACCGCATCCGGGTTCTCGCATATCGTGCGCTCGACCTGCGACACCTTCATGCCCAGCGCAATCCCAAGCCTGCTGTCCATATCGGGATTGACGTAAATCGGTATCGCACCGTTGAGCACCAGCGCATTGATAACGCTTCTGTGTACATTTCTCGGAAGGATGATCTTGTCGCCCTTTTTGCAGACGCTCAGCACCATGCTCTGCACGGAGGAGGTCGTTCCCCCGACCATCAGGAAGGCATAGGCAGCGCCAAACGCTTCCGCCGCCATCTCCTCCGCCTCCCGGATGACCGACACGGGATGGCAGAGATTGTCCAGCGGCTTCATGGAATTTACATCGATGCCGACGCACTGCTGCCCGAGCAGCTCCACAAGCTCCGGGTTTCCGCGTCCTCTCTTATGTCCCGGCACATCAAAGGGCACGATTCTGTTTTTCCGAAATTCCTCCAGCGCCTCATAAATCGGCGCTCTCTCCTGATTATAACGTCCCATGACAATCTCCTAGTAGACATTTCTCCCGCTGAAAATCTCAATCATCTCCTTGCGGAGGTTATCCATGATCTCCAGCCTCGTTCTCGGTGGCAGCTCGTAGACGTCGCTGTTAAAAAGGTAATTCTGGAGGTCAATCTCCTTAATCAGCATCTTTGTATGGAAAATATTGGCGTCATACACATTGATGTCCACAGCGTCATATTTGCGCAGCGTGGCGGTATCGATATAATCCTGAATCGACGTGATCCTATGGTCGATAAACAGCTTCTGTCCGCTGACATCCCTTGTGAAGCCTCTGACGCGGTAATCCATGGTAATGATGTCCGAGTCAAAGGAACCGATGAGATAGTCCAGTGTGGACAGCGGCGTGATCTCCCCGCAGGTCGCCACATCGATGTCCACGCGGAAGGTCGCCAGACAGGTCTCCGGATGATATTCGGGGTATGTATGCACCGTGATATGGCTTTTGTCCAGATGAGCCACCGTTGTATCTCCCACGGGAACCATGCTGTTTTCAGCGATCAGGATGGTCACGGAGCTTCCCTGCGGTTCGTAATCCTGACTGGAGATATTCAGAACCGTTGCGCCGATCATATCCGTCACGTTCGTCAGTATCTTCGTCAGTCGCTCGGAGTTATACTGCTTATCAATGTAGGCAATATAGTCCTTCTGCTCCCTCTGTGACTTTGCGTAGCACACATCATAGATGTTGAAGCTGAGGGATTTTGTCAGATTGTTGAACCCGTACAGGGAAATTTTGTCACCCATAACTTTCTCCTTTTGTTTTGCGGTTTATAAAGCATGACAACATCAAAAAAGCAGGCAATGCAAATCATCACCTGCTTTGAAACTCTTCTCAATATATTCCCGCATCTGCGCGGGGCTTCACTGCCCGCATCGGAGCAATGTTTCCTGTGGCATTTCCAGCCGTTGGAAAATATATGATCGGATATGTGGTTTTTAGAGTCTATATAGCAAATATTTTACTTTTACTACTCTTATTGACCGTTTCACAAGTTAGATGTGCATCAGCACCGGTTTATAGTAACCAACTTATAAAATTTGAGCTTTTAACTCAATCAATAAGGCAACGGGGTTGCCAAAAAATATTTGCATGGAAGACTCTAAGAGACACATCTCTTTTCACACTTTCCATACAGCCGTACTATAACATAACTGAATCTGCGCGTCAATCAAAATTTAAACGGCGTTTGACTATTCTCTTCACTTCTGGTATACTGATTCTACATTTTAAGGTTATCTTTCGCAATAAAAATCGATTCAGAAAGGGAAGGTATTGTATATGGGAGACGGAGATATTAATCAGACACTGACGAAACCGCAGGAACCTGTGTATCAGGAAATACAGACGGAACAGCAACAACAGGAACAGCAGACGCAGCATGTCCAAGAGCAGGCACAGCAGGAGCAGCAGACGCAGCATGAATCTATGGCGGATAAGCTCAGGCGCGAGGAAGCCGCTTTCTGGGCACAACACGCAGTTCCCGCCGGTGCTGTCCAGAACGGGCAGCCCCCTCAGGAGGCAGGCATGAGCCGCAAGCAGCGCCGTAAGCTCGCCAAGCAGAGAGAAAAAGCGCTCAAGGAAGGACGTCGGTACAGCAATTTTGCCGATGAGCACACCGCACAGCTCAAGAAAGATTTTGGCACATATACAACTAATCTGGGAGCCCGAAATGCAGTGCTCAGACAGGTCATGGAAGCGCACCCGCAGGAGCCTGCCATCGAGCCAGTAAATAAGCGCGTTGCTCTGGCATATCTGCCCGACTATAAGCGCGACAAAAAGGGTCGCCCTCTCTCAAAACGGGACGCGCGTACAGCTCTGGAAGCGCAAAAGCAGGCGGAGGATTACTTGTATGGAACGCCGGAGGCACAGCGCGCCGTGCTCGATCGGATTGTCCGGCAAATGTGCACCGTAAGCCTGAATGGCGAAATGTTCTCTCCCGTCTATATCCGTGCTCATTTTGCGGAATTGAAGAGGCTGGATGAACGTCTCATGCGCATGACACAGCTGAGCAGTCTGCACGCCGACTACTTCGAGTCACTTCCCGACGATACAAGGGAGCTGTGGAATGCAACCCGCTCTCTTGCGAACGTTCTCAGCACATGGATCGGTAATACCAGCGAGATGAGCGGTCTGGACACCTCCGGAATAGGCATGAGAATGCAGCCGACCACCGAGGCGGAATTTGCAGTTCTCCGTCAAGAGATGGATCAGGACATTCAAGCCGCACTGCAAAACCGCGAGACCGCCCTGAAAGCATACCATCCGGCACAGGGGGAGGCATAGGGAATGGAGAGTACAAACGAACTTTTCCTCATCAAGCCGAAGGATCTGGAGCTTTTTTCCGGTCTGTTGATCTCCGAAGCCGCCGCTGCCGTGGACGATCCCAATGTTCTGACCGTCGGCGTAGCTCATGGTGCTTTGGGCTGCGGGGCGATCAGCGTTGCCTTCGACACAGAGGTCGGTGACATTCTTTCGCTGTTTGTGGCTGAAAGCGAGCGCCGTCAGGGCGCAGGGCGTGCTCTGTTAGAAGGCGTGGCAGCCTCCGCGAAACGGATGGGCGTAAAGCGCCTGCAAATTGTCTGTGAGACGGCTGCCGTTCCCGGTTTTGCAGACTTTCTGACCGCGCTTGGCTTTACCTGCATACAGGCAATTCCCCGCTTTCGGGCATCTCTGGAGCAGCTCGGCGGAATGTCACTGCCTGATGTTCCGATACAGAATATTTATCCGATGAGTGAGCTGCCCAGTCGGGCATTAAGAAATTATAACCAGATGGTATACGAGGAGCCTGACCGGCTCCTGTATCTTGATCCTGACGAAATCGACCCTGAACTCAGCGGTTTCTGCCTGACTTCCGATAATCTTCTGGGCGGTTTTACGGCAATCGCGCGGCAGCGCAACGGATTAGAACTGATAAACACCTACATTTCGCAGGAATGTATCCGATACATGCCTGCACTCTTCCGTTTCAGCCTGAATAACGCCGGCGCTGCCCTGCCGCCGGAGACACCGGTTCTGATGGATGCCGTCACCAGGCCGTCCGAGCAGCTGCTGCGTCATCTGTTGCAGGGACTCGACGTGCAGGAAAGCAGGGTGGAAACCTTTACACGGCTGGTTTAACTGAGCGGGCTTTCCAGCACAAAGCGGGGCCCTTCCACTCCTGTTCCGTCCGGTACAAAACCGCACTTTTCAAGAACGCGCTGGGAAGCCTTGTTGTCCGGATCGGTCTCCGCTTCCACAAACACGACATCCTTCTGCCCAAATGCCCATTGCGTCATAGCCTGAAGCGCTTCTGTGGCATAGCCGCTCCCCTCATGCCCCGGCAGAACGCCATACCCGATCTCTACGGAATGATTCCTGACCGGGCCTTTGAAGCCGAGGTCGCCAACATATTCCTGACTGTCTTTCAGCGTCATTTTCCACGGTGCATACCAGATTCTGTTCTCAGGGTCGCGCCTGCACCCGTCCAGCATTTCACCGTAAGCGGCGCGAAGCTCCTCTGAATCTGTGCGCTCCATCAGCGCCTCAGTCTCTTCGTCGGACATAGGCTGCAAAGTCATTCTCTTTGTCTTAATTTTGGTTTCCTTCATAATACACATACATCCCCTCTAAACATTCCATTTCAAGAAGATTACATGCTTCGCTAATAACTTTCTGACTCACATTAACAAGCTTCAGTCTTTCATATTTTATAATCGCATTTTCCTCTTGAAGTATGGTACACTCATGATAAAACTTATTAAAGGAAAAAGCAACTGATATTATATATTGCGCTACAGTTTTTTCACACTCGCCATTCATCTCATAGCGCATGCTCTATGATAATGATTGACTCCTCGTTTTCTCCGATCATTTCAACAGAGATTTTATTCACTATCGTTCTTACATTAATGTCGATAGCTTTCACTTCTCTATATGCGGTCTCTAACGCCTCCGGTGTCGGCAGCTTTCCCACTGTCATATGTGGTTTATAGCCTAGTCCCAGATTATATTCTCTAAATTCATTACGATATAAATATCATGCATGGACGTTATTTCCTTCCAATTCTATATTTTTGAATTAATTTTACACATCACCCTATTTTTTCAGTGATCAGTTCCACCCACGCAACCTCAAATCCCGCTTTCGCAGCAACATGCTGAGATGCCAGATTGGAAAAGCTTGTCCCGTAATACGGCACAATCCCTTTTTGAAGAATGTCCCGTTTCAGTATGGAAACAAGTCCCGAAGCGATATGCCTGCCCTCAAACTCCTTGTTCACATTGATTCCGATCTGCCAAAAGGCAGGGCTGTCGGCACTGGCTCCAGCCATACCGACAATCTCATGATCTACCATTGCCGCGACCGCCAGTACATCCGGAGACTCTTCACTAAAGCAGAATGCCTCATCAAATCTGTCATCATCCTTAAATTGAAGGATTTCTTCCTGATTATATTTTCTTATTTCAACCCCTTTCATTTCACACACCTTATCATCCCGGGGAATAAAAAACGGATGCGCTGTTTTTATCCGGTATCCTTCTGCCTTTAAAATATCATCCAGTTCCCTGAAAGTTGCTACATCCATAAACCAGCTCCCCGATTTATTGGAAAATTTCTCCCTGCACACATCAACCACCTGCTTTTTCCCGGTAAACATAAGCTTTCCGTTCACGGCAATTACCTTTAATATGCAATCGTCCGCCTCCTCAAATCGCCTTCTGCCTTCCAGCTTTTTATATTCTGTGAAATGATTTCTATTGTCCCTGACATCTGAAACCGTACAGCAATAATCTATTGCCAGCTGTTGATATAACTTTTCTTGTACATAATTCATATTCTCTACCTCATCCTTATGATAAACTAATCATCCATTTACGCCTTCGGAAAATAACCAGCGATACCACCAACCGGAATATTTCTTCGGTGGTAAGCAGGGCATATACCCCCACAATTCCCCATTGGAACACATATGCCGCAACCAGACACAGCGGGATTCCGATACACCATGTGCCGATAATATCAATTATCATTATAATTCTGGTATTTCCGCCACTTTTTATGATCCCTCCGCCAAGAATCATATTTTCAACCTTGACCGGAGCATACAACGCAAAGACAATAAGGAGAATTTTTCCAAGCTCTTTTACACCGTAATCCACACGATACCATCCGGTGTAAACTCCCGCCAGCGATATAAGCATTGCCGATACAAGGACTGCCCCTATCAACCCGGCAATCATAATCTTCTTGGATTCCCTGTAGGCTTCATCATACTCTTTCTTTCCAAGTCTCTTACCGACCATAACCCCCGCCGCAGCCGACAGACCGCTCAATGCGCCCACGATGAGTCCCTGAATCGGGCAGGTAAGCGTGTAAGCCGCAAGGTTTGCGGTGCCAAGATGCCCATACACCGCCGATTCCACATTCTGTCCCAGACTCCAAAGAAACTCACTGACCAGAATCGGCATAATCATAACAAAATAATCCCGAATGGTAATTTTCCTGAAACGCAGTGACAATGCCGGTTGATCCCCATCCTTTTTCATGCAAATGACAAACCCGATAAAGATAAACAATAAATTAAGCAGCTGCGAAACAAACGTGGCAATTGCTGCGCCTTTTATCCCCATAGGTGTAAGTCCGAGTTTTCCAAAGATCAGCACATAATTGAGTCCTGTGTTTGCGGCTACCGCTCCTAAACTTGCCAGAAATGGTATCGTTGCATGCTCCTTGCAGCGCAGCCACGCAGATAATACGGTACTGATTGCCATTGGAATATAGGAAAACGCTACAATTCGGAAATACACCGCACCCTCTTCTATAATGCTTAGATCCTTCGTATATAGTCCAAGAAGCTGTGCCGGGAAAATTCCTGCTGCAAGCAGGAACAATGCAGATATTATCACTCCGCAAATCAGACTGACATGAAAGCTGGTCCACGCCTCTTTCGTATCATCTGCCCCGATAAACTGTGCTATTAATATCCCCGCAACAGTGCTTACCGCACCAATCACCACGGAAAAAATTAAAGAAAAATTACCGCATAGTCCGACTGCCGATATATTAGCCTCTCCCAGCTGACCGATCATGATCTGGTCAACGATCGAAAAGGATGCCTGCAGCATGCTTTGTAAGGTAACAGGAACCGCTATTTTGCATAATGATTTCATAAACTTTGACATTATAATTTTCTCGTACTTTCTCTTTTTATAAGTTCTACCGGAAGAGTGATTTCGGCATCACAATTCCTTCCGTCACGCATTGCCTCAATACATTCTATTGCCGTTTTTGCCCTGAGTGTCGCATCCTGATGAATCGTAGTCAGCGCCGGGCTGCTTTCCCGGCTTGCCATATTGTCATCGAAACCGATGATCTGCATATCCTGCGGGAATTGAACGCCCCTTCCCTGCAAAAAACGCATAAAATCAAGCGCGTAATAATCCGACACTGCAAAAATTGCAGTAACATTACAGCTTAGAAAGTCTGAAAGCTTTTCCTGATAAAAATGTGCTCTTTCCTTCTCTGTATTTGGGATCTGCCAGATCAAGGTCTCGCCCGGTGCAAAAGCCTCACAGAAACCGTCTATTCGTTCTTTGTCCATACATATGTAATTGTCGGAGATGCACAATGCCTTTTTATGTCCTAGCTCTTTGAAGTATTTTCCTGCCTGATAACCTCCGTCATAGTGGTCAATCACAAGGTTAACGACTTTAGAACATTTCTCAAAATATCCGTCATATACAACAAACGATATTCTCATCTGATTCCGGAGTTTTTCATAATCCGCTTCGCAGAACCCCATGAGAATCAAACCGTCCATATTCCACATGGAAGCAAAAACCGGAATTTCACTGATATCTGTTGTTGTCTTTATCATAAGGAAATATCCTTTTTCGTTTACCTCATGAGAGAGCGCATTTAAGGAGGACATCACGAATCCATCTTCTAAAACCCTGTCCTCATACTTAACATGGTCATTTATCACCACTCCAATGATTCTTGAATTATTTCTTGCAAGCAGAATGCCCGCCATATTGGGGATATATCCGGTTCTCTCAAGCTCCTGCTGAACCCGCTTTACGGTTTCGTCTGAAATTTTCTGGGTTTTACCATGAATCACATTTGAAACCGTCGCTGTGCTGAGACCTAATGCGTCTGCGACGTCCACGATCCGAACCCTGTTCTGCACCATATCCGTTCCTTCTTTTTCCTGATTCTCTGATTACATCGTACAATAGAAATATAGCTTTTACAAGGGTTAAACGCGTAACCCATCACAAAATCCGTGGCTTCTTTTTGTAATATTTTACCATGTTTGTTTCCCAATCATGGTATTGATGTCCATTCGGACGCTTTCTGTTCTGGAATAAGGTCATTATACCATGATTGCTTCTCAATCATGGTATGTTGTCCATTCGGACGCTCCCTGTTTTCAAATAAGGTCATTATACCATATAAGCAACAAAAAAACGCACGAAGCACACCATGCATTCGCGTGTGTGTTTCGTGCGTTTAGGAATATTCGGAATCTAAAGCTCTGGTTGTACTCAGGGATGAAAAAACTGTTATTCCGCCGCCGGGGATGCTGATTCTTCTGCACTTGTCTCCGTCTCTTCCTCTACCAGCTCATCCAAACCGTAGTTAAAGCGGTTAATGTCCGTCGCGCTGACGACGTACACGGTGGATGTGGACGGGAAGCACACATAATAGCTTGAGGTCAGGTCGTTTTTATCCCCGACATACAGGATATAACTCTTCGCCGCCGTCTCGACCGTGATCGTCTTCTGCGGCTCTGTCAGTCCGTATTGCGCGAGATCTGTCACATTCTCTATGACCTGTGATGCCTCCAGCGGCGCTATGCCGTTTACCATGGAGGTGACTCTGGTCTGCTTGATATTCAGAGAATGATCCTGTGCAGCATACCATGTGTCCTCCTCCTTTTCAAAGGCGCAGTTCTCGCCCTCATAGTCATAGGCAAGCTGGGTCACGTCCTCCTCAGCCGCATCTATCACAAAAATCTTTTCGTCCTCTTCGACAGGCTTATCCGCCTGTGCCTTATTGTACTGCTTCAGCCCAAGGAAGGCACAGAAGAGAACTACAAGCACTCCGACCAGTACAAAAAGCTGTCTTTGTTGTTTTTTCATGCCACTAGAGCCTCCTTCTCCTGAACCACACGATAAAGCCTGCTGCCAGACAGCCTACCGGCAGAATGATGACCGTCAGCAACCCTACGAGAACCGCCCTGGACTGCGGCACGGTAAGGTAGGAAATTTCATAATTTTTCACCGGAATCGAGACATTGACCTCTGCATCGACAAAGCTGCCGACTGTGTTGGTAAAGAGCACCTGATTTGCGCCGCTGACCATCTCGTTTGCCTCATCCGTGAACAGCTGCTCGCAGCCGTAGACTACCATCGTTGCCTCTGTATTTTCATCTATCGTCTTCACGGCGGAAATGCCGATCGCAAACGGCCCGTCAATGTCCCCTTCCGCCTTGTCAAAATTCTGCAGGTTGATCTCGCCGGTCTTGGAAAAGGCATCATCAGAGGTTGAAAGAAAGGTTGTGTAGATCATATCCTCCGCCGCCTCGTCCTGTATCGTGATTCCCTGCACATAGGGCGCAAAGATGTAATACTGTCCGTACAGACCGGAGGTGTATGTACTGTAGCTCTGCTTCGGAAGCAGGAAGTAAGGGCTTCTGTAATAGTTTTCGGCATTCTGCTCCACGACAAGACCCTCCGTCCTGTTCAGCCCCATATAGTCGAGAATGGCATCCAGATTCGGTGTTGCTTCGTCCGTGACACCGGTAATCAGAATCACATTTCCGCCCTGCTCCAGATATGCCAGCACCTTATGCCTGTCGTCCGCGGAGAAATCCGTTGTCGCCGCGTTGATGATCAGGCACGCCGCATCCTCCGGCAGACTGTCATAGTCCATCAGATTGATTGTCTCGTAATCCACATTCTGCTTCTTCAGGGCACTGGTAAAGCTGCTGCTGAAATCATACTCGCCGTGGCCCTCCGTCATATATACCTTCGGCATATCATCTGAAAGCACATAGTCCAGAGCGCTTGTGATCTGTCCCTCTCCGTCATAGCCGGTCGTCGTGCTGGCGCCTGTCGTATAGTCGTACTCGCTCTCATAGATACTGCTGTATAGTATGACCTTGTTTCTCTTTTCACTGACGACGATGAGGCTGTTCATCGAAATGGTGTCCGTGTACTGCCGGTAAAATCTCGGATTCACGTTGGGATCGACATACTCGACCTTGATATGATCGGAAAGCTCCTCATATCTCTGGAGGGTCTGCCCGAGCGTGTCGTCCTGATTCTGTTCCGCCACGATCACATAGATCGTGACATCCTCATCCATATTCGCCAGGAATTCCTTGGTCTGGTCAGTGAGAGAATAAATTTTGTCGGCTGTGACGTCAATGGATGTCCATGTGGTCGGAAGCTCTGCCGCAATAATGTTGACGATCACGACCGCAGCTACCGCCAACGCTATGCTGCCTGTGCTGTATGCGCCGAACCGCAGGCTCTTTACGGAAACGCTGTAGCGCCGTTTCTGGATCGACTGCACCGTCAGGAATAACGCCAGCACCGTCAGCGAGAAGAAATAGAGCACTGAGCGCAGATTGAGGGTTCCGTTCAGCATCTCCGTGAAGGGCGTTGCCATGTCAAAGCAGCCTAGCAGCTTTGTCAGCAGGTTTCCCGTGGAAGAAATCAGGGAACAGATGGAGGACATCATGTAGCCCAGAAACAGAACAATAAAGGTGATGACTGCGGCAATGACCTGACTCTCTGTCAGCGAAGAGATCAATACGCCGATTGCAATTGCGGTCATTCCATAGAGGAAAAATGCCAGAACCGCCAGATATGCCTCGCCCATCGGCACCGAGCCGAAAGCGCTCATAATCAGCGGATAAACGCAGACAACCGCCGTCGGGATACAGAAGATTGTCATCAGGGCGAGATACTTGCCGACGACAATATTTCCGACTGACACAGGTGCCGTCAGAATGAGCTGATCCGTCCTGCTCCGGCGCTCCTCCGCCAGAATCCTCATGCTCAGCACCGGGACGCTGATCATAAAGAGGAGGATGACACTTGATATCGCATAGGAAAGATAGGGATAGCCGTTCAGCATATTGTAAACAAAGTAATACAGACTGACGAAGAAGAG
Source organism: uncultured Lachnospiraceae bacterium (assembly GCA_900554205.1). Taxonomy (GTDB): domain Bacteria; phylum Bacillota; class Clostridia; order Lachnospirales; family Lachnospiraceae; genus Acetatifactor. Next base: position 61,912 of record USGM01000006.1, read on the forward strand.
CGTCACCGCAATGAACAGCAATCCGATAAAGGATTGAAAATAGGACTTTAATTCTCTTTTATATATTGCCAGCATTCTGTGCTTCCTCCCCGCTTGTATTTTCTGCCGCCTTCTGCTTTCCGCGGAAGAGCTTTTTCTTCTCCTTTGTGACCGGCTTTACATCCTCCGTCAGTTCAAGGAAGATGTCCTCCAGAGACTTTTCACTATGTATCATCTCCATAATGGGGAGCTTCGCTTCCGCCAAAGCATAGAAAATGTCCTCGCGGACATCCTTGTTTTCCTCAGAAAGCAGCTTTACCTTTGCAAATTCTTTTTCCGGGGCATTCAGCAGCCCGACCGATGCAATACCCGGCAGCGTCCCCAGCAGCTCCTTCACCTGCTCCGGGTCGCCCTTCACGGTAAGCTCCAGCTCGGCACCGCCCGCCATGCGCTTTTGCAGTCCCTCCGGCGAATCGCTTGCCACAAGCTGTCCGTGCGCAATAATCATGATATGGTCGCAGATCGCACTGACCTCGGACAGAATGTGTGAGCTTAAGATGACGGTGTGGCTCTCGCCGAGCTTACGGATCAGATCACGGATCTCAATAATCTGCTTCGGATCAAGTCCAACGGAGGGTTCATCGAGGATCAGAACCTCGGGATCGCCGAGAATTGCCTGTGCCAGACCGACCCTCTGGCGGTAGCCCTTGGACAGGTTGCGGATCAGTCTTCCTCGGACATCCCCTATCCCCGTCATCTCCATTACACCTTCGACCTGCTCCCTACGCTTCTTCGCAGGCACTTTTTTCAGTTCTGCCGTAAAGAGCAGATATTCTTCCACCGTCATCTCGGTGTAGAGGGGTGGAATTTCCGGCAGGTATCCGACCTTTTTCTTTGCCTCCTCCGGCTCCCTCTGAATGTCTTTTCCATCAATCGTCACCGTTCCCTCGGATGGCGCCAGATAGCCGGTTATCATGTTCATTGTCGTGGATTTTCCAGCGCCGTTCGGCCCCAGAAAGCCGTAAATCTGTCCCTTTTCCACACGAAAAGACAAGTGATCCACCGCCGTGTGATCACCGTATCTTTTGGTAAGATTTGTTACTTCGATCATACATCCTCACATTCCGCCGCCGTGCGGCTCTCTCACGGGAATCTCCCGGGTTGTTATATATTTGTATACTAGAGAATAAATGTCACCAAAAAGTGAGGGTTGTATGAAAATTGTGTGAAAAGCGGAGCAGCAACCCAGAGCCGCTACTTCTTTCCGGCGCGCTTCTCCTGCAAAATTGCCGTATTTTTCTCCACCTCCTTTTTCCCGAGAGGATAGAGGAACTGCATGATGAGGAATACGATCAGATAGCAGATTCCCGGAACGAGCGTTGCCACTGTGTAAATGCGCTCCGACACCTCCTGCGTCTGGGCTGCCGCCTCGGACACATAGCCGATTGCGGTGAGTACGAAGCCGCCCAGCCCTCCGGCCAGCGCCTGCCCCACCTTTCTCGCAAAGGAATAGACCGCATACACCGTGCCGTCCTCTCTCTTCCCCGTCGTGACCTCCTGATAATCGATGATGTCCGTGATGAATGCCCATATGATCAGGTTAAACAGCCCGACACCCACCATGCCGAAGAAAACCAGAACCATGAACAGGAAGACGCTCCTCACTCTCAGAAGGAACAGCAGCGTATACATGGCTCCCGCCAGCAGCATTCCCAGCGCCCCGGCCTCTTTTTTTCCAAAATCCGCCGCTATTTTTGAAATAAACGGCGCCAGCAGAAAGGTTCCCGCAATTCCCACCAGATTCACAATGGACAGTGCTTTCGCATCCTTGAAATAATCGAGAAAGAGATAATTATTCATCGTCTGGCTCAACAGGGATGCCAGAAGAAGCACCAGTGCCGCAAAAACCAGTGCCAGCAGGGGCTTGTTCCGCGCCAGCCCTTTCAGCATTTCGCCTGCACTTTCCCGCTTGGTCTCCTTTTTCTCGAGAACGACTCTCTCCTGACACAGGAAATAGCAGAGTCCATAGCAGATTACCGCAAGCACGCCGAATACAACTGCTGTCAGTGTGAAGCGCACCGGCAACACAACCTGATTTCCCGCAGCGTCCGTCTCATAGATTACCAGCGGCACAAGCACACCGATCACCAGTCCCGCCAGGCTGGCTCCGACTCCCCGGAAGGTCGAAAGCGATGCTCTGTCCCTGACGTCCGGACTGATGACAGATGCCATGGAACCATAGGGAATGTTGATTCCTGTATAGCAAAAGCTGCTCCACAGCAGATAAGTCACGATAACATAGACGAGCTTCACCGGATATGCCCAGTCGCGCGCAAAATATAAGTACATGATCGTGCTCGCCACAGCAACGGGAATGCACATGCGCCTTATCCACGGTCGAAACCTCCCATCCTTCGCCGGCTGCATATGATCCACGATCCTTCCCATCGTGACATCCGTAAAGGCGTCCACAATCCTCGTCCCCATGAACAGCAGCCCGACAACAAAGCCGCTCAGCCCCAGCACCTTTGTGTAAAACACCATCAGATAATTGCTGGCAAAAAGAAAGCTGAAATCGTTCCCGAAATCGCCAAACATGTAACCAATCTTATCCTTGAAGCCAAACGGCCGCTTCTCCTTATTTTCAGACATAAAAATCCTCCATCCTGCGATGCATTTTGTCTTTAGCATCCCACAGAATGGAGGAAATATACACGTTGCGTTTTACTGCACACGGATGTCACCGCTGGTTGTGGTGACGGTTACTTTATTTTTGCTGTCATTGCCTATGCTGCCCTCCGCGCGGTCACCCTTCTTGGAAAAGGACAGTACATCGTCAAAAAAGGTGCTGATCGTGCCACTGCCGGTATTTGCCTTGAATTGCAGACTCTCATCTCTGGACAATTGCAGTGTCACCTCTCCGCTCGATGTATTGATATCCAGATCACCGGTGAGCCGTGCAACGGAAAGCCGTGTGTCGCCGCTGGTTGTACCGATCGTTCCGAATCCGCTCTGACCCTCGAGCGTTACCTCCCCGCTGGTTGAGGAAACTGAAAACTTGCTGTCAATGCCTGAGATCCGGATGTCTCCGGAGGTGGTACTTACCTTTCTCTCGCCGCTTCCGTCTGAGACAGTTACCTCTCCGCTGGTCGATGTAGCCAAAAGCCTGCCGGCCGCTTTATCCAACCGTATATCTCCACTGGTCGTCGAAATTTCAATTTCTTTCGCAGTAAGCTCTCCCGCCCGTACCTCGCCGCTGGTCGATGCGATCATCACCTGCTCCGCAGCAACATTCTTTGTCGTAATATCACCGCTCGTACTGGACAGCTTCAACTTCTGCTGTAACGATAATTCCCTGTCCACGCTGATCTCACCGCTGACCGTTTTGACACTGATCTCGCCCTCATAACCGGCAGGCAGCCAGATCTCGGTGTACATATAGCGGTTGACATTAATCATATTGTTCGTACGCTTAGGCCCCTTAACCGATAAGGTGCTGCCGGACAGCCTTATATCAGCCAGCTCCGAATCCTTTACCTCAAAATTTGCAAACTCCCTTACAATCACCGTGCTGCCGTCCGACTCATAGATCGTGACATCATTACTGCTTTTGTCGTAGTGGATGTCCAGCTTATCAATATCTTCGACCGAAAACTCCTTTTCCTGAACCAGTTCGGCATTGCTGCTTAAGATTTCCCACCGGGCAGAGTCTCTTCTGCTCAGGCCGTAGCCGAGCAGAACGCAGAGTCCCACAACAACCACACTCAAAACCGCAATTAATGTTATCTTTAAACCCTTCATGATTACCTCCCGTTCTTATCCTTATGTAAACTGTATGCCAACGAAACGATCGACTGGATGCTGCCGCCGATCAGGAAAATAACCCATGTAATGTACCATGCCCCGGTGTTGAAGCTGATAATGAAATAGGCAACCAGCACCAGTGTCCAGATCAGCGTGCTGACAGATCCCATGACCGCCTTGTCTTTATTATTCCTGTATTTCTCTTCCTTGTATTCCTCCACCATATCCTGCTTTTCCTGCTTCTTGTATACAGGATACATATTCGCCGCATAGACCATCATGACGGTAGGCGGAATACAGATCAGTCCCGCCAAGACCAGACCGATACCGGTATAAGCACCGTTATAGTCACCCATCATTTCCCCGACCAGTGCAAAGCCGAAGAAAACTACACCTGCCAGAATATACAGTCCTACGGCAATCGCCTGAAAAAGTGCCTTTTTCTTTCTGTCGCTCTCCGACAGGCTCAGCAGATTCTTCTCCTCAACCTCTTCAAAAAGCTCCGTCACATCCCCGATCGACTGGATCACATTCTGATAGGCATCCTCCCCGGAGTGTCCCTCCTGAACCAGATCCTCATACTTATCCAGCGCATTCTGAAGCATTTCCTGTTTCAGTTCAAGCGCCTTCCTTGTCTTCGGTGCATCTTCAAACAACTGATTAAAATATTCTACAATTCTCTCCTTCATATGAATCATTATTCCTTTCTGCAATCTCTGAGCCTGCACTTCCACTGTGCATATTATTTTAAAAGCTGATCGATCATTTCCTTCGCTTCGTTCCACTCCTGCTTATAGCCCTGATAGGCAGTCCGCCCTAATTCCGTGATCGCATAATAACGGCGCCTCGCACCCACCGTTTCGTCTCCCCAATAGGTTCTGATATAACCCGCCTGCTCCAGTCTGCGGAACGCAGAATACAGTGTTGCCTCCTTCAGCTCATATTTATTGTCTGTCTTCTTCATAATATCCTTATTAATCTGATAGCCATAGCTGTCCTGCTCCAGAAGATGTGACAGGATAATCGCCTCTGTATGCCCGCGGATAATATCTGATGTAATGGACATAACGCGTCACCTCCTTTTTCTCGAGATACAGCATACATTATAATACCTCACCTGTCAAGGTATATTATGAAATGTTGTAAAAAAACAGCAGACAAACAAGCCTGCTGTTTCATAATGCATCGTATTTTAGTCATGAGCCGTGGCCGCCCCGTTAATGCTTAATATTCTGCCATCACCTGAGACAACACATAAAAAGCTCTGAATCCCAGCCCTCCGAACAATATCCAACCCCATGTATTTAATGCGGGATATTTCTTCCAGACTCTCTCCCATAGATCAAAACCCATCAGCAAAAGCAAATACGTCATAATAAATTGAAACAAAGGCTGTAATGGCTGAACAAAAAAACCGACTAAGCACAGCAATGCCGCACATCCGGCGCACACACCATACCATTTCTTCCACGCTTCCCTTCCGAGGATTGCCACCCAGAGACACAAAAAAGGAATCACTGTCTGTAAAAGAACAAAGAGCGGCTGCAAGCGCAAGCCCTCCTCTCCCCCTAAGGGATCCAACAGATATGCCATACTCAGCGTCGGCATAAAGGAGAGGTACACCAGCAGGAAACGGAGTAAGGCAGAAAAATTCCAATAGCCAAACACAAGACACGGCACCGCAATCAGCAAACTAAGGCCTAAGCCTCCCGCCACATCCACAGCAAGATCAAACAGGAGTCTGTCCTTTCCTGCCTTCAACGCAAAGAACAGGCCTACTCCCTCTGCCATCTGCATATCATGGATACAAAAAAAGGCCATTGCAAGTCCGGCAAAAAAACAAACTCCAATAACCAGACTTTCTAATCTCTTGAGTTTCCTTTCCATATCCTTTGTTCCTCGTTTCCCGGATTCCATACGAAAATTTCAATCCTGAATTTTTATCTGACCGGCTCCTGCTACAAATACAAAATCTCCGCAAGAAGCCTGCCTGCCGCTCCCAAAAAGAAGCAGGCGGTAAGTCCTGTCCGCAACGTACCAAATGCATTCGTTTTCTGTTCTTTTTCCGATAACAGCGAGACAGAAAACAGAATCAGAATTACCATTGTCCCGAAAGTCGCCCTGTCCGGATAATGAGGCGACAGAACCATTGCCCCATAGGAAATTATGGCAAAGCCAAGCAATGCCCACTGCATACAGTTCAATTTCCGTCTGACGCAAACCAGTCTTATCAAAAGAAGACATACTGCAAGCACCACAGAAGGCAGCAGAAAATCCACTCCGGCAGTAAGCATGGAATAAAACCTGTCATAAAAGGTCTGTGGTTCCAGCACACTGCTTCTTTCAAAATTTCCCGGCGCTGCAACCACCAGAATGCTTCCTGCCAGTGAGGAAAAGATACCCGACAGCATCCACCCTGTTATAGCCCCTTTTCGATATTTCTTTACATAATACGCGGTAAAAACTGCCAATAAAAAGCAGGCGGGGCCCA
>USGM01000007.1 GCA_900554205.1 uncultured Lachnospiraceae bacterium
CAGAGCAGAGAGCCGCTGTACTATATCGCTACGGAGAGAGAGGAACTTTTTGATGTCTCCGGAAATAGTACGGGAGAATTTACCGACCCTGTGCTCATGCCCTGCTCGAGAGAGGACAGGAACTGGGACCGGGCTGCGGCATTGAATACGTTCTATTACAGAGACGACAATGCGACGGCAAACGATGCGACGGCTGCGGTCGGAACTGCTTATAGGTTGAAGGACGGAAGCGTTTACGTCAGAACGGACGAGGAGACGCATCAGTGGATCCGTAAGCAGACAGTTGCCTATATCGGAAACCAGTATCTGACGGCGTACACCGGCGGAACGACCAGCATGGACAACGGAAAGGTTGTCAGGGAATGGGTGGTTGCAGACGGTGCGGTAAATACCGATGAGTCCAAGGGTGTCTTTGCCGGAAACAACAATATCGTCCGGCTGACAATCGGTGAGAACCTGAAGGGTATCGGAAACTTTGCCTTCTACAGCTGTGCGAACCTTGAGTATGTCAAGTTCGGAAACGGTCTGGAGGAGGTCGGAAAATATGCCTTTGCAAACTGTACGAACATGACAGAGATCGGTATCGACTTTACGTCGAACCTGACTTATATTTCAGATTATACATTTTGGAATTGCCGTTCGCTGCGCAGCTTTGCGATTCCCAGCGGTGTCACGGCAATCTACGATCACGCCTTTGAGGGCTGTACGGATCTCGGCAGAACCTCTGTGAGCGGTGTGCTTGACCTGACGGGCAGCGCACAGGGCAAGAAGGTCAATCTGGAAAAGATCGGCTATTCCGTATTCAAGAACTGTACCGGTCTGGCGGAGGTGATCTTCCCGGAGGCAATCGATAATTCGGCAGATATGATCGATGTCAATAACTTTGAGGGCTGTAGCTCCCTGCTCCATGTCGGAGCGCTGAGTCCTTATACGAGCTTCGGAGCTTCTCAGAGCACTTATACGGTCAAGGACTTTAAAGAGGATGTACCTGATTCAATTTATTTCGAGGCGGCAGGAACTTCGGAGACACACGAGTTCACGAAGGCAAATGCCATCGCGTTCAAGTATTCGGACAGAGACCTGTATGAGATCATCATGCAGGAGACCAAGGTGGATGCAAGCGGAAATCCGATTCAGACCGGAACGGACAGTGAAGGCAATCCGATTTATGAGACCACTGAGGTCATGTATCAGGTCAACTCTGCAAATGAGCTGATTAACTTTACGATGAAGGATCGCGTGGCAGAGGTACAGATTCCTGTGGCAATCGGGCCTTATGGTGTATCGGCGATCAATTCGGGCTGTTTCTCCGCAAACTGCTATCTGAAGAAGATCACGATACCTGCAACCGTGACAAGAATTAATGAGGGAGCCTTCAAGGGCTGCCATAATCTGGAGGATGTTATCTTTGCAAACGCGGGAAGCATCCAGTACATCGGGCAGGATGCTTTCGCTACACAGGTCGTTAATCTGCATTCGGCAGGATGCCCGACAGAAAGCACCTATCTGAATGCGAAGCCGAAGCTGACCTTTACCGGAACAGTCGGCACGGGGATCGTTCCCTTTGACTATGCGATGAGCGCAAGCAGCTACATCAATGCGACGACACAGGGTTCACAGCCGAAGACCTTTATCACCTATTACAGCGGCTGGCCTACCAACCTCGAGATCCAGTACGAGGAGAATCCGGTCACAGGCAGCGGCGCGGCAACACTGGTCGGCTATCCTTCCTTCACGAAGCTTACCGGCGGTGAATATACAAAGGCAAATTATCCCTATATGACCTCTGATCTTCAGACGGCGGCGGTTGAGGCTGTTCAGGCATATCTGGATTGGCTGTCAAATCCGGCGACGGAGGTGGCGGCAAACCAGTGGGAGATCATCAGAGCATCCCTGAATCCTGTGATTCCGCAGGGTGTCAAGGCGGTTACCTCAGGATTGTTCAACGGCGCTGCAGTGACAGACGATGGCAATGGCGGATATGATGTCACCAGAGCAACCGGCAGCTATGCAGATACGGATATCCAGACGATTACGTTTGTGGATCTTGCAGAGTACACACCCTATATGTTCGACGGCTGTACAGCCCTGACAACGATTTCCATCACGGGTGGTACCGCGAAGATGGATGATTATGCGTTTGCATTTAAGGATACAACGTATACTGACAAAAATGGACTGACAAACGATTATAAGCTGAGTACTTTCAATATGTCTGCGGGCGGCAGTGAGATCGGGAATTATGCTTTCGACAATAACCAGAACTTCACCAATGTTCTGATTTCGCCCAGCGTGACGACAATGGGGCTGCGTCCTTTCAGCAACTGTCCGAAGCTACAGACTGTCGATTTTGGCGGTGGACCGTATTTTGTGACAGACCGCTCCATTATTTACGGATTAAAGGATGGCTATAAGGATTTCATCGTACAGTGCCTTGAGAGCAGAGGCTCGTTCGGTACCGCCGGAACGGTTGCGGCTTCTGAGCTGGTGGGCATTACGGGCATGGCAGAAGAGGCATTCATGGATTGCAATGAGATCGGAACAGTCGACCTGTCCGAGAGCAGCATCAGCAATGTACCGCAGAATGCGTTCAGAAATACCGGAAGCCTTTACAACGTCTCCCTGCCTACGACCTGCCGTTCCATCAGCAAGGATGCGTTCTATAATAGCAATCTTCGCTATCTGGCGATTCCGAACAGTGTTTCGATCATCGACCAGTGTGCGTTTAATACAACGACCTATCCGGTAGACAGCAGTGACCCGGAATACACTTATCCGGGATATAAGACGATTGAGTTCTACTGTGAGGAGGATTCGGCAGCAGCATGGTATGCGAATGAATATGAAAATATTTTGGTTACGCAGGCACCGCCTTCCACGACCTTCAAGGTAAATTTCTGGGTACAGGATGAGGACGGACTGCCGACGATCCGATTTGTCGACGAGCAGATCGTACCGCTCGGCGGAAGCGCAACCCTTCCGGTGCTGACACCTGCCAGAGAGGGCTATGTATTTACAGGCTGGTATCCTTCCGATGTGACGAATGTAAGTAAGGACATTGACTGTATCGCCCAGTGGAGAACCATTGACTCCTCCGAGGTGAAGACAACGGTTGAGTTTGTCGACTGGGATGACAGCATTATCTATACCCAGAGAGTAACACCCGGTGAGGACTGTATCGTACCGCAGTCGCCGACAAGGGAAGGCTATACCTTTACCGGCTGGCGTCCGGCGATTACGAGTATTCCTACCGTGATGGAGGGGACGACCTACAAGACCTATGCACAGTATGAGAAGATTTCTGACGGCGGAAGCGGTGGCTCTGATTCTGGCAGCGGAAGTGGTTCCGATTCGGGCAGTGGCTCCGGAAGCGGCAGCGGTTCCGGCAGCTCCGATTCCGGTAGTGGCTCCGGCAGCAGTTCCGGCTCTGGTAACGGAAACAACGGCGGCACGACCAATGCGACGCTGTATACCCTGACCGTACAGAATGGTTCCGGTTCGGGAAGCTATGTGGCAGGTTCCCAGCCGATTGTCATTGCAAATGACCCGGCGGCGGGACAGGAGTTCAGCCATTGGACGATTGATCCTGCGTCAACACCTCTTGCAAGTGCAGTGCTGTCTGCAACCGTAATTACGATGCCCGCATCAAATGTCACGGTGACGGCGCACTATAAGGCGGCGGGATCAAAGACCGGAACAGGAAATACCTCCGGAAATAAAACGACGGGAACGGGTAATTCCTCCTCGTCAAATACAAACCGTCCGAGCGGTACTACAGGCACAGTCAAGAATACCGGGACAACGGTTGTCATCGATAAGAACGGTCTGTCCAATACCGGCGTGGTTCAGGCGGTCGTAAATGGTTCTTCTGACAATTTTGTAATCAAGATCAGCGAGAGCAGCGCAGCGACGGAAGCAATTATCCGTGCCCTGATGGCAGAGTACGGAAATGATATCAGCAATATCAAGTATTTCCCGATGGATATTACCTTGTATGATTCCACGGGAACCAATAAGATCACGGATACCACCGGTCTGTCAGTGAAGATCACGCTGCCGCTGCCGGATTCCCTGATTACCTATGCCGGCAACAACAAGGTTGCAGGCGTTGTAAACGACAGACTGGATAAGCTGTCTCCGAAGTTTACGACGATCAACGGCGTGTCCTGCGTGACATTTACGGCAGAGCATTTCTCACCGTATGTCATCTATGTCGATACGACCAGACTGTCAGATGGAACGATAGCTGACAGTACCCCGAAGACAGGGGACGGAATCCATCCGAAGTGGTTCCTGTCTGTAGGACTTGCGTGCCTGTCCTTTGTGATGTTCATGCAGAAGGACAGCAGGAGAAAAGAAAAGGTTAAAGTGAAGGCTCGCGTCTGAGAGAGACGCAGGTAAAGGAAGGCATATGAAAAAGAGAAAAAAACTCTTCGGTGTTCTGCTGGTTCTTGCAGCACTGTTCAGTATGACGCTTTCCGTTTCGGAGGCAGATGCCGCGGCGTCTGCTTCCGATTTTGTAATTAAGGGAAGCACGTTGACGAAGTATCAGGGATCGGAAGCGAATGTGACGATTCCCGACACGGTTGACGCGATCGGACAGAGCGCGTTTGAAGGAAATACGCATGTAGAGAGCGTTGTGATTCCGGATTCTGTGAAACGGATCGACGGATATGCATTCTGGGGCTGTGATCAGCTTGGAACGGTTACGCTCGGGAAGGGACTGACGGAGATTGGTGATTACGCTTTTGCAGGATGTACGGGGCTTAAGCAGATGACGATTCCACAGAACATAACCACGATCGGTGCGCAGGCATTCGGCGACTGTACGAATCTGACAGATATTACGATTCCACCGGAAACAGTAACGATTCATGAGACGACTTTTGACGGATGTGCTAAGCTGACGATCCACTGTGATGAGGGGTCCGCGGCAGATACCTTTGCGCAGACCTTTTATGAAAAACAGAAGATGATGGCGGGATACAGCGATGCAGCCGATGCAGAGCCGACACCCGCACCAACCCCGGAACCGACGCTGGAGCCAACCCCGGAACCGGGAACAGAGCTCGGAAGCACGACTATTGTAGGGAACAGTGCGGTGGTAATGATGAACTCGGATGACATGCAGGTCAGGGAGACAGGGACTCCCGCACCGGAGGAGCAGCCGGAAGCGGATGCAGAGACACCTTCCGAACGTCCGGTTTCACGACTGCCGAAGTACAGGATCATTGATGGACAGATTGTGGCGGATCAGGCGTTCTACAGGAATGATTCGCTTGCGGACATGATTTTGCCGGCGGGCATTACCGAGATCGGACAGTTTGCCTTTGCGAGAAGCTCGCTTGTGAGCATGGAGCTGCAGCAGGGAGTGACAGACATCTGCTACGGTGCATTTTACCATTGTGACAATCTCGAAGAGCTAATACTGCCTGATACAGTGATGAATGTGGAGCCGAAGGCATTTGACCACACGGCATACATAGAGAATTTCAAGAGCGGTGCGGAAGAATTTCTGGTCAACGGCGGTGTGCTTCTGGCATACAGTGGAAACAACAGTCAGGTAGCGGTTCCGGGAGGCGTCCGTGTCATTGCGGCGGAGGTATTTTCGGGACATGGTGAAATTGAGAGCGTAAGACTGCCGGACAGCCTGCAGGTGATAGGCGAGGCGGCCTTTGGAAATTGTGAAAGTCTGAAAAAGGTGACATTCGGGGACAATATCCTGCAAATCAAGGACAGGGCTTTCAACGGGTGTGACAGTCTTGAGGTGATAAAGCTGCCGGCTTCCGTAAAGGAGGTCGGATTGAAGGCACTCGGCAAGGCGGATGTTGTTTACATGGGAGAGAGGCCCGAAGAGACTTATGAGACATCCGCAACGAGGCTTTCCAATGAGGCATTTCGGAACATCAGGGCAGACAGGACACAGCCGGGAGTCACGGTGACCGGCATCCGTCCGGCGGCAGCTGAGCTTACCGGAGCCGCGACAAGCTATCTTTTGCGTGTGACCGGACAGGAGGACAGTTCTGTGATTGAAAAGGCGTGGACACGCGCAATGCAGACACCTGTGCCAAAGCAGACGGCGGTTTACGAATTGCGGCTCACGGATAACAGTGACATACCCCTGATGCAGCTTGGGCGGAACGTTCTGACAGTGACTATTCCGATTCCCGCTGAGCATGCGGGACAGGAACTTGAGGTAGTGACGCTTGACCGGAACGGTCAGCTGGAGACGGTGGATGCGGAGCGTGTGATTCTGGAGGAAACGGAATGCCTGCGATTGAGACTTTCCCATACCGGAGTCATCGGCATCTACGGAAAGTGAACAGCATACTCTTTAGAACAATAGAAAACGTCCGGGCATAGTATAGAATTAAATATTATGCCGGGACGTTTTGTAATATGCAGCGAGTGAGGGAACAGCTCGGGGTTGTGCCGAGGCGGAAAAAGGATGGGGAGAAGGGTGTGACAATAGCCGTGCTTGATTCCGGGGTGGCGCGGCATCCGGATCTGGCAGGAAAGGTGCTCTATTTCCGGGATTTTGTCGGTGGAAGGAATCTGATGTATGACGACAATGGACACGGAACGCATGTCTGTGGTATCCTTTGCGGGAGCGGCGGCCTGTCGGACGGGAGATATCAGGGAATGGCACCGGAGTCGGAGCTGGTCGTCGGAAAGGTGTTGGATGAAAACGGTGACGGCTCTGCGGAGGTCATGCTGGAGGGGCTTGATTGGATTCTGGAGATCAGGGAGCGGTATCATATCCGGATTCTGAACATTTCCGTTGGTATTGGCAGTCTCGAGGAACGGACGAAAGAGATCGCGCTGCGGGAGAAGATGGAGAAACTGTGGGACAGCGGTATTCTGGTGGTATGTGCAGCGGGAAACAAAGGACCCGGAAACGGAACCATATCCTCTGTGGGAGGCAGCAATAAGGTCGTGACGGTCGGCTGTCACGACGGACTGTATTACAGAAACATGCCGGGGCGCTGCGAGAGCTATTCCGGAAGAGGGGATATTCGCAGCGCAGCCAGAAAGCCGGATCTTGTCGCGCCGGGGACGGAGATTCTGTCCTGCAATGCGGCGTATGAGCGCTGGGGAGGAAAGCATGGGAGCGCTTATATTGCAAAGAGCGGAACCTCTATGGCGACACCTATTGTCGCCGGAGCGGCAGCATTGGCATTACAGATTTATCCTGAGATGACGAATGAGCAATGTAAGCAGAAGATGCTGTTCGCGGCGACGGACCTCGGGATTCCATGGAACCGACAGGGGTGGGGAATGATTAACGTAAAGAGATTATTGGATGGAAAATGATGCTTCTGGTTGATGTATTTTATACTTTTCGGGAAAAAAGTTGACACGTCTCGTATAATTGTATACAATCATACGAGACATACAAACAGTGGACAAATCCATTGAAAATGGTTCCTATGAGGAAAGGGGAAGACAGCTAATGAGAGAGAATGATACCTTCCAGAATCGCCCGGTCACAATGAACCAGAAAAACAATCTTCTGGAAATAGAAGAGCATATGTACATTCTGGACGATGTGGAAAAACCAAATGTATTCCGCAATATGTTCCCTTATTCTGAAATACCGAAAATTCCGTTCAACGACAGAATCGTGCCGCACAATATGCCGAAAAACATCTGGATCACCGATACAACGTTCCGTGACGGACAGCAGTCGAGAGCGCCGTATACGACGGAGCAGATTGTCACGATCTTTGACTACCTGCACAAGCTCGGCGGTCCTAAGGGCATGATCCGTGCCAGTGAGTTCTTCCTTTACAGCAAGAAGGACAGGGATGCGGTGTATAAGTGTATGGAGCGCGGCTATGAGTTCCCGGAGGTGACAAGCTGGATTCGTGCCAGCAAGGAGGACTTCAAGCTGGTAAAGGAGATCGGCATGAAGGAGACGGGAATCCTCGTCAGCTGTTCGGACTACCATATCTTCTTAAAGCTGAAAATGACCAGACGACAGGCGATGGACCATTATCTGAGTGTTATCAGGGAATGCCTTGAGGAGGGCATCAGCCCCCGCTGTCATCTTGAGGATATTACAAGGGCAGATATTTACGGCTATGTGGTTCCGTTCTGTCTGGAGCTGATGAAGCTGATGGAGGAATATAAAATACCGATTAAGATCAGAGCATGCGATACAATGGGGTATGGCGTGAATTACCCCGGCGCAGTTATTCCGAGAAGTGTGCAGGGGATTATTTATGCGATCCACACGCACGCAGGCGTGCCCCACGAGCTGATCGAATGGCACGGTCACAATGACTTTTACAAGGCGGTCAGCAACTCGACGACAGCATGGCTTTACGGCTGCTCCGGGGTAAACACATCCCTCTTCGGCATCGGAGAGCGGACGGGCAACACTCCGCTTGAGGCGATGGTATTCGAGTATGCGCAGCTCAAGGGCGATCTGAACGGCATGGACACCACTGTGATCACGGAGCTTGCAGAGTATTATGAGAAGGAGATCGGCTATCAGATCCCGCCGAGAACTCCGTTTGTCGGCAAGAATTTCAATGTGACAAGAGCCGGAATTCACGCGGACGGTCTTCTGAAAAACGAGGAAATCTACAATATCTTTGACACTGAAAAATTCCTGAAGAGACCGGTGCTCTGCGCGGTGTCCAACACATCCGGACTTGCCGGAATTGCACACTGGATCAATACTTATTATAAGTTAAAGGACGACAAGCAGGTTGAGAAGAACTGTGAGCTTGTGAGAGAGATCAAAAAATGGGTCGACGATGAGTATGCGGGCGGCCGTGTGACGGTGCTGACGGACGAGGAGATCGTTGCGTGCGTGAACCGTGTCTGTCTGGAGCATGACATTACACTGGGCTGACAAAAACAGAAATGCCGTGAGAGCATGGCAGAATGGGAGAAAAAATGAGTAATTATGATGTGAAGCAGGAAGTGACGGACAAGTACTCCCTGCGGGGCAGGGTTTTTCATAAGCTCCGCGATGATATTTTAAGCGGAAAATATGAGGAGCACGAGGAATTGAAGGAGGTCGCGATCGGCGAGGAGATGGGCGTGAGTCGTACTCCTGTCAGGGAGGCGTTCCGGCAGCTCGAGCTGGAGGGCCTGATCCAGATCATCCCGAACAAGGGAGCCTATGTCACCGGAATCACGGAGAAGGATGTAAAGGACATCTATATGATAAGGTCAAGGCTGGAGGGGCTGTGTGCGCGCTGGGCAACCGAGCATATCACGAAGGAACAGATGGACGAGATGGAGGAGAATGTCTATCTGGCGGAGTTCCACGCCGGCAAGGGACATCTGGAGCAGCTTGCAGAGCTTGACAACCGCTTCCATGAGATTATGTACGAGGCGTGTGACAGTAAGATTCTGGAGCACCAGCTGAAGGATTTCCATCAATATGTTCTCCGCGTCAGAAAGAAGACGCTCGCCAACGCGAACCGCGGGCCGAAATCCAACGAGGAGCATAAGAACATCATGGAGGCGATCAAGTCGGGAAATGCAGATCTTGCGGAGCAGCTTGCGCATCAGCACATGATCAATGCCTATGAGAATATGGTTAAAAACGGCTTACACGAAGCTTATGAAAAGGAGAGAGAATATGGACAAAATTAAAATGACTACCCCCTTGGTTGAGATGGACGGAGACGAGATGACCAGAATCCTCTGGAAGATGATCAAGGACGAGCTGCTGCTGCCCTATATTGATCTTAAGACGGAATATTACGATCTGGGACTTGAGCACAGGAATGAGACAAACGATCAGGCCACGGTGGATTCCGCCAACGCAACCCTGAAGTACGGCGTTGCCGTGAAGTGCGCCACAATCACCCCGAACGGTGCGAGAATGAAGGAATACAACCTCAAGGAGATGTGGAAGAGCCCGAACGGAACCATCCGTGCTATTCTGGACGGAACGGTATTTCGCGCGCCGATCCTTGTCAAAGGTATCGTGCCTTATGTGAAGAACTGGACGAAGCCGATCACGATTGCGCGTCATGCTTACGGCGATGTCTATAAGAATACAGAGATGAAGATTGCAGGTCCCGGCAAGGCGGAGCTCGTCTTCACTGCGGCGGATGGAACCGAGACGAGAGAGCTGATTCATGAGTTCGACGGAGCCGGCATCATTCAGGGCATCCATAACACGGAAAAGTCGATATCGAGCTTTGCCAGAGCATGCTTCAGCTATGCCGTAGATACGAAGCAGGATCTCTGGTTTTCGACCAAGGACACGATCTCCAAGAAATATGACCACACCTTCAAGGATATTTTCCAGGAGATCTATGATGCAGAGTACAAGGAGAAATTCGAGGAGCTTGGAATCGAGTATTTCTATACGCTGATTGATGATGCCGTGGCGAGAGTGATCCGTTCCGAGGGCGGTTTTATCTGGGCGTGCAAGAATTATGACGGCGATGTGATGTCCGATATGGTGGCTACCGCTTACGGAGACCTCTCCATGATGACCTCTGTTCTGGTATCCCCGAGCGGTGTTTACGAGTATGAGGCTGCACATGGAACCGTACAGAGACACTATTATAAGCATCTTAAGGGCGAGGAGACCTCCACAAACTCCATCGCGACCATCTTTGCGTGGACAGGGGCGCTCAGAAAGCGCGGTGAGCTGGATCAGAACGCAGAGCTGCAGGCATTTGCCGACAAGCTGGAGCGTGCCTGCATCAAGACCGTTGAGGACGGAAAGATGACGAAGAGTCTTTCGCTGATCTCAACCTGCGAGAAGCCGGTGATCCTGAACAGTCTTGATTTCATCAAGGCGATCCGGGCAACGCTGGAGGAGCTTCTGTAGGATAGGCATCGTAATTGGAAATATCTGACAATTCATTGACATAATTTTAACAACTTGATATGATGGAGATAGAGAAAACCATGTGGCAAGGAGAGGCAGTATGGAAGAAAAGGAAATTTCCCAGGCCGTCATCGGGCGACTGCCCAGGTATTTCAGATATCTAGGTGAATTGAAGGATGAAGGAGTTGAAAGAATTTCATCGCAGGATCTGAGCGAGCTGATGAAGGTAACGGCTTCTCAGATCCGGCAGGATTTTAATAATTTCGGCGGTTTCGGACAGCAGGGCTACGGCTATAACGTAGAGTATCTCTACAACGAGATCGGTAAGATCTTAGGGCTGGACAAGCAGCATAATTTTATTATTATCGGAGCAGGAAATCTTGGACGCGCGCTGGGAAACTATATGAATTTCGAGCGACGCGGATTTATCTTTAAGGGAATGTTCGATCAGAACCCGGAGCTGGTGGGGAGAGATGTCCGGGGAGTCAAGGTGATGGCGATGGATAAACTGAACGAGTTTGTCAGGGACAATGAGATAGACATTGCGGTACTGACGATTCCGAAGACAAGCGCTGTCGGCGTGGCGGAGCAGCTTGTGCAGAACGGCATCAAGGCAATCTGGAACTTCGCACATGTGGATCTGAATGTGCCGGATGGAATACAGGTTGAAAATGTGCATCTTTCTGACAGCCTGATGAAGCTGTCCTACAATATCAACCGGTATGAGAAGGAACGGAAGTAGGCTGATCTGACAGGAGGGGCGTTATGAAACAGGGGTTTTCTGAGGCACTTCACGAAAAAAAGATTCCCATTCTTACACTGGACAACAAATGGTACAGACTGCTGGATGATGACACGAGAAAGAGGCTTTCCGGCACAGAGGATCGCCTGAATGCGCTGCTTCGCAGGCAGGGAAAGCTCAACACGGAGACAAAGGATATCCGGAAGCTGAAAAAGAAGCTGATGGACGAGATCATGTCGATGGCGGAGCAGATGAATCAGGGTGGAAACAGTCAGCTTGAGGAGAAGCTTGCACAGCACAAAAGACTGCTTGAGGAATGCAATGAAAAGCTTGCGGACTACCAGGAGGAGCTACGGGAGCTGCCGGGTGAGATAGAGGAACTGAACTCCAGACTGATGCTGGCAACGATGGAATACTGCTACTCAATGATGCAGACAAATTCCGAGGAGATCGAAAAGATTGCGGAATGGGTGAAGGATATCCGGATTGAGTTGAAGAAGCAGCTCGTCAGAAAGCAGAAAATGGAGCAGAAGAACCAGCAGATATATTCTTATATGCACGATGTGTTTGGGGCGGATGTGGTTGATCTTTTTGACATGAAATATCACCCGGAGGAACGCGGAACTGCGAAACCGGATAATTGACTATCGGACTGCTGCGGAAGCGGCAGTCTTTTGTTTGCGGACAAACTGCTGTAATGGCTGTTAAGGAGGAATTCGTATGCGGTATTTTGTGACTGCCGACGAAATGCGCAGGCTGGATCAGTATACAATCGAGGAAATCGGAATACCGGCGGCGGTGCTGATGGAGCGTGCCGCGCTGGCTGTCGCCGACAGGGTGAGGGATTATTGTACGGGGCATCCAGATGCCGGCAGGACAGCGCTGGTCATGGCTGGCATGGGAAACAACGGCGGGGATGGTCTGGCTCTGGCGAGAATCCTGACTGAGCGGGAAATGGACGTAACGGTATGGTGCGTCGGGGATGAGGACAAGGCTTCTGCGGAGTGGAAACGTCAGAAAAAAATTCTCGAAAAATATTCCGTGAATTTCTGTTCCAAACCGGACAGAAATGAATATACTATCTTAATTGATGCATTGTTCGGTGTCGGCCTTTCGAGGGCGGTTGCCGGTATACAGGCAGCGGCGGTGGAGTGCTTTAACGGCCTTCGCGGAAGAAAGTTTGCGGTCGATGTGCCGAGCGGCATTGATTCGGATACAGGAGCCATTCTCGGAAGCTGCGTGCGCGCTGAGGAAACAGTGACCTTCGGCTATTGCAAGAGGGGACTCGTCCTGTATCCGGGCTGTGTACAGGCGGGCGAGGTCACGGTGGCGGACATCGGGAGCGCCGGAAACTGTCCGCAGCTGGAGGAGCCCGGAATGTATGCGCTGGACGGGGAGCCCGGGCAGCTGCTCCCGGCGCGGGAACCGGCAGGAAATAAGGGCAGCTTCGGGAAGGTGCTGTTAATTGCGGGAAGCGTCAACATGGCGGGTGCCGCTATTCTTGCGGCAAAGGCTGCGTACCGCAGCGGAGCGGGGATGGTGAAGGTGATCTCGCCGGCGGAGAACCGGGAGATTCTTCAGACCGCAGTGCCGGAAGCATTGTTTGGGACAGAGCGGGAACTGTCTGCGGGAATGGACTGGGCGGATGTCATTGCAATCGGCCCCGGACTTGGCAGGGATGGCAGAGCGGCGGAGCTTTTGCGGCAGGTGCTGTGCAGGGGCGAGCGCCCAACCCTCATCGATGCGGATGGACTGAATCTTCTCTCGGAGCAGCCTGAGCTGCGGCGGCTTCTGGCGGAGAGTGCAGGAAACGGCAGGGCGGTTGTACTGACGCCGCATGTCGGCGAGCTTGCCAGACTGCTCGGAAAAAGTATTGCAGAGATCAAGGAAAATCTATGCCGCTATGGCGAAAGTCTGGCCATGGAGCTTCAGGCTGTCGTTGTGGCAAAGGATGCAAGAACCTTTATCTGCCGTGCCGGGAGGCCGGTCTGCGTGAATCTGAGCGGGAACAGCGGGCTTGCCACTGCGGGCAGCGGAGATGTGCTGGCGGGGATGATCGCCGGGCTCATGGCGCAGGGAATGGATGCCTGTAAGGCAGCCTGCACCGGTGCCTACATACACGGATGCCTTGGAGACAGAGTATCCGGACAATACGGAGAGCACGCCTGTATGGCGGGTGATCTGGTATCACGAAAGGAATGGAGTTTACGATGATGGAAGCAGCGAAAATACCAGAGTTCTGTAACAGAGGCTATGCGGAGGTCAATCTGGATGCAATCGCCGAAAATATGAAAAACATGAAGGAGCACATTGCACAGGAGACAAAGCTTGTGGGCGTGCTCAAGGCAGACGGCTATGGGCACGGAAGCGTACCGATTGCGGGTGTGCTTGAGCAGCAGGAATTCGTCTGGGGTTATGCGGTGGCAACGGCGGAGGAGGCGCATGAGCTGCGCGCCGCCGGGATGAAGAAGCCAATCCTGATCCTCGGCTATACATTCCCTTATTGCTATGAGCAGCTTGCAACAGAGGAAATAAGGGCTGCGGTTTTCCGGGAGGATACCATTGAACAGTTACAGGCGGCTTCCGAGAGGGCGGGAAAGAAGATCCGGGTCCATATCAAGGTGGATACCGGCATGAGCAGGATCGGAATTACACCGGACGAGGCGGGGCTGCAATTCGTGGAGAAGCTCATGCAGCAGAGCGGTATTGAGATAGAGGGTATCTTTACGCATTTCGCCCGCGCGGATGAACTGGATAAGACACATGCGGAAAGACAGCTGAAGCGTTTCCGGGACTTTATTGCGCTGATCAAAGAGCGGCTCGGACTGGAAATTCCGCTGAAGCATTGTTCTAACAGTGCAGGTATTCTGGAAATGCCGGATGCCAATATGGATCTGGTGCGTGCGGGCATTACACTCTACGGACTTTATCCGTCGGAGGAGGTCAGCAGGACGGCTGTCAGCCTGACTCCGGCGCTTTCCCTGTACAGTCATGTCATCTATATCAAGACGATCCATGCCGGTCAGGCGGTCAGCTACGGCGGAACGTTTGTGGCAGAGAAGGATATGCGGGTGGCGACAGTGCCGCTCGGTTACGCCGACGGTTATCCGAGAAGTCTTTCGGGCAAAGGCTATGTGCTGATCCGTGGAAAGCGTGCGCCGATCCTCGGAAGGGTCTGCATGGATCAGTTCATGGTGGATGTCACGGACATACCGGAGGCAAGGGAAAATGACAGAGTCGTGCTTCTGGGAAGGGACGGCGACGAGGTGATAACTGCGGAGCAGCTGGGTGAATTGTCGGGCAGATTCAACTATGAGCTTGTCTGTGACCTGAGCATGAGGGTGCCGAGAGTATTTACGAGAGAGAATAAAATAGTGGATCATATTGTCCATCAGAGGTGAATAGAGCGAAAGAAAGCGGTAATACTTTTTCCTGAACATTTGAAATAGTTGGAGGGAAAATGAGAAGAGGAGATGTATATTACGCAGACTTAAGACCGGTCATTGGTTCGGAGCAGGGAGGGATAAGACCCGTTCTGATCGTACAGAACGATGTGGGAAACAAACACAGCCCGACGGTCATCTGCGCGGCGATCACCTCTAAGATGAATAAGGCGAAGTTGCCTACGCATATTGAGCTAAATGCTGCCCTGTATGATATGGATAAGGATTCCGTTGTGCTTCTGGAGCAGCTGAGAACCATAGACAAGAAGCGTCTGAAGGATAAGGTGTGTCATCTCGACGGTGACATTATGAGAAAGGTCAACCATGCCTTGATGATTAGTCTGGAACTGGATACATAGGAGCGGGTTCTTGACGAATTTCACGGAAAATGGTATATTAAGGCTTAATACCGTATTGCGGTAAAGAAAGAACTCGGAGGAATTGATCAAAAGATGGACGACAGTGGGCCTACTGCCAGTATTATTTTTTTCGTAGTACTTATTTTTATTGATATGTTTTTTTACGGCTTCGGAGCTGCGCTCGGTTCTCTGAATGAGAAGGAAGTGGAGAGGAGAGCGGACGAGGAAGGAGACAAGAAGTCCATACGCCTGCGGAAGATTATTGCGAATCCGACGGAGTATGTCAACACGGTACAGCTTATCACGACGTTGATTAACGTGATCATGGGTGCGGTGTACCTCGGGATGCTGCGGCATTCCATACGGAACGGACTGCAGTTTTTGACGGAGCGGCAGCTGAAGCTGGAGGTGATCCCGGCGCCGGTATTTCTCGTTGTTGCAGCGATCCTTGCGACAGTGCTGATCCTGTACATAACGTTGACGGTCGGTGTCCTTCTGCCGAAGAAGATTGCAGTGAAAGCGCCTGAAAAATGGGCGTATGCGTGTATCACACCTGTCTTTTTCGTCACGAAGCTCCTGCTTCCTTTCACGGCGCTTGTGACAGCGACCACAAACGGCATTCTGCGGATATTCGGAGGCAATGCCTCCGCAAACGAGGCGGATGTGACGGAAGAAGAGATTATCAACATGGTCAATGAGGGACATGAACAGGGACTGATTCAGGCGAGCGAGGCGGAGATGATCTCCAATATATTTGAGTTTGGGGACAAGGAAGCACAGGACATCATGACCCACCGCCAGAACATGGTGGCGATCGATGCGGATATGCTGCTGAAGGATGCGGTCGCGTTCATGCTTAGCGGCAAGAACAGCCGCTATCCCGTATATGTTGAGAATGTTGACCATATTATCGGTATCCTGCACCTTAAGGATGCCCTGCGGTTCCGGGATGCGAGCGAGAAACAGGACATTCCGCTCAGGGAGCTGGAAGGGCTGATGAGAGAGCCGCACTTTGTGCCGCAGACGAAAAATATTGATGAATTGTTCCGTGAAATGCAGGCAAAGAAGCTCCAGATGGTCATTGTCGTAGATGAGTACGGGCAGACCGACGGACTGGTTGCCATGGAGGACATCCTTGAGGAGATTGTCGGAAACATCATGGATGAATATGATGTGGAGAGCAAGTACATCGAGGAAAAGGGCAAGGACGAATATATCATTGAGGGTAAGACACCGCTTGAGGAGCTGGAGGATCAGCTCGGAATCGTCTTCGAGGAGGAAGAGTTTGAGACGCTTAACGGTTTCCTGATCTCAAAGATGGACAGAATACCCGAGCCCGACGACCGCTTTGAGACGGATTACCGCGGTTATCATTTCAAGGTGCTCTCCGTGCAGAACAAGATGATACAAAGCGTGCTTGTCACAAAGCTGCCTGAGGCGCAGGACGAGAAGGAAAACAGGGAAAACAGAAACGGTGAGGAATAGGGCTTGAAGAGGGCGCGGGAAAATGGTATAATTGGCGCGTGTTTTCTGAAAG
Source organism: uncultured Lachnospiraceae bacterium (assembly GCA_900554205.1). Lineage (GTDB taxonomy): Bacteria > Bacillota > Clostridia > Lachnospirales > Lachnospiraceae > Acetatifactor. The sequence continues at coordinate 16,892 of USGM01000007.1, forward strand.
CGAATAAACAGATAGAGAAAAAGGAGTAATTGTATGTCAGGACATTCAAAATTTGCTAATATTAAGCATAAAAAGGAAAAGAACGATGCTGCAAAGGGTAAGATCTTTACTATCATCGGACGAGAGATCGCCGTTGCGGTAAAGGATGGCGGCCCTGATCCTGCCAACAATTTTAAGCTGGCGACGGTCATCGCCAAGGCGAAGGCAAACAATATGCCGAACGATACGATCGAGAGAGGTATCAAGAAGGCGGCGGGTGATGTCGGAAACGTAAACTATGAATATGTTACCTACGAGGGCTACGGCCCCAACGGAATCGCAATTATCGTCGATGCGCTGACCGATAACAAGAACCGCACGGCGGCGAATGTGAGAAGTGCATTTACAAAGGGGCAGGGAAATGTAGGAACGCCCGGCTGCGTATCCTTTATGTTTGATAAGAAGGGACAGATCATCATTGACAAGGAAGAATGCGACATGGAAGCGGACGACCTGATGATGACGGCATTGGATGCCGGTGCGGAAGATTTCAGCGAGGAGGAGGACAGCTTTGAAGTGCTCACCGATCCCGACAGCTTCGAGGAAGTGAGGGAAGCGTTGGAGAAAGCGGGGATTCCCATGCTGAGTGCGGAGGTTACCATGATCCCGCAGAATTATGTCAGCCTCACGGATGAGACTGCGGTCAAGAATCTCCAGAGAACTCTGGATCTGCTGGATGACGACGATGATGTTCAGGCAGTTTATCACAACTGGGACGAATAAGCATTGAAAAAGCACCACTCCGGCCGGTGGTGCTTTTCATATCGGATAACAAAGGGTCTTTGCGGCGGAAGGAGAAAAGGGTATGGACAAGCTGGCGATTGTGGTGCCTTGCTATAATGAGGAAGAGGTCTTGAAAATCGCTTCGGAAGCACTGCGGGGGGTGCTGGATGATCTGATCGGTAAGGGAAAGATTGCGAAAGACAGTTTTATCCTGTTTGTAAATGACGGCAGTAAGGACAGAACATGGGAACTGATCGAGGAAGAGCATGCTGCGCATCCGGTACAGGTGTGCGGTGTGAAGCTCGCGGGAAATGTCGGGCATCAGTTCGCGCTCACGGCGGGGCTGATTACGGCGAAGGATTTGAGTGACGTGACAATTTCCATAGATGCCGATCTGCAGGATGATGTCAATGTCATCGAGGAGATGATCGATAAGTTCCACAACGGCTGTGATATTGTTTACGGGGTCCGCAAGGAGCGGAAGACGGACACCTTTTTCAAGCGCACGACGGCACAGGCATTTTACAAGCTCATGGGTCTGATGGGGGTCAAGACGGTATACAATCATGCAGATTTCCGTCTGATGTCGAAGCGTGCGGTGGAAGAGTTTTCCAAATACAAGGAGACAAATCTGTTCCTGCGCGGAATGATGCCGCTGATCGGCTACCAGACAGACAGTGTTTATTATGACCGCAAGGAGAGAGTGGCAGGCGAATCCAAATATCCGTTAAAGAAGATGCTGGCGTTGGCGTTTAACGGCATTTCGTCTTTCAGCGTCAAGCCTATCAGCATGATTCTTGGACTGGGATTGTTCATTATTTTTGTCTCTGTGCTCGCGCTGATTTATGCGCTGATTTCTTACTGTACAGGGCATGTCGTGCCGGGCTGGACATCACTGATTCTGTCGATCTGGTTCCTCGGGGGACTTCAGCTTCTGGCGATTGGTATGGTCGGGCAGTATATCGGCAAGATTTATATTGAGGTAAAGCACAGACCGAGATACAACATTGAGAAGGTTCTGACTTCGGAGGAAAAGTAGGAAGCCTGTTATGAGATGGAAGAAAAATGCGTTCAGCTACCTGTCATGGGTAATATATGCGGTTGCGGTTGAAGTCGGCATGGTGTGCCTTGCCGACGCAATCTGTGATGCGAAGGGCGTGAAAATCTATTTTGGAACGATTGCCTGTGTGCTTTATATGGTGCTTGCGGGAATCGGTGTGTTTTTTGTGCATCGCGCGCTGGAACGGCGGGAGAGACCTCTGGCAACGAAAAATGTCGTGGAGGCGGCGCTGACCGTCATGCTTCTTGCCGCGGGACTTGTCCTCAGAATACAGGCCATCAGTACGGCGACGGAGAGCGCGGCTTACTATGAGCTTGCATCAGTGACCTCGGGACAGGAGATTCCCCAGATTGTACACGGAGCGGTGTATTTCTATGTGCAGCTGCTGCACGGTATTTTTTACTTTCTGGGCAATAAATTTATTGTGGCAATATGGACGCAGATCCTGTTGCAGTTTGTGGCGGTTCTTCTTCTGTACTTTGCCGTGAGGAGAATGGCGGGGAGTATTGCGGCAGTCGTCATGCTCGCGTTCTGCATGCTGCCCTCCTATATGGTGAGAGGGGCGGTTGATCTGTCACCGGAGATGCTTTATCTGGTTTTGTGGTGTGGCATCTTATTCTGGATTTCCTTGGAAAATAACAGAGACTGGAAGCTGTGGGAGTTCGTGCCGATCGGCGTTATCATTGCCGTTGCGGGCTATCTGGATATCGCAGGCTTTTTTCTTCTGGGTTTTGCGGTCGCGGTAATCTTTGCCTGTAGCAGTGAGACGGCGACAAGGAAAAGACTGCTGGCAGCGCTTGTCTGTCTTGCCGGGGCAGGCGTGGGGCTTGTCGGCAGCGTCGCAGTTGATGCACTGGCGAGCGGGAAGCAGTTTGGAAACGTCATGCAGGCATGGTTGAAGCTGTACCAGCCGCTGTCCTTTGAACTTCCGCTTTCTATGGAAGCCTCGGAATCCGGAGTGGTGGGTTATCTTGTACTGCTCTGTGTGTTAAGTCTCGGGATTTATGCGTTCTGGCGGAATCGTAAGACGGATGCACTGAAAGCATGGATACTGGTAGCGGTAATCATGGCGCTGGCAGCCTGCTTTCGTATTCTGACGGTGGAGATGCCGGTAAACAGATACCTTTATCTGCTTTTATCCATTCTGGCGGGCATTGCCCTTGAGGAATGCGTGGTTCCGTGCAGAGTGAACGAGGCGGCAAAGCGGGAATTTGCGGAGATTATCAATCTGGACGAACCGTCTGCGGAGCTGCTGACGGAGGAGAACGAACCGGAGAAGGCAGAAACGGTAGAAACGACAGAATCGGGAAAGCCCAGATTCATTGAAAATCCGCTGCCCTTGCCGAAGAAGCATCAGAAACGAACGCTTTCCTACCGTGTTGAGGTCGGTGAGGGAAAGGATGATTTCGACATCAGCGTGGATGAGGATGACGATTTCGATTATTAAGTGAATATTGCCGGTTGGAACCGGAGATAACTAGGAAGGAAGTAGCCGTTTTTCAGGGTGCTTCCTTTGTTGTTTTATGGAGGAAATTGCGAAAGGGACGGATTCTGCAGAGTGACGTTGCACGGGATGCACAGACCACGGCAGGCACGCTTGCGCTACCTTTCGCTCGCAGCGGCAGCATAAAAGGCACCGAAAGACGTGGTGCCTGTCAAAGGACGCCATCTAAGTGCCGGCGGCTCCAGAGTGCACTGCTTGTGGTCAGGTGCATCCTGTGCAACTGTTGCTTGGAGAGTGTAGGGCTCGAAAGTGCTTATGCAATTGCCTAGCATGAGGGAAAAACTATGAGGGAGAATGCATTGGGAAAAACGGGAAAGATTTAAGATAGGTAAACAAGCAATGGGAAAGGAATAGAAGAATGGCGGAGCAGCAGAGAGAAGAGAAGAGAGAAGAGGAGCAGCATCGGGACGAGCGGATTGAGAAGACGGGGCAGGTGACGCTTGATGGCAATAAGCAGGAGAGTATTCACCTGATTTCTATTATTGGGGAGGTGGAGGGGCATGAAAATCTCAACAATAATTCCAAGACGACGAAGTATGAGCACATTCTCCCGAGTCTTGCGGCAATTGAGGACAGCAGCGAGATACAGGGGGTGCTGGTTCTGATTAATACGATGGGCGGTGATGTGGAAGCCGGGCTTGCAATTGCGGAGATGATCGCGTCCCTGAGCAAGCCGACGGTCTCGCTTGTACTCGGAGGAAGTCATTCTATAGGGGTGCCGATTGCGGTGAGCACGGACTATTCGTTCATTGTCCCGACCGGAACCATGGTGATCCATCCGGTGCGGCTGAACGGCATGGTGATCGGTGTTCCGCAGACCTTTGACTATTTCAAGCTGATTCAGGATCGGATCACGGGCTTCGTCTGCGCACATTGTGATGTGGAGAGGGAGACGTTTGAGCAGCTGATGACGGAGACCGGTATCCTGACAAAGGATGTGGGAACCATCCTCGTCGGGGAGGAGGCTGTGAAACGCGGTATCATCAATGAGGTGGGCGGAATCGACAAGGCAGTCCAGAAACTCCACTCGTTAATTCGCGGCTGAACTGCGCCCCGCAATAAAAGGGTGACAAGCCGGGCGGAAAATGATATAATGGGCGCAGTGGCAAAATGAGCGCGGGTAAAATATAGCGTATCTAAAGTATAAAAGGAGAATGATGATAAATGGCAGGCACTACCGGCAGAAGAACATCATCTTCGGGAAGCAAGAAAAAATCTTCAAGTTCTAAGGCAGTAAGTCAGAGGCAACAGCGGAAAAAAGACAACAGACAACTGGAGCAGGACAGCGCACTTTTTCACGAGATCGGACTGGTCGTGCTCTTTGTGGCGATGGTACTTCTGTTTTGTTGTAATTTCGGTCTGATCGGGCCGGTGGGAGACGCAATCAGCGGCTTCCTTTTTGGTGTGTTCGGATTTTCGGCATATGTGGTTCCGATCCTCTTTTTCCTTGCTGTGGCATTCTGGTTTGCCAATGAGGGAAACCCTACGGCGGTCAGAAAACTGGTGGCGGGCAGCGTCCTGTTCATCATGTTCGGGGTCGTCTGTGATCTGATCAGCAAGACCTCGCTGCTGCTGGCGGAATATAATTTTAAGGAAATCTATGACAGGTGCAGCACCGGCAAGACCGGCGGAGGCATCCTTGCCGGGAGCTTAAGCTTCTTTTTACAGCATTATCTGGAGACGATCGGAACGGTTCTGGTCGTGCTTCTCTGTTCGGTTGTGAGTCTGATTCTGCTGACGGAGAAATCCATCTTAAAGAGTATGAAGGACGGCGGCAGCCGTATGCGGGAGCTGTCAAGGGAGGATGCACAGCGCCGGAGAGAAAACGCGGAGATCCGGAATCAGGAGCGCCTTGAACAGCGCGCGAGAAGAGAAGAAGAGCGGAGACTGCGCGCTGAGGAAAAGGAAAACGAAAAGATCCTCAGGATGGAGAGAAAGGTGTCCGGCGTCATGATGGACACCACGCTGATGAAACCGGAGGAGCACAACAGACACCGGGACGACATTCACGAGATCATGTATGCGGAGGATGAACCTGATATGCAGATGCCGGAGCCGGATGCGGGTGAGCCGGAGCTGGAAGCCGTGGCGGCACCTGTGCTGGACTTTGACAAGGTTCGGATCAGAAGTATGCATCAGGTGACAATCGACGACATGGAAGAGCAGGAGGAACCGGAGGAGCTACAGCCGGAGCCGGAACCGGTAAGAAACATCCTGACAGCCGAGAGACAGAAGCCAGAGCCGGATATGTCCGGACAGACGATAAGGATACATAAAGAGGGAATTGAGGAACCGGCGGAGCAGAAGCCCGCTGTGAGACCTCAGGCGGCAGCGCCGATGTCCGAGATGCAGAAGGAGCTTGCCCACGCGGAGAAAAAGGTTCCCAAGACCTATATGTTCCCGCCTCTGTCGAGACTGCAGAAGGGAGTTGCCGCGGCGGGAGACTCCACAAAGGAGTTGAAGGAGACGGCAATGCGTCTGCAGCAGACGCTGAATACCTTCGGCGTGAAGGTGACGATTACGGACATCAGTCAGGGTCCAAGCGTCACGCGTTATGAGCTACAGCCGGAGCAGGGGGTCAAGGTGTCGAAGATCGTCGGGCTTGCGGATGACATCAAGCTGAATCTTGCGGCAACGGACATCCGTATTGAGGCGCCGATTCCCGGAAAGGCAGCAATCGGTATCGAGGTTCCGAACAAGGAGACCATGCCGGTAGCACTCCGTGATCTTCTGGAGAGCAAGGAGTTTAAGGAGTTTCCTTCTAACATAGCATTTGCGGTCGGAAAGGATATTGCGGGTAAGGTCGTTGTTGCGGACATTGCAAAGATGCCTCATATGCTGATTGCGGGAGCGACAGGTTCCGGTAAGTCGGTCTGCATCAATACCTTAATCATGAGTATTCTGTACAAGGCGCACCCGGACGACGTGAAGCTGATTATGGTCGATCCGAAGGTTGTCGAGCTGAGTGTATATAACGGTATCCCTCATCTGCTGATTCCGGTTGTCACGGATCCGAAGAAGGCATCCGCAGCGCTCCACTGGGGCGTGTCGGAGATGGAAGACCGTTACCGGAAATTTGCGGACTATAATGTGAGAGATATCAAGGGCTATAACAAGAAGGTAGAGTCCATGCAGGAGAGCGGCGCGGAGGATGCGCCGAAGAAGATGCCGCAGATCGTCATTATCGTGGATGAGCTTGCCGATCTGATGATGGTATCGCCCGGAGAGGTCGAGGAGTCGATCTGCCGCCTGGCACAGCTGGCGAGAGCGGCGGGCATTCATCTGATTATTGCAACGCAGAGACCCAGCGTGGATGTCATCACCGGTCTTATCAAGGCGAATATGCCAAGCCGTGTCGCGTTCTCTGTTTCCAGTGGTGTGGATTCGAGAACGATACTGGATATGAACGGCGCGGAGAAGCTGTTGGGAAAGGGCGATATGCTCTTTTACCCGCAGGGCTATTCCAAGCCCGCTCGTATACAGGGGGCGTTCGTTTCCGACAAGGAGGTTTCGGATGTTGTTGACTTCCTGAAGAACCAGACACTCGGCAATACCTACGCGGAGGATATTGAAGAAAAGATCATGAATATCGGAAGCGGAAGCAGCGGCTCGGGAGACGGTGGTTCGGAGCTGGACGAGTTTTTCGAGAAGGCGGGACGCTTTATCATTGAGCAGGACAAGGCATCGATCGGAGCGCTGCAAAGGCTCTTGAAGATTGGCTTTAACCGTGCGGCGAGAATCATGGATCAGCTGTGCGAATACGGTGTTGTCGATAAGGGAGAGGGAACCAAACCCAGAAAAATACTGATGAGTCCTGAACAGTTTGAACAACTGGTTGAAGAAATCGTATAACGTATAAGGAGAAGACGAAAGGTGAAAACAGACATTGAAATTGCACAGGAAGCGGTAATGGAGCCGATCACTAAGGTGGCGGCACAGCTGGGAGTGACGGAGGATGACCTCGAGCTTTATGGAAAATATAAGGCAAAGCTGACGGATGAGTACATAGACAGCTTAAAGGACAGACCGGACGGCAAGCTGATCCTTGTCACGGCGATCAATCCGACACCAGCGGGCGAGGGAAAGACGACCACCAGCGTCGGTCTGGGACAGGCGTTCGGAAAGCTCGGAAAAAAAGCGGTCATTGCGCTTCGTGAGCCTTCTCTCGGCCCGTGCTTCGGCATCAAAGGCGGAGCGGCAGGCGGCGGCTATGCGCAGGTGGTTCCTATGGAGGATCTGAATCTGCATTTTACGGGAGATTTTCACGCAATCACTTCTGCGAACAATCTTCTGGCGGCTTTGCTGGACAACCATATCCAGCAGGGAAATGCATTGCAGATCGACACCAGACAGATTGTCTGGAAGCGTTGCCTTGACATGAATGACAGAGTGCTGAGAAATGTTGTGGTCGGACTGGGAAAGAAGACGGACGGTGTTGTCCGGGAGGATCATTTTGTCATTACGGTGGCGAGTGAAATCATGGCAATTCTCTGTCTGGCGGAAAATATGAAAGATCTCAAGGAAAGACTTGCCAGAATCGTTGTTGCATATAATTACGCAGGAGAGCCCGTAACAGCGGGAGAGCTTCAGGCGGTGGGCGCGATGGCGGCACTGTTGAAGGATGCCCTGAAGCCGAATCTGATCCAGACGCTGGAGCATACGCCTGCACTGGTGCACGGTGGACCCTTTGCAAATATCGCGCATGGCTGCAACTCCGTCAGGGCGACGAGAGCAGCGCTTAAGATGGCGGATTACTGTATTACAGAGGCGGGATTCGGCGCAGACTTGGGAGCCGAAAAGTTCTTTGACATCAAGTGTCGTATGTCAGGCTTAAAGCCGGATGCAGTTGTGCTGGTTGCGACCATACGCGCTCTGAAATATAACGGTGGAGTGGCGAAGGAGGAGCTGTCTGCCGAGAATCTGGATGCGCTGAAAAAGGGTATTGTCAACCTTGAAAAGCATATTGAGAATCTGCAGAAATACGGTGTGCCGGTTGTTGTGACGCTGAATTCCTTTATCACGGACACTGCTGCGGAGACGGATTATGTCAGGGCCTTCTGCGAGGAGAGAGGCTGTGAGTTTGCACTCTCCGAGGTGTGGGCAAAGGGCGGCGAAGGCGGTATCGCACTTGCGGAAAAGGTGCTGAAAACGCTTGAGACAAAGAAGAGCGACTTCCGTGTTCTGTATGAGGATGCGCTTCCACTGGAAGACAAGATCAGGAAGGTTGCGACGGAGATTTACGGCGCTGGCAGTGTCAGCTTTTCATCCGCTGCGAAGAAGCAGCTGAAAACAATAACCGATATGGGCTTCGGAGAGCTTCCGGTCTGCATGGCAAAGAACCAGTATTCGCTCTCGGATGATCCGAAGCTGCTGGGAAGACCGCAGGGCTTCGAGCTTTCTGTCAGGGAGGCCTATGTATCTGCCGGGGCGGGCTTTGTCGTAGTACTGACCGGAGATGTCATGACGATGCCCGGACTGCCGAAGAAGCCGGCAGCTTATGGAATTGATGTAAACGAGGCCGGAGTGATCACCGGACTGTTTTAATAAAGGAGGTTCCGCCAGGCGGGACAGAGAGGTGGATTATGTATAGGATTGTAAAAAAAGAAGAGCTGACCACGAACATTTATCTGATGGAAGTGGAAGCAAAGCGCGTTGCGAAGGCGTGTCTGCCCGGACAGTTTGTCATTGTCAGAATGGATGAGGACGGGGAGAGGATTCCCCTGACAATCTGTGACTATGACAGAGAGAAGGGAACCGTTACCATTGTGTTCCAGTGCGTCGGCGCTGCCACAAAGATGATGGCGGAACTGAAGGAGGGCGAAACGTTCCATGACTTTGTCGGCCCGCTCGGGTGTCCTTCCGAGTTTGTCAAGGAAGCGCCGGAGGAACTGAAGAATAAGAAGATCCTCTTTGTTGCCGGCGGTGTCGGTGCTGCTCCGGTCTATCCGCAGGTAAAGTGGCTGCATGAGAACGGTGTGGCAGCGGATGTCATTGTGGGAAGCAAGACGAAGGATCTGCTGATTCTGGAGAAGGAGATGGAGGCAGTTGCCGGAAATCTCTATGTGACTACCGATGACGGTTCCTACGGAAGAAGCGGAATGGTGACCCAGACGATCAAGGATCTTGTCGCCGAAGGGAAGAAATACGATGTCTGCGTTGCAATCGGCCCCATGATTATGATGAAATTTGTCTGTCTGCTGACAAAGGAGCTCGGCATTCCGACGATTGTCAGCCTGAACCCTATCATGGTGGATGGAACGGGAATGTGCGGAGCCTGCCGCGTTACCGTCGATGGAAAGGTGAAATTCGCCTGTGTGGACGGCCCCGAGTTTGATGGCCATGCCGTGAATTTTGACGAGGCGATGAGACGTCAGCAGATTTATAAGACTGCCGAGGGCAGAGCGATGCTGCGGCTTCAGGAGGGGGAGACCCATCACGGAAACTGCGGGCAGTGTGAAGGCTGATTTCGATACCGATTTGTATAGTAGATTGTGCCTGCGACCCAAAGTCGGCAGGCTACTGAAAGGCATGGTGAAATAATATGGACGTGTTGACAAGAATCCCTGTGAGAGAGCAGGATGCGAAAGAGCGTGCAACAAACTTCGAGGAGGTTTGTCTCGGCTATAATAAAGAGGAGGCGATGTGTGAGGCCTCCAGATGTATCAACTGTAAGAATGCCCAGTGTATCAAGGGCTGTCCCGTTGCCATCAATATTCCGGGCTTCATCGAGCAGGTGAAGGATGGAAATATCGAGGAGGCGTACCGGATCATCAGCCAGTCCAGCGCACTTCCCGCTGTCTGCGGACGTGTCTGCCCGCAGGAGAGCCAGTGTGAGGGTAAGTGTATCCGTGGCATCAAGGGCGATCCGATCTCTATCGGAAAGCTTGAGAGATTCGTCGCTGACTGGGCGAGAGAGAACGGAATCAAGCCCGAAGGCGCGAAGGAGAAGAACGGAAAGAAGGTTGCTGTCATCGGTTCCGGCCCTGCGGGTCTGACCTGTGCCGGAGATCTGGCGAAGCTTGGATATGATGTGACGATTTTTGAGGCGCTTCATGAGCCGGGAGGCGTTCTGGTCTATGGAATACCGGAGTTCCGTCTTCCCAAGAAGGCGGTTGTTGCCAAGGAAATTGAAAATGTAAAGGCATTGGGCGTGAAAATCGAGACGAACGTTGTCGTCGGCAAAGCGGTCACCATTGATGAGCTGATCAGCGAGGAGGGCTTTGATGCCGTGTTTATCGGTTCCGGTGCCGGACTGCCTAAATTCATGGGAATCCCCGGGGAGAATGCGAATGGTGTATTCTCCGCGAACGAATATCTGACCAGAAGCAATCTGATGAAGGCGTTTGACGAAAACTCCAACACGCCGATTATGAAGAGTAAGAAGGTTGCGGTTGTCGGCGGCGGAAATGTGGCGATGGACGCAGCGAGAACAGCCCTGCGCCTTGGCGCAGAGGTGCATATTGTGTACCGCCGCAGTGAGGAGGAGCTTCCCGCCAGAGTGGAGGAGGTTCACCACGCAAAGGAAGAGGGCATTATCTTTGACCTGCTGACGAACCCGACAGAGATCCTTGCCGATGAAAAGGGCTGGGTTACAGGCATGAAGTGCATCCGCATGGAACTCGGCGAGCCGGACGCTTCCGGACGCCGCAGACCGGTAGAAGTTCCCGGATCGGAATTTGTCATGGAACTGGATACGGTCATCATGTCACTCGGAACCTCTCCGAACCCTCTGATCTCTTCCACGACGGAAGGACTTGAGACAAACAAGTGGAAATGTATCGTGGCAGAGGAGGATAACGGACAGACCAGCAAGGAAGGCATTTACGCCGGCGGCGATGCTGTTACCGGCGCGGCTACGGTAATCCTGGCTATGGGCGCAGGCAAGGCTGCTGCAAAGGGAATCGACGATTATCTCTGCAACAGGTAACTCGCCCATAGCCTGCTATGAGGCGCAGGCAAGGCCGCTGCAAAGGGAATCGACGATTATCTCCGTAACAGGTAACGCGCCCATAGCTGGCTGAATGTTACGGAGCTGCAAAAGATGGGGAAGGAAGGTAAGAAACTATGCCATGGTGTCCTAAGTGTAAGACAGAGTACAGAGAGGGATTTACCGTCTGTGCGGATTGTGGCAGTGAGCTTGTGGAGGAAGAGCCGGCGGAAACGCCTGCAGAGGAGGCGGAATGGGACGCCTTTTCACAGTATGGGAATGATGCCGGGACAGAAGCGGAGAACGAAGACGAGAGTAATGCGACACAGGAAGATGGGAACGATATGCCGGAGGATGCGCAGGGCCGCACCCGGGGAAGAGGCATGACGGTTCCTTATCAGGACAGTGCGGAGCGGGCGAGCGACAATCGCTCCTCCGGCTGGATCTTGCTCATTCTTGGAATTCTTGGTCTGCTTGTGCTGGCTTTGGGAATGCTGGATGTTTTGCCGCTGCATTTCGGAAATTCCTATCTTTTCTACGGTGTCATGGGAGCGATCTTTATTCTGTTTGTGGTGTCTGGGGGGATATCCATGAAGAACGCAAAGCTCCTTGAGAAAAAGGCGGCATCAGAGAATACACTGCGGGAATCGCTCCATGAATGGTGCAGGGAGAATCTGAATGCGCAGACGATCGATGATGCGGTCGGAGCACAGGGAGTCGAGGAGGAAATCCTTTACTTCAAACGGCTTTCTTATATCAAGGAAAGACTGAATTATCAGTTTATGAATCTGGATCAGGGATTTCTGGACAAATTTATTGACGATTATGTCTACGACGAAATTTTCGGAGAGAAGGAATAGATGAAGATTACGATAATCTGCGTCGGGAAGGTGAAGGAGAAATTCTACAGGGATGCGCTCGATGAATATCTGAAAAGGCTTGGCAGATACTGTAAGCCCGAGATCATCGAGGTGGCGGATGAGAAGACACCGGACGGCGCGAGTGAATGGATGGAGGATCAGATCAAGGCGAAGGAAGGACAGCGGATCTTGGAAAAGCTCAGAGAGGATGCGCTTGTCTGCACGCTGGAGATCGGTGGGAAAAAATTCACTTCCGAAGGCTTTGCCGACTGGATACAGCGGCAGACGGTCAGCGGGACAAGTCATATCGCGTTCATTATCGGCGGATCACTGGGGCTGCATGAAACAGTGATCCGCCGCTCTGATATGCATCTGAGCTTTTCGGACATGACCTTCCCACACCAGCTGATGAGAGTGATACTCACGGAGCAGATATACAGGGCGTTCCGCATTATCAACGGAGAGCCGTATCATAAGTGAGCTCCAGTAGTCCGGAGGAAAAAGATGAAAATATTGGTTTACATAATTTTATCGACGCTGGTAAATTATCTTGTCATTACAACGATTGTGGATATCGTGCTGATGGGAAGATTAACACCCAGATTTGCGCCGAAGGGTAGGAGCATTCAGGCATGTGTTCCTAAAGAGAATCACATTGATCTGCAAAAGGCCAATGAGTGCGCGGGATATTCCACCGCATACCTTCTGCGGCATTATGACATACCGGCAACGGGAAATGAGATTTATCAGGCAATGGCGGACAAGATGGCGGACGGCTGCGTATATCCGAGAGCGGTGAAGAAGATGCTTGGGAAATACGGGTTCGATGTGGAATATTGTACCGGAAACCTGAATGCCTTAAAGAACGAGATCGCGGAGGGAAAGCCGGTCATTGTACTGATCAGGGTTGTCAAAAATAAGAAGTGGCTGCATTATGTGCCGGTGGTCGGATATGATGAGGAGTATCTTTATCTGGCGGAGTCATTGCCCCAGTTTGTGAACTGCGACGAAAAAGAATACAACCGGAGAATCGGCACGAAGGAATTTCTTGCACTGTGGAATACATCCATGCTGAAAATGCCGTTATACAGGCATAGCTTCTATGTGGTGGAAAAGTAGCAGTGAATTTAAACACTGATTTTGCATTTCTGCTGTCTGCCCTATGGAAAATGAAAGGGGTGTGTTTTGGTAAACTTAGTGGAAGATAGATTTTAGTATGTGGGTTATGGGTTGTAACCGTTGGAGGAGAGAGCGTAATGACGAAGAAGCAGCGTGCATTGGAAATAATCGAACGTTTAAAGCAGGAGTACCCGGAGTCCGGCTGTAGTCTGGAGTATGACGAGGCATGGAAGCTGCTGGTGAGTGTGAGGCTTGCGGCGCAGTGTACGGACGCGAGGGTAAATGTGGTCGTACAGAAGCTCTACGAGAAATTCCCCGATGTCAATGCGCTGGCGGAGGCATCGGTTGACGACATCGAAAAGATTGTCCATCCCTGTGGTCTTGGCAAGAGCAAGGCGAGAGACATCAGCGCCTGCATGAAACAGTTGCGGGATCAGTACGACGGAAGGGTGCCGGAGGATTTCGAGAAGCTGCTCGAGCTGCCGGGTGTCGGGAGAAAGAGTGCGAACCTTGTCATGGGGGATGTGTTCGGAAAACCGGCCATCGTGACGGATACGCATTGCATCCGCCTGACAAACCGTATGGGGCTGGTCGATGGAATCAAGGAACCGGCAAAGGTGGAAAAGGAGCTCTGGAAAATCATTCCGCCCGAGGAGGGCAACAGCTTTTGTCACAGACTGGTCGATCACGGACGCGCGGTCTGCACGGCGAGGACAAAGCCTTATTGTGACAGGTGCTGCCTGAATGACATCTGTAAAAAGGTCGGAGTGTAGAAAGCTTTCCGGGCGGCAGGCATATTTTGGGCTCCTTCAGCATAGAATCTTCCAGAGAACAGGCCGTACCTTGGAATGGAGGACGAATGGATATCTATGTTGTGAGGGCAGGAGATACGATTGACAGTATCGCGCAGAAACTGGAGACTGACCCGGAGCAGTTGATCTATGATAATCAGTTGGTTTATCCGTACGAGCTTGCCGTTGGGCAGGCTCTTTTTTGTGAGTGCTGCAATGCGGAGCGGAATACAGGCGGCGCAGAAGACATGACCGCGACCCAGAATGACTTTGTGCGCTGCCGGAACGCAACGCGGGCAATCTCGGTAAGCGGCTACGCCTATCCTTTTATCAGTCCGTGGGTTCTGGAGCAGACATTGCCGTTTTTGTCTGAGCTTGCTGTTTTTTCCTATGGCTTTACGATGGAGGGCGAGCTTGTGCCGCCAATGTACGGCGAGGATGAATGGATGATCGGGAAGGCATTGAGCTTTGGAACGCAGCCGATTCTGACACTGACGCCGCTCGGCCCGGACGGGAGATTTAACAACCGTCTGATTCATTCTGTCGTCAACAGTGAGGAATATACCGCCGCATTAATTGAAAATCTGCTGGCAGTCATGGAGGAGAAGGGGTATCGGGGAGTGGATATAGACTTTGAGTACATTCTCGCGGAGGACAGGGATGCGTTCACGGAGTTTGTCCGTCAGGTCGCGGAGGTGATGCGGCGGAACGGCTATCACACCTCTGTCGCGCTTGCACCGAAGACGTCCTCGGAGCAGCAGGGGCTTTTATATGAAGGAAAGGATTACCGGGCGTTGGGCGAGATCGCGGATCATGTCCTTCTCATGACCTATGAGTGGGGCTATACCTATGGACCGCCGATGGCAGTCGCCCCTATCAATCAGGTCAGGCGGGTTGTGGAATATGCGGTGACACAGATCGCCCCGAAAAAGATTGATCTCGGCATACCGAATTACGGCTATGACTGGCCGCTGCCCTATGAACGGGGTGTGACGAAGGCGACGACAATCAATAACGTGCAGGCGGTGCGTATTGCCATTGCGCAGGGGGCGGAAATTTTCTTTGATCCGCTCGATGAAAGCCCATATTTTAATTATACGGAAAACGGTGTTGACCATGAGGTCTGGTTTGAGGACGTCAGGAGTCTTCTTGCAAAATTTGACCTGATCCGGGAGTACGGTCTGCGCGGCTGTGGTTACTGGCAGATCATGCAGTGGTTCCGCGCAAACTGGCTGCTATTGTACAATCAGTTTTATGTTTTGAAGGAGCCGTAAAGGAGAGTGCAACATATTCGGAATAAACGACGTTCCCTTCGGAAATACTTCCCAGAGGAGTATTCTGAAAAGGAGGAATTTTATGTCTGCATATCTTGAAATTACAAAAATACACGCGAGAGAAATTCTGGATTCCAGAGGAAATCCCACAGTGGAGGCGGAGATCACGGTAAAAAATCCGAATGACGGAAGACTTTACACGGGGCTTGCGGCTGTGCCGTCGGGAGCCAGCACGGGACGCTTCGAGGCGGTGGAGCTGCGGGACGGTGAGACGAGATATTTCGGACTCGGGGTGCAGCACGCGGTGAAGAATGTCAATGAGAAGATTGCTCCGGCGCTGAACGGCTGTAATGCGCTGAATCAGGTCGCAATCGACCGGAAGCTCGTGGAGCTGGACGGCACGGAGAGCAAGGAAAATCTCGGCGCAAATGCGACGCTGTCTGTCTCGATGGCGTGTGCAAAGGCAGCGGCGGCAGCGCTGGATATGCCGCTCTATCGTTATCTCGGCGGAATCGGGACAAAGCTCCTTCCCATGCCGATGATGAATATCCTGAATGGCGGAAAGCATGCGGCGAACACTGTCGATTTTCAGGAGTTCATGATTATGCCTGTCAGGGCGAAGAATTTTGCGGAAGCGCTGCGCATCTGTGCGGAGGTATACCATAATCTGAAAAAGCTTCTGGAGCAGAGAGGACTGTCCACGGGCGTTGGGGACGAGGGCGGATTTGCACCGGATCTGCCGGACGCGGAGAGTGTGTTGCAGTTTCTTGTTGATGCAATCCGTGCGGCGGGCTATGAGCCGGGCGAGGACATCCGTATTGCCATGGACGCGGCGAGCAGCGAGCTTTATAATGAGAAGACCGGAATGTACCATTTCCCGGGGGAGAGCAGTCTCAAGGGTCAGGAGATCATCCGGAGCACTGGAGATATGATCGCATACTACGAGGAGCTGACGAAAGAATTTCCAATTATTTCTATTGAAGACGGACTTGCCGAGGATGACTGGGACGGCTGGCAGGAACTGACAAAGCGGCTTGGCAGCAAGGTACAGCTTGTTGGAGATGATCTTTTTGTCACGAATACGAAGAGACTGGATGCCGGAATCAAATTAAACTGTGCAAATGCCATCCTCGTCAAAGTGAACCAGATCGGGACGCTGACGGAAGCGTTTGAAGCCGTGGATATGGCGCATAAGGCGGGCTACCGTGCCGTAATCTCGCACCGCTCCGGTGAGACCGAGGACAACACGATCGCGGACATTGCCGTTGCATGGAATGCGGGACAGATCAAGACAGGGGCACCCTGCAGGAGTGACAGAGTGTCAAAATATAACAGACTGCTGCGGATTGAAGAAGAACTGGACGGCGTCTCGGACTATCCCGGGATGTGGATTTTCCGACAAAATGAATAGGAAAAATAGAAAATCACTTTTTTCTTGACAAATCCTCTCATGTATGTATAATAGACTTTGTTGTACGCGAACGACAGACAGTTGTGTTTTTACTAATTGCGTTGAACAATGGGGTTCAGGGCACTTTTTTTGTATTACGGATTATTTTATCAAGGTGAAGTGGCAGAGCGGTAACGAGGCACAGGGGTGCAAAGCGAAAGCACAGGCTGCACATCAAGACGGAAGAGTTCGGAATATAGGAAAAGGGTTCGGACAGCAGAGTGCGGCGCAGTTGTGTGTATACAGAAATGTATACATGTATCAGAAGATACAGCAGTATGCCGTTGGTGCAAACTATAATCGAGAGGAGAAAGATTATGAAAAAGAAAGTATTGAGCTTGCTTCTTGCTTCTGCAATGATCGCCAGCATGGCAGCATGTGGAAACGACAGCAACACTTCTGCAAGCAGTGATGTTTCTGCTTCCGGAAGCACAAGCACCGAAGAGTCTTCTAGCGAGACCGATCAGGTAGTGGATGATAACGCTACCTACACCTACAATCTGGGAATTTCTGAGTTTCCTACGAACTGGAACCCTCATCAGTACCAGACCAACATGGACAACGAGTACATGATGCAGTACCTGTCTTCCCAGTTCTATGATTTTGACTTCAACGACACCATGGACGGCTATGAGCTGGTTCCCAGAATGGCAACCGGCGAGCCCGTGGATATTACTGCTGACTATGTTGGCAAGTACGGCGTAGAAGAGGGAGATACCGCTAAGGTATGGAAGATTCCGCTTCGTGACGACTTAAAGTGGGAAGATGGAACTCCTATCACCGCTTATGATTTCGTAACCTCTGCAAAGCTGGTTCTGAACCCTGTCGCACACAACTACCGTGCAGACAGCCAGTACAACGGCAGCAAGGCTGTTTATAATGCAAAGGCATATGCATATCAGGGACAGACTGTATATGTAACTCCCATGGTTGACACAGATGCAGGCACCTATGTTGATATGGCTGATCTTGTAACAAACGATGACGGTGTATACACCGTAAACGGCGGCGAGGTTGTATTCAACCTTAATGATGGCTGCAACTGGAGCTCCAACAGCCTTACCGCATATCATGATGCAGGTAACTTCACCAACGCAGGTTGGGATGAGGTGATCGTTCCCGCTGCTGACGAGGATGGCTTCGTAAAGGTGACAGAGGATGTCTGGAAAGCACTGACCGACATCATCGCAACCCTGCAGGGCAAGGATTCCTTTGACGCATATGCAGCAGATGCTGGTGATTATGCATATCAGGAATGGGAAGAGTTCTGCTACGTTGGCGAGACCTACGGCGAGATGGACTTCAGCGAGGTTGGTTTCTTCGCACTGTCCGACACAGAGCTTTGCCTTGCTCTTGAGAAGCCCCTTTCCGGATTCATGCTTCTGTACTCTCTGACAGATTCCTGGCTGGTAAATGAGAAGCTGTACACAGAGTGCGAGAGCGTTACCGACGGCGTTTACAACAACACCTATGGTACATCCGTTGAGACAACCATTTCTTACGGCCCTTACAAGCTGACAGCATTCCAGGCTGATAAGCAGTACACTCTGGAGAAGAACACCAACTACTTCGAGGGCAACGGTGACGGTCTGTACCAGACAACCGCTATCGTATTCAACTCCGTTGGTGAGGCTGCAACAAGACTTGAGATGTTCTTAAGCGGTCAGCTCGACAGCTATGGATTGACCAAGGAGGATATGGAAGCTTATTCTACAAGCGACTATACCTACTATACAGACGGTGATTCCACATTCTTCATCGCTCTGAACCCTGACTTTGACGCTCTGAAGTCCGCACAGGAGGCTCTCGGCGCAAACTACAACAAGACGATCCTTACCATCAAGGAGTTCCGTCAGGCTCTGGCTTATGCCGTAGACAGAAGCGCTTTTGCACTTGCTGCATCCCCTCTGAACGGACCTGCCTTTGGTGTATTCTCTTCTACAATTATTTCCCAGCCTGAGATCGGTGAGACCTACCGTTCTACAGAGCAGGCCAAGTGGGTACTTGCTAACTTCTGGGGTCTTGCTGACGACATCGGTGACGGCAAGATGTATGCAACTGTTGATGACGCTGTAGAGAGCATCACAGGCTACAACCTGGCAATGGCTAAGGAGTACTTTGACAAGGCGTATGACATGGCAATCGAGCAGGGCATCATGAAGGAAGGCGACACTGTAGCAATCATGATTGGTACACCTAACAGCACTGCTTCCTTCTACAACGGCGGTTATGACTACCTTGTAAACTGCTACACAGATGCAGTTAAGGGAACAAAGCTTGAGGGCAAGCTGGAGTTCTCCAGAGATGATACTCTGGGCAACGGCTTCTCCGATGCTCTGAAGGCCAACAAGGTTGATATGCTGTTCGGTGTGGGCTGGACTGGTTCCGCCCTTGATCCTTACGGATTGATGGAAGCATATACTTCTTCCAACTATCAGTACGATCCCAGCTGGGATACCACAACCGATATGCTGACCATTACGCTGGACGGCAAGGATTACACCGCATCCGTATGGGATTGGACACAGGCAATCGGTGGAACAGTAGTTACAATCAAGGACGCTGACGGTAATCAGTCTGAGTTCTCCGCAGGTACCAGCGATGGTATTGACGAGGAGAGATTCGAGATCCTCTGCGCACTTGAGAATGCTGTACTTTCTACCTACGACATGATTCCTCTGGTTGGCGATGCTTCTGCAAACCTGAAGGGTATGCAGATCCAGTACTACACCGAGGACTATGTATTCGGACCCGGACGTGGTGGTGTTCGTCGTATGACTTACAACTACACAGATGCTGAGTGGGATGAGTATGTTGCATCTCAGGGTGGCACTCTGAACTACAACTAGGTTTTGAATCATATTTGAAAAACAGGAGAACCGGAAGGGGCGGTCAGCCGCCCCTCCTACGGTTTTACTTTTTTGTTTAGGAATTGATTTGTATTCATACAGCCTTTACGGATGGGAAAGAAATCCGGAAAAGCTGTATAAACACAAAAGAGATGGAGGTATGTGTTTTATATGAGAATGTTTAAGTATGTATTGAAGCGTCTGGCATTGATGGTCTTTGTCTTTCTGGCAATTCTGACCATGTGTTTCGTACTGATCAAGCTGTTGCCGGTAATTGATGCACAGCAGTTCGGCAAGGACATGAAACTGATCCAGCAGAGAAGAGAAGCACTCGGCTATAATAAGCCGATTCTGGTGCAATACGGCATCTTCCTGAAGAAGAGTCTGCTGGGCGGTGACTGGGGAATCAGTGAGTCCCTGTACAGAGGACAGGATGTCTGGAACGTGTTTATCACGAAGCTGCCGGCAACGCTCCTGGTAAATATTTACGCGATGATTTTCAGTGTGCCGCTCGGCATTCTGCTCGGCATCTATGCGGCTCTGAAAAAGAATAAGTGGCAGGATTATACCATTTCCACACTGGTCATGGTATTTATTTCCGTTCCTGCATATGTTTATGCACTGCTTCTGCAGTTCCTGCTCGGCTTCAGGTGGAAGCTGTTCCCATTACAGATGAAGAGTGGTACGGACTGGCTCAGCTGGGCAATGTTTGTTTCGGTAGTTCCGGCGGTTCTGTCTCTTGGCTTCGGAAGTGTGGCTAGTCTGGCGCGTTTTGTCCGCGCAGAGCTTTCTGAGGTGCTGACGAGTGACTTTATGCTGTTGGCGAGAACAAAGGGACTGACCAGAAGACAGGCGACAATCCGTCATGCCATGAGAAACTCCATGGTGCCGGTATTCCCGATGATTCTCGGAGAATTTGTCGGTATTCTCGGCGGCAGCTTCGTCATTGAGAAGATCTTCGGTGTTCCCGGTGTAGGACAGCTGTTCATTAACTCCATCACGGCGCTGGACTATAATTTCTTCATGTTGCTGACCGCATTCTATACCTTGATCGGTCTGGTAGAGGGACTTGTTATTGACATCAGCTACGGATTTATTGATCCTAGAATCAGAATGGGGGAGCGTTAAGATGAAGACAGATTACACGAACATTCCGAAAGAAAAATTTGAATTCTGCCAGCGCGATGAGTCCATTCATGACAAGAAGCTGGAGACGAAGCCGATTGGCTATTTCCGTGATGCAATGGGAAGATTTGCCAGAAACAAGAGCTCTGTCGTTGCGGCGATCATTCTCTGCCTGATCTTTCTGTTTGCGATTTTTGTTCCGATTCTCGGACATAACAACTATTCGGGAAGTATGACGGATACGACCTACCTGCAGTATGCGAAGCTGTTCCCCAAGAGCAAGCTCTTTGCATGGGCGGGCTGGGACGGCTGCACGAAGGAGACCGTGAATCAGGGCGACTATCTCGCAAGAATTGCAATCGGCGAGGAGACCGGCATGAATCCGGTGAAGAAGGTCTATCGTGAGAATTATCAGGATCCGACCAGTACGGTCAACACGACCTATTATGACATCAAGAGCGATACCTATGTCAAGAACGGTATGGTTTATATGACATTGACGGAGCAGGAGTATCAGGATCTGCAGGCATGGCAGAACGAGACGGGTATTCAGGTCATTTACCCCGCTGTTGATACAAGCTCCTTGAAGATTGAGTCTCTGAAATCAAATGCTAATATCTGGTATGAGTGCAGCAATAAGGGCGTTCCCAAGCTGGACAAAAACGGTAATTTCAAGAGCATTTACAAGACGAGTGGAAACGATGGAGGCTATGACAGTCTGCGTGTCAGTGGAGACGACGGCTCTTACCGCTATGCGGTGGCAACCGGTAGTTCCACAGCCGTCTCCTATAAGACCAGAATTTTTACCTATACCTATTTCCAGTACCGCTATGGCTTTGAACCTTCGTTCCTCTTCGGCACGAATTCTTACGGTCAGGATATTTTTACCCGTCTTGCGAGAGCAACCAGATTCAGTCTGATGCTTGCATTCAGCGTTGCAATCATCAACATGATCATCGGTTCTCTCTATGGTGCAATCGAAGGCTATTACGGCGGTGCAATCGATATGGTCATGGAGCGTATTTCCGATATTCTGAACTATGTTCCGTTTATCGTTGTTGCAACTCTGTTCCAGTTGCATCTGTCCCGAAAGGTCGGAGCAGTGGTCGCGCTTCTGTTTGCATTCGTGCTGACCGGCTGGCTTGGCATGGCATCCAGAGTGCGTATGCAGTTCTACCGTTATAAGAATCAGGAGTATATTCTGGCAGCCCGCACGCTTGGCGCCAGTGACTTTAAGCTGATGTTCGGGCATATTTTCCCGAACGCACTTGGAACGTTGATCACGAGCGCATCGCTGATGATTCCCAGCGTGGTTTATTCAGAGTCGAACCTGTCTTATCTGGGTATCGTCAATCTGGACTCTTCCACGATGACATCCATCGGTAGTATGCTCTCTGCGGCACAGCCCATGCTGGCGACTTATCCGTATATGATTTTGTTCCCGGCGCTGTTGATCTCACTGATGATGATATCCTTCAACCTGTTCGGTAACGGACTGCGGGATGCATTCAACCCTTCATTGCGTGGAACGGAGGATTAAACCATGGAGAAAAAATTATCTGTCAGAAATCTTGTGATTTCTTTCCGTACTCCCGGCGGTAAGGTGCAGGCAGTGCGAAATATCAGCTTTGATCTGAATAAGGGAGAGACGCTTGCAATCGTTGGCGAATCCGGTTCCGGTAAGTCCGTTACCAGCAAGGCGATTCTTGGTATCCTTGCAGGAAACTCCATCATTGAGGGTGGCTCGATTATCTATGATGGCATGGATCTTTTGAAGGTTTCGGAGGATGAGTTCTATCATATCCGCGGTGATAAGATTGCCATGATTTTTCAGGATCCCCTGTCCAGTCTGAACCCGATCATGCGTATCGGTAAGCAGCTGACGGAGGCAATGCTGTTAAAGGGAAAGGCGAGACAGAAGTCGAGCCGTGAAGCGTTTAACAGCACGCTTGCACTGTTCTCGGACGCGATGGTCGAGGCTTCCGCACAGGGAGATGCATCCAGGGCGGAGGCATTGAAGACGATGTGTAAGAACTTCGACAAGTTCGAGTTTAAGCATATTGCGATGGAGCAGGCTTATAACGAGGCACATGAGGCGGCTTCTGAGGCTGTAGATGCAATCAAGGATGTACTTTTCCACATTGAGAAGAGTGCGTTTGAGGACGAAAAGTATTCTATTAAGGAAATTATCCGTCTGGCTTCCCAGACGACAAACGACTATGTTGTCTGCGGACAGGATGCGGAGAAGCTGGTAGCACTTCTGGCTGAGTTAAAGAGCGGCAGTGCTGTTGAGATCAAGAAGCATGAATATGTCGAGACCGTCAAGGTTCTGAATGATATTCTGGAGATTATTGAAGCAGCGTTGAAGAAGGACGAACCGGATTTCTTCAATATGGGTTATTATGTAGTGTTTGCCGGACAGCCGCTGCCTGAAAAGCCGGTTGCTGAGTTGAATGCTTATCTGCGTCAGTACACGGACGAGCATTTCATGAACGAGTTCCGGAGCAATGCGGCTGAGGCACTGAAGTACAGCGCGAAGAAGCATAATGCGTTGAAGGCGGAGGCGCTGGAACTTGTGAAGGAGAACCGCAAGGTCTTTGAGGCGGACGCACTGGACAGACAGCTCTGCGCAGATACAGCGAAGAAGCTGATTGATGCGGTGGAAAAGTCGATCGACCGTTTGGAGATTCATAAGGACAGTATTGCCTATACTTTCGGCGTATGCTTAAAGAGCGATCTTCATACTTATTTTGAGGGTATCAGTAAGAACAAGAAGGCTGCGAAGGTACATGAAAAGCAGCAGAAGAAATATGATGGCATGGTTGCGAGAGGAAAGCAGCCGTCGTGGAAGGTTGCGCCTTCGACTGCAGTCGATCTGGATGCTGCAAAGGACACTATTCTGGCGCGCATTGACCGTCTGATTGAGCATTACCAGAAGCTGCTTGCTGAGGGCAGGGAGAGAGACTTCGACAAGGAGACAGCAGAACTGGTTGCCTTCTTCAAGGAAAACGCGTCCGGTGTTGTCATGAAGGTGACAAAGACCATGGCGAAGTATAAGGCGTTGAAGCTGATGGAGGAGGTAGGTATCTCCGAGACCAGAAAGCGTTACCGCCAGTATCCGTTTGAGTTCTCGGGTGGTATGCGTCAGCGTATTGTCATTGCGATTGCGCTTGCGGCAGACCCGGACATCCTGATCTGTGATGAGCCTACGACCGCACTTGACGTTACGATTCAGGCGCAGATCCTTGAATTGATTAACGATTTGAAGGAGAAGAGACACCTCTCCATTATCTTCATCACACATGATCTGGGCGTTGTTGCAAACATGGCAGACCGTATTGCCGTTATGTATGCAGGCAAGATTGTCGAGATGGGAACGAGCAATGATGTATTCTATTCTCCGGCACACCCGTATACATGGGCACTTCTGTCTGCAATGCCTGACGTTGAGACGGACGAGAGACTGGAAGCGATTCCCGGAACACCGCCTAACATGATCTATCCTCCGGTAGGAGATGCATTTGCAGATCGTAACAAGTATGCGCTGAAGATTGACTTTGAGATGCAGCCTCCGATGTTCAAGATCAGTGAGACACATCAGGCGGCTACATGGCTGCTCCATCCGGATGCACCCAAGGTAGAGATTCCGAAGGCAATCACAGATCGTATCGCAAGGATGAAAGCGAAGGGAGGTGCTTCCGATGGCGAATAGACCGCAGGTAGCCGGTGCAGAGACACTGTTAAAGGTGGATCATCTCTGCCAGTATTTTAAGATCAACAAGGCAGTGGATGATGTCAGCTTTGATATAAAGAAGGGTGAGGTTTTCGGTCTGGTAGGAGAGTCCGGTTGCGGTAAGACCACGACAGGACGTTCAATTATCAAGCTGTATGATATTACCTCGGGCAGCATTTACTTTAACGGAGAGAGAATTGCAGCGGGCACTCTTTCCTATAAAGAGAATATCAAGGAAGCTAAGAAGAAGCTGAAATCCGAGACAGATCCGGCGAAGAAGGCAGAGCTGGAAGAGTATATCAGGAAACAGCAGGACGAAATCCGTTCTGCAAAGAAGGATCACAAGAAGAAAAGATTCTACACGGACATCCAGATGATCTTTCAGGATCCTATCGCTTCACTGGATCCGCGTATGACGGTAGAGCAGATCATCGCGGAAGGCCTGAAGATCAATGGTGAGAAGGACAAAAAGGTCATTGAGCAGAAGGTTTATGACGCGTTGGAGATGGTTGGTCTGGTAAGAGAGCATGCAGGACGTTATCCGCATGAGTTCTCCGGTGGACAGCGTCAGCGTATCGGCGTTGCACGTGCCGTTGTCATGGAGCCGAAGCTGATTATTGCGGATGAGCCTGTCAGTGCCTTGGACGTATCCATTCAGGCACAGGTAATCAATCTGCTGGATGATCTGAGAGAGAAGATGGGACTGACAGTTCTTTTCATTGCGCATGATCTGTCGGTTGTAAAATATTTCTCTGACCGTATCGGTGTTATGTACTATGGTAAGATGGTGGAGCTTGCGACCAGCGATGAGCTGTTTGCACATCCGCTTCATCCCTATACAAGATCGCTCTTATCTGCAATTCCCATGCCCGATCCGGAGTATGAGAAGCAGCGTCAGAGAATCACCTATGTTCCGTTGAAGGAGCATGATTACAGTGTCGATAAGCCTTCCTTCCGTGAGGTTGCGCCGGGTCATTTTGTACACTGCAATCAGGCTGAGTTTGAAAAGTATCAGGCAATGATGCAGGAGTAAGCAATATGAAGTCTGTAAAGTATATTGCCCAGATTGCGGCGGGGGCGGTCATGGCAGTTCTGGTGATGCTCTGGCAGGGGCTGGGCGATGCACAGACCGCGGCAGACCGCTTGAAGATTATCAGCGATGGATTTGCTGTATCCGGTCTGCTCTACACGGCGATGGGCGTTCTGATATGGGTGTCAACGACGGGATTTTTCGATATTTTTGCCTATGCGATCCGCAAGGGCGCACATGTACTGATTCCCGGAATGGTAAAGGATGACCATACAGGGTATTACGAATATCAGCAGGGAAAGAAGGAAGCGAGGGCAAAGGGTGAGACTGCCGGAAGAAAATCGACCCTGTTCGTTGGATTGCTGTTTTTGGCGCTGAGCCTTTTGTTTACATTGCTGTGGTATTATTGGAATTAAGAAAGTTCTTGCTATTTTGTTCACTATATGGTATCATTTAACCTGCTTGGCATTAGGAGGTGTGAAATGGGAGTTCTGAAAATTGTTTTGACAATTATCTTCATATTGATTTGTGTTGCACTGGTGATTCTGGTGCTGATGCAGGAAGGCAAGTCCGCAGGACTCGGCTCCATCAGCGGAGCGGCTGAGACCTACTGGGGCAAGAACAAGGGTCGTTCCATGGAGGGGCGTCTGGTACAGATTACCAAAGCTCTTGCCGTGTTGTTTATGGTACTTGCGGTTATACTGAATCTGAACATTTTTTAAGGTAGTTTACTTCAGAACACTCCTGTGTTACCCACAGGAGTGTTTTTGATATATGGGGGGATTTATGGGAAGCGAAAACAGCGCGGAAAAGAGAAAAAAGGTAATATGTGATCTGGTGAATGATCCGGTCTATGTTCCGATGAAGGAGAAGGAGCTTGCGATGCTGCTTCAGGTTTCAAAGGAGGACAGGGAGGAATTCAGGAGAATCCTGCAGGAGCTGCTTGCCGAGGGGAAGCTGATGCTCACGGTGAAAGGAAAGTACATGAAGTCAAACGGGAAGGTTCTGACCGGAACCTTTATCAGCAATTCCAAGGGGTTCGGCTTTGTAGAGATCGAGGGCAGGGAGGAAGACCTGTTCATACCCGAGGACAATACGAACGGTGCGTTTCATAAGGATATTGTCGAGGTCGCACTTCTTCCGGGCAGAGACGGAAAGCGCCAGGAGGCACAGGTACTAAAGATCATTGCAAGAGGGATGACAACGGTTGTCGGAACGTATGAGCGCTCCAGAGAGAATTATGGCTTTGTGATCCCGGATAACACGAAGCTCGCGCAGGATGTCTTTGTGCCGAAGGAGCATTCCATGGGTGCTGTCAGCGGACACAAGGTGGTCGTTGAACTGACGGATTACGGCACGGACAAGCACAGCCCGCAAGGGAAGGTTATTGAGATACTCGGGCATGTGAATGATCCGGGGGTGGACATCATGTCCATTGTCAGGGGCTACGAGCTGCCGGTCGAATTTCCGGAGAAGGTCATGAATCAGGCGGCGCGCACTGCGCAGGAGGTGTCTGATGCAGACAGAGCCGGCCGGCGGGATCTCAGGGATGTGGTCATGGTGACAATCGACGGAGAGGATGCGAAGGATCTCGATGATGCGGTCAGTGTTTCCTTTGACGGTGAGAAATATCATCTCGGTGTCCATATCGCGGATGTGACGAATTATGTGCAGGAAAATTCGGCGCTTGACAGAGAGGCATTAAAGAGGGGTACAAGCGTATATCTGGTGGACAGAGTGATTCCGATGCTGCCCCACGCGCTGTCAAACGGCATCTGTTCCTTGAACGAGGGCGTTGACAGACTGGCGCTGAGCTGTCTGATGACAGTGGATCAGAAGGGTGAGATTACGGATTATGAAATCTGCGAGTCAGTGATTAATGTCAATAAGCGAATGAGCTATCGTGTGGTGCAGGAGCTGCTGACGGAGGATGGGCTGACGGAGAAGGCGCCGCAGCCGGGCGAAGAGGACTACAGAGAATATGCGGAGCTGTTGCCGATGTTCCGGGAGATGGAGACGCTTGCGGGTCTGCTCAGGGAGAAGAGACGGAAGCGCGGCTCGATCGATTTTGATTTCCCGGAATGTAAGATTTATCTCGACAGCGAGGGGCGTCCCACGGACATTAAGCCTTATGAGCGGAATACGGCGACGGACATCATTGAGGATTTCATGCTGGCGGCGAACGAGACGGTTGCACAGCATTTTTACTGGATGGAGCTGCCGTTTGTGTACCGTGTGCATGATGTGCCGGATGCGGACAGGCTGCAGAAGCTGGCTTCCATTATCAGCAATTTCGGCTACAGCATGAAGGCTGTCGGCAGGGCAAAATCGAAGGTGAGCAGCGAGGAGATCCATCCGAAGGAGATACAGAAGCTGTTGGCGAAGATCGCCGGGACACCGGAGGAGGCAATGATCAGCCGTATGGCGCTGCGGAGCATGAAACAGGCGAAATACAGCGTGGAATGTACCGGGCATTTCGGACTGGCATGTGCGTATTACTGTCATTTTACCTCCCCGATCCGACGCTATCCCGACCTGCAGATCCACCGCATCATCAAGGAACAGCTGCGGGGCAGAATGAATGAGGAGCGCACTGCACATTACCGGGAGCTTCTGCCGGAGGTTGCAAAGCATTCCTCCGAGACAGAGAGGCGTGCTGACGAGGCGGAGCGCGAGACGGACAAGCTGAAGAAGGTGGAATATATGGAACAGCATGTCGGGGGGAGCTTCGACGGAGTGATTTCCGGTGTCACGGGCTGGGGGCTTTATGTGGAGCTTCCGAATACCGTGGAGGGGCTGGTGCATATATCTAAATTGTACGGCGATTATTATTACTACAGTGAAAAGAGCAGTGAACTGGTCGGAGAGGCGACCGGACGGTGCTTCAAGCTGGGGATGCCTGTGAGAGTCAATGTGGACGGCTGCGACAGGTTTACCAGAACGATTGACTTCTCGCTGGAAGAGGAGTAGATTGAAGATAAGACGGAGGAGGTGTCAGAAATGGCAAAGCAGAAGGAACCGCAGAAGTTGATCGCGAACAATAAAAAGGCATATCACGATTTCTTTATCGACGAGACCTTCGAGACAGGAGTCGTGCTCCATGGGACGGAGGTAAAGTCCATGCGCATGGGAAAGTGCAGTATCAAGGAATCCTTTATCCGTATTGAAAACGGGGAGGTCTTTGTCTATGGGATGCATGTCAGCCCCTATGAGAAGGGAAACATTTTCAACAAGGATCCGCTGCGCGTCAAAAAGCTCCTGATGCACAGATATGAGATCAACAAGCTTGCAGGAAAAGTTGCCGAGAAGGGGTATACGCTTGTGCCCTTGCAGGTATACTTTAAGGACGGCAGAGTCAAGGTGGAGATCGGTCTTGCACGAGGTAAAAAGCTGTATGACAAGAGAGAAGACATTGCAAAGAAGGATGCGCGCAGGGAAGTGGAAAGAGAATTTAAGGTGAAGAACCTGTAACGGTTGACACAGCATAAGAGTTTAAGCTATACTAAAATAAATCTTTCGGGGTAGTAAAGGTTTCGACAGGGGTCTTGCAGCTGGAGAAGCTATCCGTTACGACACGTAAATCGCAAAATTTAAACTAAACGCTGAAGATAATACTCAGTTAGCACTTGCAGCCTAACCGCTGCTGGTGACGCCGCCTCAGGCGGCTCGTTCGCTCCGGGACACTCACATTCCGGAATCCGGGCGTCGACTATGTGAGAAACGACACGCGGTAAGCTTTGCCCGCGCGGGCGTATGATGAAGCTACTCTGAGCAGCTGATTGTCCGTTATCTGCTGCATCAGGGGAACAGGTGGGGGAGAGCCCCGCCGCAAAAACGGACTATGATAGTAGAAGGACAGGGAATGGGCTTTTGGACGCGGGTTCGACTCCCGCCTACTCCACTCTAGGATGCCGATAAATGCGGCATCTTTTTCTTTTGGGTTGCACTTCGCGCTGCATACTTTCTATCTGCCGCGTTGTGGTCAATCGCTGTAGCCTTTTACGCCTCATTCTTCTGCCTTGTCTCATATTATTTAGCTGAAAGTCAGTGATACAGCACACTGGGAAAATGAATTTCCTGCCTGAAAGAGAAAAATGCAATTCAGGTAGGAAGAGTAGAGCTATTATATGGTAATTTTCCTATCTGGAAAGATGAAAGTACGCGCTGGGTAGGAAATTTAAAGAGACATTCGGAAAAAAATCCTATCTAGAAGGACAAAAGTGTGGTTTAGGTAGGAATGTTAAAACAGATAAATTTCAGTACACCTGCCAGAAAAATGAGATTCTCATAAGCTTGTGGAGACTTCAAATGAATTTTACAATAGAATCAATTTCTGATGTTACAAGAGAAGAGTTTTATAAACTTGCTTTAGAGTATTTGCCATACAGTGATTACGAAATAGTAAAGAAGAGAGAGGCAGAATATCGTCAGGCATACATGGTTGCACTTTTAGAGAAAAAGGTGATTGGCGTAGTTTTTGGCTGGCCGCGAAATCTGGATGCTCCAGAGGATGAGTCCTTCGTAATAGATGGAATTTGCATTCAGGAACCTTTTCAGAAACATGGTTATGGTTCCTTATTGCTACAGGCTATGGAACATGCTTGTTTGCTGTACGGATGTCCCTCAATCTCTTTAGGTTCCGCCGGTGGATACGTGGAACACTATTACATAAAAAATGGTTATGAGCCAATATGCTACAAAGTTTACAGAGAACAGGGCATTGCTGTTGAAAAGGAATACACTTCCATAGAAGACTATGAAAAATATCAAAGAAAGAATGAAGATGGATTTGTGGTAATGACAAAGAGGATTCTATGATGGCTGGTGACAAAATTTATTGCATGTAGAATTTATCTGCCATAACAGAATGGATACCTATCCCTAATACTGGTTATAATAATTATCCGGATCGCCGTATTTATGAATGGCTTCATTCAGTTCATCTTCGCTCAAATTCCTCATAAATAGCCAGTTTTCCTCATACATATAATGCGGGTCTCTAAATTGGGGTCTCACGAAAGTGTTTGTCACATATAAGGCGATATGCTCATCATATCGTCCGATTCGTTCATTCAACTTAAGCGTATATAAAAACCAATTCCATGCAAGAACCAGAACAAGAAATATGGCTGCTCCGGTAGCTGTGATTGTCACGATTTTCTTTATCCAACCACTCGAAAATTCCTTTATTTTCTTTTGTAATCTATATATTCCTATCACTAAAACACATTGCCAGAGCACACAGAGAGCCAGAGCAATGTTACTTGCACTGTTCGGAATATACTCCCGGCCGTCAGCCGTTAAAACGTCCCCCAAAAAGAAGAGAAGAGTAATTATGACAAGCACGCTGAATGCTAAAGTCAGCATATATAGTTTTATCTGTTTTTTCCCCTGTTTCAGCATTATTTTATCCGCCATAATAAGATGTTAAGCCTGTTATACCATCAAGGGCACCAGGACGCAATATATGAACCATATAACCTTCATCGCCCCAAATTAACCTGTTTTTATGATAGATACCGTATTTACAGGATGGTTCAAATCCATATCTTGCATATAGATCTGGATTTCCGCCGAGGAACACTGCTCCATAGCCCAATTGTTCCGCTTTTCTTAGGGCTTCTTCTACAAGCATCCGCATTATCCCTTGCCCCCTGTATTCCGGCAGAACGGCACTTTGTGACAAGACTAATTGTGTATTTTTACCATTTTCGGTAATGATGTCCGTTTCATGAAGGGCAACTTCTCCGACAATAACACCGTTTTCTAACACAGCGACAAATGAAAGCTCCGGAATAAAGGTCTCTTTTTGCCGCTCATTTATAAAATGCTCCATCATGAAGTTTCCGATTCCAGTACCATGTTGTTCGGAAAATGCCCTATAAATAATATCATTAACTTTCTCGTATTCGGACGGCTTTTCCGGTCGGATTGTGATTTTTGATTTGTCGATCACACTAATTACCTCCTTAATTTCTGATTTTCCCGCTATCAGTCCCGATTTGTCACACAAAGGTATTATACCATGATTATTTCCCAATCATAGCATTGATGTCCATTCGGACGCTCTATGTCTTAGAATAAGGTCATTATTTCATGACACGCGCCTACGGCGCTTTCCGCTGCTTCGCAGCTGTCATGATCGAATTCGCCGTTCGCCAATCATGCTAGCATGTTGGCTCACTTGCGCTCATTATATCATATATCAGGAGAAAAGCAAAAGTCCTTGAAGGTGTGTCAGCGGTGATGACACACTTCAAAAAAACGTTACCGTAGTAATGCATGGAGCAATGCACTTTTGTGGTATGGTTTTGTGCGTTTATATGCGTCTATAATGAAGCGCGGGAAAAATTTATAGAAATTTAGATCTTTTATAGAATTGCCCTTGTCTAACTGAATAGGAAGGGAGAAAAGGAGCAATAAAAACAAAATTAATATTCTGATTAAGAAAGGATGGTAAAATACCATGAAAAAGAACAAGATGATCGCCATGATGATGGCAGTAACCGTAGTTTGTACAGCATTCACAGGATGCGGAAATGCAGAGCCAGCCAGTGTAACAGAGAGCACGGAAGCAGGAGCTACAGAACCCACAGCAGCACCTGAGGAAAAAGGGTCAGAGTCCATGGAAGAAAGCCAGTCCGTGGAAGAAAGCCAGTCCAAGGAAGAAAGCCAGCCGGAAACGGAGAGCGAGTCCCAGCCGGAGAGCCAGTCCGAAACAGAGAACAATTCAGAGCCGGAGAGTCAGCCCGAGACAGAAAGCAATACTGACTCCCAGCCGGAGTCCACGACGAATACCGACTCCTCCGGTACAGCTGAGACGGCGGCACTTCCCGGTATCAACAGGAATGGCAGATATCCGGATATTCCCGAAACGGTTCTGCCGAGTAACATAGCCGCAACTGTGGAGTTTGTAGATGAGCCGATTTTTACAGAAGCGTGGTGGGATGTGAATGGTAAGATTTATGCCGATTACATGAGAACTGAGGTAATTAAGGTTGCGGAATATGACGTAGATGAGCTCTGGCTGATCGCTTACTGTGCCGAGGATGAAGCAAACGGTATCTATGGAAACGCCATTGTAATCTACAACGGTCAGTACGCTATCATCAATGAGACTGCGTTTGCAATTTGGACGAATGGTGTCGATCCCGAATATAACTGAAAGGGGGGAAGGATGCGATGAAAAACATCATCAGGTGGTTTGTGCTTCTGATACACAAGGATATGCAGAGCTTTGAGATGGACGAAGCCACGAACAAAACGGTTTACAGACAAATTATGAAGCGGACAAAGAGACCGGCGGAAAAGTAATGAGTGCATGGCTGGAAAAACTGGTTTATAATATATGGAAAAAGGCACACTCGAAGAAATGAGCGGGGAAGGAACGGAAGAGATGACATATACGGAAGCAGTTGAGAAGGCTCTCAAGGGCGATGCGGAGGGCTTCGATTTCCTATACAATGCTACAAAGAACAACAAGTATTATCTGGCATTAAGGTATGTGAAGGATGAGGAAGGTGCAAAGGATGTTCTGCAGGATGCATACATCCGGGCATGGAAAAATCTGGACAAGCTCAAGGAGCCTGAGAAATTTGATTCCTGGTTGGCACAGATCGTTGTAAATACCGCAAAGAATGAACTGGTAAAGCGCAATCATACGCCGCTGGATCTGCGGGTGGAAGCGGACGATGAGGAAGAGGATACAGAAATCTTTGACCGGGCCGTCAGCTCGTGGGAAAATGTTCCAGAACTGGAATATACCAAGGAAGAGACCAGACATCTCGTGCATGAGCTGATAGATTCCCTGTCGGATGAGCAGCGACTGGTGGTGATTGCCTTTGAACTGGAGGGAATGACCACAAAGGAAATCGCAGAACAGCTCGGCTGCTCCGAGGCAACCGTCAAATCCAGATTGCGGTACGGTAGAAATAATATCAAAGAGAAGGCGGAAGAACTGCA
The DNA here is from genome assembly GCA_900554205.1 of uncultured Lachnospiraceae bacterium. Taxonomy (GTDB): domain Bacteria; phylum Bacillota; class Clostridia; order Lachnospirales; family Lachnospiraceae; genus Acetatifactor. The sequence goes on from USGM01000007.1 coordinate 50,338, forward strand.
GAAGAAGGGCTACAAGCTCTACAACCTTGCACCGATTGCATTCCTCCTGTATCTGTTCAAGAAGGATATGGTTGCACAGGCGGCAGAACCGGCGACACAGCTTGCACTGTCTGAGTGTGAAGGGAAATTATTGCAGAGCATAAGGCCTTCCGGACCGGTGCCGGACGCAGCGGGAAAGGCAGCGTTCCTCGCCACAAAGGCGGGAAAGACAGTCATAGGAATCGCCCTGACGGTGACGGTTGCGGGTGCGGCAATCGTGGGAATCAACAACAGCCGTGAGGATGCTCCCGCCAGTACCGTGGAGCAGTCTGCAGATGACTTGCAGATTTTCGATGAGGAAGCGCAGCTGGAGCAGAGCCCGATCGACGCTTTGGCGGAGAGCCCGGAACCGGAAGAAGTCGTACTGCATGATGAAGTCGGCTGGAGTCAGGCTTACAGCATGATTCTGGAGCATATACCCGACAGAACGTTGAATACGGTCAGTGAAGTGGGACTATACGGGTTCGACAAGGAAGTCTATGATAATCTCACGGAGCAGGGGGAGCAATTTGAATATGCCCTTGTGGATCTGGATAGGGACGATATTCCGGAAATGCTGGTCAGGGCAAATACCTCGCAAACGACATACGATGGCATGAGCTACTGGATCATGATTACCTACCACATATCCATCCTGGATGATCAATATCGAGAGATGCCTGTCATGATACAGAGAGGGAGATACCCGATCGTAGAGGGAGTGGCGTCGATTGGCGGTTCCAGAGTATTTGTTACAATGAATGAGGCGATGGATGAATTATTCATTGTATCGAAAAGCGCAGCTAACGGAGATGCCCATACCTATATAGGATATATGGAGTATTCTAACGGTCTTTACTATTGGCGCGAGGAAGAGGTGGGGTATTATACCTACGAGGAGATGGATGCCCTCGAGGAAGCCCGGAAGGCTTATCCCGTGGAAGTGCAATGGCATTCCTTTGAAACACCGTTTTCGTGGTAGAAATCGCAATCCAGTGCTTGACAGCGCATATAAAAATTCTTATACTGATTTTAAAAAGAGCCGCCTGTAATGGCGGTTCTTTTTGGATAATTTTTATCATGGCTTCAGGAGGAACAGCATGTCGGAACAACAGGATCTATCTGTGGGCGGTTATCTTTTTTTTACGGAGAAGGATGCGAAGCTGGCATCGGCAGAACGCAAGAAAATCGAGTATCTCGAGGCAAGAATCGACTATTCCAGACCGGAAAGCATTCTTTCCGTCTATCAGAATGCGATTCAGGAGAGAATATTTAAGACGCCGGTCGGATTTCAGTATCTGAAGGGTCTGCGGGATTTCCTGCTGGAGCAGCCGGATATTACTGCACAGGATCTGCCGGACATTCCGCTGTACTGTACCTTCAGCGGCGATGTCAGGGAGAAGGGCCAGCCTGCGAGAAACCGGATCAAACCGGCGAAGGATAAGGCGGAGAAGAACAAGTCGGGCTTTATATTGTCCGTTCTGCTCAACGTTCTTCTTGTGCTGGCGATTGCAGCCATGTTCATGATTACTCTGCGGAGCGATAACCCGAATGTACTGAATTATGAACGGGCGCTGACGGACAAGTATGCCTCATGGGAGCAGGAGCTCACGGAACGCGAACGGGCAGTCAGGGAGAAGGAACTGGAGTTGCAGATTGAAAATGAGTAAGATTTCCCGATAGTCAGGGCACATTCACAGAATGGACATAAAAGTGTTATATATTGAAATGACAGGGAAGGATGTGTGATTGCGATGGAAAAATTAAAAATACTGGTAGTGGACGATGAGAGCAGGATGCGCAAGTTAGTCAGAGACTTTCTTGTAAAGGCGGGCTATGAGGTGGTAGAGGCAGGTGACGGAGAAGAGGCGGTTGACCTGTTCCTGCAGCAAAAGGATATTGCACTGATCGTGCTGGATGTCATGATGCCGAAGATGGACGGCTGGCAGGTCTGCCGGGAGGTGCGCTCCTATTCCAAGGTGCCGATTATCATGCTCACGGCACGGGGAGACGAGCGGGATGAATTGCAGGGCTTTCAGCTTGGCGTGGATGAATATATCTCGAAGCCGTTCAGCCCGAAGATATTAGTCGCGCGCATTGAGGCAATCCTGCGCAGAACAAATCAGGTGTCGGAGGAAGAGGTTTTAAGCTGCGGCGGTATCGAGATTGATAAGGCGGCGCACAGGGTTCTGATCGACGGAAAAGAGATCGAACTCAGCTACAAGGAGTTTGAGCTTCTCACCTACTTTGTGGAGAACAAGGGCATTGCGCTCTCGAGGGAGAAGATTCTGAACAATGTCTGGAATTATGACTATTTCGGGGACGCGCGCACGATTGACACGCATGTGAAGAAGCTGCGCAGCAAGATGGGTGAGAAGGGCGACCTGATCAAGACCATCTGGGGCATGGGCTATAAGCTGGAGGCGTGACGGTGAAACATTCGATCAGACAGCAGTTTGCATTGATTTTTATAGGACTGATGGCCGGGACAATCTTATTGTGCTGGTTTATCAATAATGTGTTTCTGGAAGAATATTATATCCGGAGCAAGACCGAGGTAATCTACGATGCCTATAACACGATCAGTCAGGCGGCAAAGAGCGATACCTACAGCTCGGATGCATTTGTGCAGGAGCTGGATGACGTTTGCAATATCTATAATATCACGGTTTGCGTGATGGACGCGAACTCCCAGACGAAATATGTGTCGGGAAACGGCGGAAGGGAGCTGGAGACACAGCTGCTCGGTTATATCTTCGGATGGCAGGAGACCCCGTCCAAGATCATTGAGGAGGGGGAGGAATATATTATCCAGAGAATGACCTTCGGCGGCGAGGAATTCCTGCTTATGTACGGAAGACTTGACACCGGAATTTCCTTTATCATGCGGACACCGATCGAGAGCATCCGGGAGAGCGCGAAGATCGCAAGCCGCTTTTTCGCCTATGTGGGGATCGCGGGGACGGTCGCCGGAGCGATTATTATCTGGCTGGTGACGGGAAGAATTACAAAGCCGATCAAGACGCTGAACCACATTTCCGAGCAGATGGTACATCTGGACTTTGAGGCGAAGTATGACGGAACAGCAAAGAATGAAATCGGTATGCTCGGAGAAAATATGAATAAGCTCTCGGCATCTCTTGAGCAGTCGATCTCGGAGTTAAAAACTGCTAATAATGAACTACAGCGGGATATTGAGAAGAAGGAACAGATTGATGCGATGCGCAAGGAATTTCTTGCCAACGTGTCACATGAGCTGAAGACTCCGATCGCCCTGATACAGGGCTATGCGGAGGGACTTGTCGAGGCAGTCAATGACGACCCGGAGAGCCAGAAGTTTTACTGCGAGGTCATCATGGACGAGGCATCCAAAATGAACAATATGGTTCAGAAACTGCTGACATTAAATCAGCTGGAATTTGGCAATGACGTTGTGGCGATGGAGCGGTTTGACATCACGGCGCTGATCAGAAATTACATCCAGTCTGCGGCGATTCTGACAAAACAGAATGAAATTCAGGTCTGCATGGACGAATATCCGTCTCTTTATGTCTGGGGCGATGAATTTAAGACGGAAGAGGTCTTTATGAATTACTTTTCCAACGCGGTCAAACATTGCGCCGGTGAGAAGAAGATCGTCGTGACGATGGAGCAGAAGGAGAAAATCGTCAGAGTCGGCGTGTTTAACACAGGTGCGCCGGTCCCGGAGGAGGCATTGCCGCATCTGTGGGAGAAGTTTTATAAGGTGGACAAGGCGAGAACGAGGGAGTACGGCGGCAGTGGTGTCGGACTTTCGATCGTCAAGGCGATCATGGAGTCCATGAACCGGAATTACGGTGTGGAAAATTATGAGAACGGTGTGCTCTTCTGGTTTGAGCTTGAGGTCTGCCGGGAAGAGACACAGGAATAGGTTTATGACGGAGGGATTATGAGGGAAGGTACAGGCGAAGAACGCGAGACAAAGGTGCTGCTGGTCGGCGTGGACACCGGCGAGGAACCGGATTTTGAGCATTCCATGGAGGAGCTTTCCAGTCTGGCGGAGGCTGCCGGAAAAAAGGTGGTCGGAATCATTGTCCAGCGGATGGAGGCAGTCAACAAGGCGCTCTATATCGGAACGGGAAAAGTGGCTGAGGTGAAGGAATATGCGGGCATGATCGAGGCGGACGAGGTGGTCTTCGACAATGCCCTTTCGCCCTCGCAGATCAGGAACCTCGGAAATGAACTGGAGCTGCCGATTCTTGACAGGACGAATCTGATATTGGACATCTTTGCAATCCGTGCGAGAACCGGAGAGGCAAAGCTGCAGGTGGAGACGGCGAGGCTCCAGTATATGCTGCCAAGGCTTGTGGGAATGCGGGACAATCTCAGCCGACAGGGAGGAACCGGCGGAAGCATGAGTAACAAGGGTGCCGGTGAGACGAAGCTGGAACTGGACAGACGTAAGATCGAGCACAGGATCAGCGAACTGAAAAAGGAGCTTGCCGTCGTTGCGAAGAACCGGGAGACAATGCGGAAAAAGCGTGGGCAGTCCAGAATACCGCAGGTGGCGCTCGTCGGCTACACCAACGCCGGAAAGTCGACCATCATGAACCGGCTTGTCGACAGATACGGTGAGCGGAAGGAAAAGACAGTGCTGGAGAAGGATATGCTCTTTGCGACGCTGGACACTTCCGTCAGAGCCATTCATACCGGCGATAGAAAGCCGTTTTTCCTTGTGGATACAGTTGGTTTCATACACAAATTGCCGCACGGACTTGTCAAGGCGTTCCGGTCAACATTGGAGGAGGTGCGCTATGCCGATCTCCTGATTCAGGTCGTCGATTTTTCGGACGAATACTTCGGATATCTCACCTGCATCGGCGGCGTTCTCAGCCTTAAGGACGGCAAAATATATATTAACTTTAATGTACGCTTCCCGATGTCGCGCAGTTTTGAGCAGGTATTCGCCGGAGTTATCGAAACGGCGGGCAGACGCG
>USGM01000008.1 GCA_900554205.1 uncultured Lachnospiraceae bacterium
GATGTCGATCCCGCCGGTGAAATTCGCATACAGCTCCAGCGCATAGAACAGCATACCGACAAAAGCATATGCCGCGCTGTATTCGTCGGGATTTCTGATGATGGCATTCACTGCGACAAGAATCCTGTCCGCGATCACCAGCTTCTTAAAGAAGCCCCAGAGAATCCGCTGCAGACCAAAGCTGACGTTCCTGCCGTCAAAGGAATGCTCCGCAAAAAGGCTTTTCTGAAGATCGCCGAAGCGGCTGATCGGCCCCTGCACAAGCTGGGGAAAGAACGAGACGAACAGTGCAAAGCGGAAGAAATTCTTCTCCGCCGTGACCGTTCCCCGGTAAACGTCGATAATGTACCCCATCGCCTGAAAGGTATAGAAGGAAATACCCATGGGCAGAACGAGATTGACAAGCGAAAGCTGCTGCCCGCTTCCAAATGCGTGAAGCAGCGCATTGATGTTCGCAATCGTAAAGTTTGTGTATTTCAGAACGGCAAGGATTCCGAGATTAAAGATCAGGCACAGCAGAAGCCAGTGCCATGTTTTCTTCTTCATGGAAGCCTTGTAGCCCTTTCTCGCCTCCCTGTCCATCTCCTGCTTATGCTGCTTCAGGTAGCTCTCCTGCTCCTGCCGCACCGCCTCAATTTTCCTGCCGACAAGCCATGTGCTGACCGTCGTTACCAGAATATAGATGCAGTAATCCGGCCCGGCGATGAAATAAAAGAGATAGCTGGCGGCGAGCAAAAGCTTCCACTGCCAGCTTTTCGGCACAAGATAATAAGCCAGAAACAGGACGGCAAGAAAGATCAAAAATTCATATGACGTAAAAAGCATATCGTCTCCTCAGTTTATTCCTCGTCTTCCAGCTTCTCAATCAATGCATACAGCGCCTTCGCAGAATTAAAGTTCTGCGGAATGATATGCTCCGCGGAGATCGTGACGTCAAATTCATCCGCGATCTCGGAAATGATCGTGATGATGTCAAAGGAATCCAGTATCTTATTGTCTACCAGATGCTCCTCTGTCTCAAAATCCACATCGGGGTGCAGTTCCTGTAAGATTTCCAGCAATTTGTCCATGTTTTTCTCCATTTCTGCGCTCCTGCTCAGGCATTCGCGCCATCCATATATTTTTTCTTTAATGTTACTCTGTCTATTTTTCCGTTGGCAGTGAAGGGCATCTGCTCCAGCCTTCTGACAAAGTTCGGCAGCATATACCTCGGCAGCTTCTCCTTCAGTGCCGCCGTCAGCTCCTTCTCCTCAATATCGCCCACATAATAGAGAACGATCTTGCCCTTTTCGCCGTCATAGATGCAGCCCGCAATCTTTACTTCGTCAAGCAGATTGACGTTCGCCTCGATCTCCCCGAGCTCGATCCGGTGTCCCATGTGCTTGATCTGGTAATCCTTTCTCGACACGAAGACCAGCTCGCCGCGCTCATTGTAATGTCCGAGATCGCCCGTGCGGTAAATCAGCTCCGGGTATGCCTTGTTCAACGGGTTCTGTACGAAGACCTCGTTTGTCTTCTCAAAATTATTATAGTAGCCGAGCGTGAGAGAGGTCCCTCTGATACAGATTTCTCCCGTCTCTCCCTCCGCCGCTCTCTCGTTCTTCTCATTTAACAGCAGGATCTCCGTGTTGAAGAACGGGCGGCCGATCGGTATGACCTCATCCAGTTCAAATTCCCTCTCGAGCTTATAATAGCAGCACATGCCCGTGCCCTCTGTCGGTCCGTAAAGATTCGTGAACCTCGCATTCGGCAGTACCTCCTTCCATCTCCGGTACTGCTTAATCGGGAAGACCTCGCTTCCGAAAGCTATATTTTCCAGATACTCCGGCACGATCGTCTTGAAGGTGTTAAAGGCAGAGATCATCGTCAGGGCAGAAACCACCCAGCAGATCGTATTGATCTTATATTGGTTCAGAAATTCGACCAGCTTGACCGGCATCATGAACAGCTCTCTCGGAATGAGGTAGGTCGTCGCGCCGAATTTCAGTGTCGGGTACAGTTCCTTGAGACAGGCATCGAAGTATAACGGCGTCTGGTTTCCGAAGACTGTGTTTTCATTAAATTCAAGCACATCGGAAAGCTGCGCAATGTAATCGAGCACCGAGCGGTGGCACGCCACCACACCCTTCGGCACACCCGTGGAGCCGGAGGTAAATACTACATAAATCGGGTCGGTGTCGAGCGTCGTCTCATGGATCTTTGCCAGCGCCGCCTCGTCCACCGGCGTGCCACTGATCTCATCGTAGCACACAATGCGTCCCGAAAAGGTAAATTGTTCCGCTGCCTTTTTCGTCCTGTCGTCACAGATAATCAGTCTGGGCTGCAGGTTCCCAAGGATCAGTTCAATGCGCACCTGCGGCATCTCCTCATCGATCGGCACATAGAAGCAGCCGCCCCGGATTACGCCGAAGAAGGCTGTGATCTCCTTCGGGTGCTTATCCATGAACACTACCACCGGCTCTTTATAGAAGCCTTCCCTGTGGAGCCAGCTTCCGACCGCATTGCTCTGGTCATACACCTCCCGGAAGGTCAGTGCATCCACACCATTTGAGAATGCCGTCTTATCGGGAACCCGCTTTACGGTTTCCTCCATATAGTCCAACACGTTATTCTGCATCGTCTCTCCGTTTCCGCGCCGCTCTGTGCGCATCCCATGCTTACCTGGCTTATCTATTCTATACTGTGATCAGTCTCCCGTATTCCTCCCGGAACACGCCGCAGTCCTTCACTGCCCTGCTCGCCAGCACCTCCATCACGTCCAGATACCCCGCCGGCAGAGTGAAATCCCGCTTTAACAGAGAAAGCTCGGTACAGCCCAGCAGATTTACCTCTGCCCCTCTGTCCCGGAGGCTTTGCGCCACCTGCTCCAGCTGCTCAGGGTTTCCCTTCTTTCCGGTCTTGACCTGTCTGTAGATGATATCCATGATGAGCGCCTGATTTTCCGCCGTCGGTGTCAGCGCCGTGATGCCGTAAGTCTCAAATTCTCTCTGGAACAGTCCGCTCTGCACGGTTCCGTCCGTCGCCAGAATGCCGACCGTGCCGACACCCTCCGCCTTCAGGTAGAGCGCCGTCTCCTTGATGGCATGGAGCACCGGAATCCCGATCTGCTCCTCCAGTTCGTTGTGAAAATAATGCGCCGTAATGCAGGGAATGGCAATCTCCGCCGCCCCGGCTTCCCGCAGTTCCCTGCCAATCGCCGCCATGTCGGGCAGCGGGCTTTCCTTGCTCAGCCCCAGTATATATTTTGTACGGTCAGGAATGGACGGCTTGCTGTGCAGGAGTATTTCCATATGCTCCTGATCTGTCTCCGCCTGACTCATCTGTGTAAGCAACTCCAGAAAATAGGCTGTCGCCATCGGGCCAAGTCCGCCTATCACACCCAGCTTCTTCATTGATACCTCCATACTGCCCCGGCGCTTAGCCTCGGCAGTGCTTCTGCTCTTCATCCTAGTTCACCTGCGGATAAGCGTCATGGTCATAATTGTGCGAATTGTTGTGCTTTGCGGAATATGCCATGAGGGTCGCATCATCCCAGTAAAAGATCGTCGGATGATCCTTTCTGGGCGTGGTATCCAGATGATACCAGCCGTCCCCTATATCCACAAGATTCCAGAAATGCTGGGTTCTTGCGGGAATTTTTGCAATGTCCATGTTCGTGATCCCGGCACGGTCGAGCAGCACCTTTGTCGTGCTGGCGAAGACATAGCAGTCGCCCTTCTTCTTCACCAGTCCCTCATAGGCAGCCTGCACCCAGCTGTTTTTCTCGGAATGGTTGATGTAGGCGACATTTCGCTGCACATAGGTATAAATCTGCCACAGCTTGTCATACGGTGTCATATCCTCAGTGAAAATCTTTGCCAGCACAGCGTCTGCGTACTGGTAGACCTCCTCGATACTGTAGGACTTCGGGCTCACATAAATGTTGACCGTCACAGAGGTCTCATTGCCGGAGGAATCCTTCGCCGAATATGTCACCGGATAAATGCCCTCTGCGTCCAGCTTTACCTGCGAGGTGTCGATCTGCAGGTTGGGAACTTCCCCGCTGTTGTCCGTCACCGTGACGTTCTTCCGGTAAGAGACGGTGTCTCCCATTGTATAGTAAATGTCCTCTGCTCCTGTAATTACCGGCGGCTCCGTGTCGGGCGGTGTGATGTAGATCTCCGTCTGGAGCCTTGTCACATTTCCGCCGAGATCCGTCAGCAGGATCGTCACCTGCTGGGTGCCGTCCTGTGTGAAGTCCGGCTCCTCCGCAAACTGCACGGTCACTGCCGTCGCATCCGCAATGTCCGTCACGCAGTCCTCTACCGTACAGGTCTCCTCCCATTCCAGCTCCTGTGGCACGGCTGTTCCGGTCGGCGGAATAGTGTCCTGTACATGGAGCACTGCTTCCTCGGTGAAAAAGCCGCTTTTGATGAACAGATGATAGTCCCCCGGCACTGCAGTGTCGATCTCATCGCTCTCCGGTGTGAAAAAGGCGTTTTCATCAGCTCTGCGCAGGAAGTCAGCCACACTGACCTCCACACCCGCCTCCACTGTACAACTCCTGTAGACAAGCGTATCGGCATACCAGTAAATGAAACCGGCAATTCCGCCTCCCAGAACCAGCAGAACGAGCACAATCACAAGTACTATGATTTTGGTACGTTTCTTTTTTTCTGTTTCTTTCATTTCTTTATCCCGATCATTACCTTTTTCCCATTTTCAATCTTTTAAACTATAATACTTTTTCTTTTTGCTGTCAACAAGTGTCGATTTTGCGCCCTTTACGGCGTTTTTCCAATGTAAAAAGGTGTGCTGCCGCACGCAACACACCTTTGTCCTCTTAAGCATTATCCGGGAGCTTTCCCTCCGAACTCTCCAGCAGCTGGTTCCCGCGAATATCGATCACGGGTCCGCCGGTTCCTTCTATATATTCTCTTGTGATGGTGACACGCCCGATATTGTCATCCTTCGGAATCTCATACATAATATCCAACATAAATTCCTCTATGATGGAACGCAGCGCTCTCGCGCCGGTGTCTCTCTTCATCGCCTTTTCAGCAATCGCCTCGAGTGCCTCATCGGTAAATTCGAGCTTTACCTCGTCCAGCTCAAGCAGCTTCTGGTACTGCTTGAGGATCGCGTTCTTCGGCTCCTTCAGGATCTTTACCATCATCTCCTTGGAAAGTCCTTCCAGTGTGAAGATGATCGGCAGTCGTCCGATGAACTCCGGTATCATACCGAATTTTCTGATGTCCTCAACCGTTACCTTGGAAAGGATATTCTTGTCGTTGTCATACTTATCCTTGAGCTCGGAATTAAAGCCGATCGACGCCGTCTTGGTAAGTCTTTCCTTAATAATGTCCTCCAGCTCCGGGAACGCACCTCCGCAGATGAACAGGATATTTCTGGTATTCACGGTTGCAAGCGGCACCATGGCATTCTTACTGTTCGCGCCGACAGGCACCTCCACCTCTGCTCCCTCCAAGAGCTTAAGCATCCCCTGTTGAACGCTCTCGCCGCTGACATCTCTGGTATTTGTGTTTTTCTTCTTGGCAATCTTGTCGATCTCATCGATAAAGATGATGCCGCGCTCCGCCTTCTCGACGTCATTGTCTGCGGCGGCAAGCAGCTTGGAAACGACCGACTCGATGTCATCTCCGATGTAGCCCGCCTCCGTCAGTGAGGTGGCGTCAGCGATCGCAAGCGGCACATCCAGCAGTCGCGCAAGCGTTTTTACCAGATAGGTCTTACCGCAGCCGGTAGGCCCGATCATCAGCATATTGGACTTCTCGATCTCGATATTGTCCATGGTATTCGTCGCCACGCGCTTGTAATGGTTGTAGACCGCGACAGAGATTACCTTCTTGGCATATTCCTGCCCGACCACATACTCATCCAGACTCGCCTTGATTTTATGCGGTGCGGGTATGTCACGGATGTTCAGAACCGGCTCTGCGCTGTCCTTGGGCTTTTTCTTCTTGAGCTTCTGCTTGTTGGGAATCCCACCGTCGCCCTGCAGATCGGCAAGGTTGACAAAGCTGATATTCGGGAAGCCGCCCTGTCTGGAAAATTCGTCCATCTCCCTCTGGAGCTGGGGATTGTTCAGCATACCCTGATAGTCGAACTGGCTGACCGCATCCATTGTCTTATGCATACAGTCGTCGCAGATACAGATATTGTTCGGGAGCTTGAACATCTTTCCCGCCTTGCTCTCCGGTCTGCGGCAGATAAAGCACACATCCTCGTACTCACTGTTATCGCTCTTGCCCGCGTTCTGCGTGCGTGAGGCATCCGCGTGCCCCTCGGTCATATCCGTCTCTTTGAAGTCATTTTCCTTTTCTTCATCATTTTCTTTATATAAATCTGACATAGTTCCTCCATTCCAGTATACCCATGTGTGTATTTGTAAATCTGTTATCAGTATACTCGAAAAAGCAGCTGTATACAAATTAACTTTTTCTAACTTTCTTTAAAATTTTTATCAAAAAAGATTGCCACAACCATCGGCAATGTAACCATAATCGGCAAAAGATACCTGATTTGTACCACCGGCCCAAAAAACATCGAAAAAATGTAAATAGCCGGGAACATTGCCAGAATAAATGCCTCCTTCTGCCTCTTGTAAAGTAAACTTATCAGGACAAGGAAAAGAGCCCATGTATAGAAGCTGCTTCTGAACACTATCGAAATAACCGGCCAGTCATAAAAGCAGTTCGCATTTACTATTTTATGGAGCTGCTGCTGCAGCCATGGAAATTTGGAATCCTGCTCAATGCTGCCATACCCCGCTATCTCTGAAGAGGTATAGGTATACAAAACCCCAAATTCCGAGTCCTCACCATATCCCAGACATTCCGCCCAGGAATAGTCATCCCAAAACCAGTATCCACGCGTCAGCTCCAAAAAGGCATCCAGAAATTCATTTGGGAACTTTCCTCCAACCCACAGCCAATCCTTCAAAAATTGAAGCTTATGCTCCGAAAAATTTTTACCGTCTACGTTCACCTTAACCGTGTCGGAAATAGGCGGATTATAGTCACTCCAATATTCCCATGGAACATACCTGTTAATCAGCGCTGCAGTTTCCGGTTCCGTCTCTGCCAGCTCCGAGCCGTGATAATACCCGACCCTTGCAAACTGCTGAATAGGAACGCTGTAGGCTTCCACGCTTGGTGCCTCGAGTTCAGTACCTATGGCAGCACGAATTGCATACTGCGTCCCCTTTGCCCCGAGGATCAACAGTACACCGAATAACAGCATACGCAATTTCTCTTTTCTCGCCGAAAGCAAAAATGCCACCACCATAAACAAGGCAACCGCATAAATTGCATTGCTTCGGAACTGCATCATCAGGCTTCCTTCCAAAATCATAAGGATTTCCATGACATACTTTTTTCTTCCCTCGCTGAACCGGTTATGCTCTATCAGCATCAGAAAGAACAGCATAAAGAGTATGGAAAAAATCGCATCCTTGGTTGTACAAACCATCAGGACGGAATTATACGGAAACACTGCAAGAAATAGTGCCGTCACAACCGCCGCAGCCTTCCGTCTGGTGAGACGGTAGACTATAACCGTTCCATAGGCAGCGACCACCGCAAACAGTAGCATCTGAAAAACTGCCATACATGCCATGCCTGTCTGATAGGAGCCCAGCATACTTCCAAGCTGCATAAAAAGCCAGATCATCCATGTATGGGCAATAGGCTGGTACGGATAAAACCATATGAAGCCCTTATATGCCTCATTGACCTGTCTATGGAAATCGTAAGACATAATGATGGGGTAATAGGCAAGCCATACCGGAACAAGACATGCAAAGATCAATATGGCGGAAGCGCAGAACAATACCCCCGTTTTCCATTCCTTTCCTCTCCCTGTACGGACAGGCTTTCCTTCCCCTTCAATCCATGAAAAAAACATATTTCCAAAGGGAAATACCGAAATGCCGAGCGCTACAGCCCGTACAAGAATCAATGTCTTGCCCTTAAAACCTGCCTCTGTCATTTCGAAATTCTGTAACTGGTAGCCCATAATCACCGAGACTGCAAAAAGGAAACTCAGTATTGCCGAATAAAGTATTCTCTTGCGCCTCTTTTTGCCTGCCTCAAGTTCAGCCAGCGCCTTAAAGGTTCTTTGCAGCAGCAGATAAATTCCAACCAACAGGAAGAAGTTTGTCACACTGTAATATGGACGGAAATGCCCCTTGACTTTTCCAAGGTAATCAATTCCATAAACAGCGATCAAGGCCATCAGCAGGCAGGTGCCCTTCACTCTGTACCTGATCATTTGTTCTTTCAGCCATGTCATCCCAGTGTCCTCCATAGATATCCTGTTTTCTCTGCTTTCTCAGAATATCATAGTTCTGATAGACAAGCAATAAAATTCCGGATACACCTGCTCGGCATATCCGGAATAGGATTCATCCCGCTGTTACTTATTTCGTTGATGTGGGTCTCTGACCTAATGTGATCTCGAGATCGTAGGCTGTGTACTCACCGTTCTCGGCACGCTTGATGGTGACAGTTGCTGTCTCACCTGCTCTGAAATACTGCAAGGTACTCTGCAGATCGGAAGAACTGCTGATCCGCTTGCCGTCAAACTTCACGATGATGTCGCCCTTTCTGATGCCTGCTGCCTCAGCCGCGCTGCCCTCTGCAACCTCTCTGACAAAGACACCCTTCGGCATACCGTAAGCATTTGCAATTTCATCTGTGACTGCCTGCATCGTGATGCCCATGTAACCGATCTCATCCTCGGCAACCTTCTCCGTTCTGGTCTGGCGCTGCATCAGCTCGGAAATGATGGGGCTTGCCGCATTGATAGGGATTGCATAACCCATGCCCTCGACTGTGCTGCCGTCAATCTTTGCCGCGTTGATACCGATGACCTCGCCGTTGATGTTCAGCAGTGCGCCGCCGGAGTTGCCGTGGTTAATTGCCGCATTGGTCTGGATATAAGTGCCTGTGGAGCCGTCCTCGGTCGTCATTTCTCTGTTCAGGGCGCTGATGATACCATTGGTTACGGACTGTCCGTAGCCGAGTGCATTGCCGATTGCCACAACGGGCTCGCCGAGCTTTAAGCTATCGCTGTCACCCATCTTTGCAACCGTGATTGCATTCAGGGTATCCTCGGTAAGGCTGGAAATCGGAACTGCGACCACCGCAAGATCCATGTCCGCATCTGTTCCCTTTACAACTGCCTCCGCCGTTGACTCGTCAATAAAGGTAATCTCGAGGCTGTCGGCGTTCTCAACCACATGGTTGTTGGTCGCAATCAGAAGCTCATCGTCCGTCTCGCCGATAATGATACCTGAGCCGCTCGCCACACCCGGCTGGCTGTAGGTCTGACCCCAGAGGTTCATGCCTGTGCTGGTATAGTTATTTACGATGGATACCATGGACGGCATCACCTCTTCTACCATGTCGGAAATATCATCCTGTACATAGGTAACGTGGCTTGTCGTCGTGTTGTTCTCACTCGGAAGCGTCACGACATTTCCCGGCAGCTCCGTGGCGGAAACTGCGGCGTTGTCAGTCTTTGTCAACTGTCCTGCGCCAAAGTGGACTGCATAGAAGCCAAGTCCGGCAAAGAGTCCGAAGCAAAGCCCGAGGCTGACGCTCAGCACGAATTTCTTAGGTGTGCTCATCGCGGTATGCCCCGATGCCTTCTGCGCCTTTCTGGCTGCCTTCGCTGCCTTCTTTGCCGCTTTGGCGGCATTCCTGTCATAGCTTCCCGTCTGCTTCTTCAGCTCCTCCGCCGAGTAGGCTGTGTAGTCAAAGTAGGTGTTCGCTGTGTTGTTGCCGGTGGAACCACTGTTTACCGAGCTGTCTCCCTGCTGGGACGCTCCGTTCTTTTCGGAATAGATTTCATTTTCGTACATAACAGTTACCTCTTTTCTATCTGGAAACATTTTGTTGTTCATTGTTTCTCTGTATCTTTATGTACCTTAGTATATCCGGCATTTGTGACGGAATTGTGTTTCGATTATGAAGCATTTATGAAATCAAAAATCTCTATTCTACCGTAACCGACTTTGCAAGATTTCTCGGCTTATCCACGTCGCATCCCCTGCCGACAGCCACATAGTACGCAAACAGCTGCAACGGAACAATCGCCAGAGAATTTGTAAAATACGAATTCGTCTCCGGGATGTAGAGCACATAATCGGAAACTCTTTCGATCTCCTTATTGCCCTCGTTTGTCACTGCCATAACGAACGCGCCGCGCGCCTTTACCTCGACAATGTTGCTGACCGTCTTCTGGAACAGCGCAGGCTGGGTAGCGAGCGCCACCACCAGCGTTCCCTCCTCGATCAGGGAGATGGTTCCGTGCTTCAGTTCACCGGCTGCATATGCCTCCGAATGAATATAGGAAATTTCCTTTAGCTTCAGGGAGCCTTCCAGTGAAATCGCGTAGTCGATGCCTCTTCCGATGAAGAAAATATCGCGTGCGCCAAGGTATCTGTTCGCAAAATGCTGGATCTTCTCCTTCTGTCCCAGAAGCAGCTCAATCTGATCCGGCAGACGTTGCAGATCTGTCAGCAGCTCACCGAAACGCACATCGTCAATGCTTCCGCGCGCCTTCGCCATCTTCATTGCAAGCATATAGAGGGAAACCAGCTGTGCACTATAGGCCTTTGTCGTCGCCACGGCAATCTCCGGTCCCGCCCATGTATACATACAGGCATCCGCCTCTCTCGCAATGGAGCTTCCGACAACATTGACGATTGCAAGCACCTTAAAGCCTCTCGCCTTTGCCTCTCTGAGCGCCGCCAGCGTATCTGCGGTCTCCCCGGACTGGCTGATCACGATGACCATGCCGCCTTCCTCGAGGATAGGGTCACGGTATCGGAACTCACTCGCCACATCCACCTCGACCGGAATCCTCGCCAATCCCTCGAAGACATATTTTCCGGTGACACCGGTGTGATAAGCGGAACCGCATGCAACGATGTGTATCTTCTTCACTGCCCTCAGTTCCTCATCCGTCATGTTCAGTTCTTCAATCACAAGATCGTTGTCCTTAATCCTCGGAGAAATCGTGTCGGTAATGGTCTTCGGCTGCTCGTAGATTTCCTTGAGCATGAAGTGCTCATAGCCCGCCTTCTCCGCCGCTTCGGCATCCCAGTCAATCATGACCGGTTCCTTCACCACTTCTTCCTCATCCACGGAGAAGAAACGCAGCCCGTCTCTGCGCAGAGCCGCAACCTCCTGATTTTCCATATAATATACCTTCCGGGTATATTTCAGGATTGCCGGAACATCCGATGCGATAAATGAGCCCTCGTCATTGCTGCCGACAATGAGCGGACTGTCCTTTCTGGCCGCATAGATTTCCTCCGGCTGGTCGGCAAACAGGATGCCCAGCGCATAGGAGCCTTCCACACGGTGAAGCACCTTTGTGATCGCCTGCAACGGATTTCCCTTATAATAGTAGTCCAGCAGGTGAGCCAGCACCTCTGTGTCCGTCTCCGATGCGAACTGGTAGCCCTTCTCAAGCAGCATCTTCTTGAGCGTCATATAATTTTCAATGATTCCGTTATGCACCACCGCAATCGTACCCGCGGCATTGGTGTGAGGGTGCGCATTCAGATTGCTCGGTGCGCCGTGCGTCGCCCATCTGGTATGTCCGATACCGGAGGTTCCCGGCATTGTCTCTCCGCCCTTTGTCAGATTCTCGAGCACCTTAAGTCTGCCGATCGCCTTCTCTGTCAGAATCTTTGCGCCGTCAAACACTGCCATGCCCGCCGAGTCATATCCTCTGTACTCCAGCTTTGACAGTCCGTCCAGAATGATGGGTGCCGCCTGTCTGCTTCCGATATAGCCTACTATTCCACACATATTGATCACCATGCCTTTCCGTAACCTGCAATCCTTGCTTCGCAGGCTCTTATTTCCAGTATTCTCTGTTCATTGTAATTTTCATTACCCATTTCTTTGGCAGTTTCTTATAATGTTTGCCCATAAGATAGCCCGCATACTTAAAGCCGCATTGTACACAGAAGCCGGGAAAAAGATACAGCTTCTTTTTCGCCTTTAAAGACTGATAGGTCACCTGCACCAGCTTTCTCCCCTCCGCCTCGGATGGCACGCCCGCAAAGACCTCCGGGTGATCTGCCTGTGAGACCCCGAGGTCAAAGTTGCGTCTCAGCTGCTGCATATTTGTGTAGTTATGGGAATGTATCACGCGCGCATCCGCCTCATAGGCGATCCCATATCCTGCTCTGACCGCACCCGCCGCGTAGATCATATCCTCATTAAATATGGTATGGCGTATAAAGCCTCCCAATTCCTCATAAATGTCCCTGCGATAAGCTGCGCAGACATTCGAGCAGAAAAAGGTCTTGATTCCGAGCGTGCCGATGTCATCCGCCGTCTTGATACAGGATGTCGCAGGATAATTAAAGAACCTTGAAATCCTCTCTGCCTCACGGCAGCCGACAGCCGGGAGCTGGCGGGCATATGCCACTGCCACACTTCCGTGCAGGTTTTCCGTCAACCTCTCGATCAGATACCTGTCCGCGGGCATGGCATCCTGTGTCATGGTGACAAAAACCTCCGCATCGGAATATTGCACACCCCTGTGTCTGGTTCCGCCGTGGTCAAACTCCAGCTTTGAGAGATGATGAACCTCAACATTGGGGTAGTTTCTGGTGAAATCCGTCCCGTACACCAGCTGTTCAAAATATTTTTCCTCGGTATTCATCAGTATGACCTTCTGAACAGGTTCTGTCTGCTTCTTCAGTCTGTCCAACAGCTCAAACAGTTCCCTCCCCGGCTTATACACGGGAATTATCACATCAATCTTCAACTTCTGCCTCCCTGTCACTGTCCGCGATCTGCGCACTTTTCCATTATAGCCGAAGAGCATTACTTTTACAAGAAAAAGGGAAGCATTCAAGCTTCCCTTTAAGCTCTTTTACTATTGTCCAAGATACTGTGCGGTATCCTTTTTGATCTTCTCGCTGCACTCTACCACCGTGGAGGTAACCTGATATTCCTCATCTTCAAACAGGAACTGATGCAGCCACTCTACATTCGATACCAGATCCTGCGGTACAATACAGTTTCCGCTCGCCCCGATATTTCCCGTTGTCAGCTGCTCCAGCTGCGGGAAGCCGGCCTCTTCGGCAATTCGGTAATCAGCGATCTTGCCGAGCAGCTCCAGCATATCCTTCTGATCCAGACTTGTGTAGACCTGCTTTACAACCTTGTTGAAAACATCTGTCAGGGACTTAAGATCCGCCTTCTTCGCCTGATCCTGAATCGCCTTGAGAACCGTGCGCTGTCTTTCGGTACGCTTATAGTCGTTTCCGACATAACGGATACGGCAGTATGCTGTCGCCTGAAGTCCGTTCAGAAGCTGGTAGCCCGCTTCCGTCACGGGTGTATAATCTGACGACTTTACTACCTCAAAATCCTTCTCGCTGACTGTATAATCATCCAGCTTCACGCCATATTTCCACTGAGCCACAATACTTCTCTGGTAGTTATTCAGGTGTACGATTTCATTCTCCTTTACTTCGACATAGATGCCGCCAAGCCCATCGATGACATCCATCAGGGCATTGTAGCCAACCGTTACAAAGTTTTCAATATCCAGATCAAGGTTCATGTTCAGCATCTTGATCGCCTGCTGCGGTCCGCCCTTGGCATAAGCTGCATTACATTTGGTATAGGTATCGGTGCCGATATTCAGATAGGTGTCACGGTATACGCTGACCAGCTTGATATCCCCGGTGTCCATGTTAATGCTGGCAATCATAATGGTATCTGTTCGGCTGTTCTTCTCGATCTGCTTCTCATTCGTTGCATCCACACCGAACAGGGCGATGTTCATGTATCCCAGCATGGCACTCTCGCCTTCGTCCTTCGCCTGCTGGATCTCAGAGGGAACCACTTCTGACGGGTCAATCACCGTAAACTTCGGTCCTTCATTAGAAACGTTCATAACCACATAAAGTACTCCCAGCATGATCAGAATGATCACGATCTCAATTGCAAAAATAATGATCCGGCGCTTTTTCTTGCGCTTCTGCAACGCCGCTCTTGCTCTCGCCGAATTGGCACTTCCGCTTCTTGCCGCGCCACCTGTTCCGTTTGTACGTCTCTGATTTGTTGCCATAACACCTTCTCCTTATTAGTAAGCATTCTTATTGATAAATCCGGTAAAAAACGTCATAAAAATAATCTTTATATCAAACCATACCGTCCAGTTCTCGATATAATAAATGTCATATTCGATCCGCTTTCTGATGGAGGTATCTCCGCGAAGACCGTTCACCTGTGCCCAGCCGGTGAGACCCGGTCGAACCTGATGCTTCACCATATACCGGGGAATCTCTTCCTTGAACTTCTCCACAAACAGCGGCCGCTCCGGTCTCGGCCCCACAAGGCTCATATCGCCCTTCAATATATTGAAAAGCTGCGGCAGTTCATCAATACTTGTCTTCCGCAGGAATTTTCCCACCTTGGTCACTCTGGGATCATTCCGCACTGTCCATGCCTTCTTCTCCTCGCCCGGCTGCTGCAGCTCCATGCTGCGGAATTTGTACATCCGGAACGGTTTATTATGAAGCCCGACACGCTCCTGCCTGAAAATAATTGGTCCGGGACTGGAAATTTTCACCAGTATAGCGGAAATCAGCATGATCGGGGATGTGATAATAATTCCGGCCAGTGAGCCGACAATATCCATCGCCCGCTTGATAATCATATTTCCCGTATTTGACAGCGGTACATACCGGATGTTAATCACCGGCAGTCCCATCAGATCCTCCGTGTAGGGTCTGCTCGGGAAAAGGCTGTTGTAATCCGGGATAAATTTTGTATGCACACCCGATTTTTCGCAGACGCTGACAATAGATTCCAGATTGTCATAATCCTGAAGCGGAAGTGTAATGGCGATCTCATCCAGTTTATTCTCGGGGAGAATAATATCCAGATTTCCGAGTGTTCCAAGAACCTTTACTCCCTTGTACATCGTGCCAGCCGGAATATTGTTGTCAAGGATTCCCATTGCCACATAGCCCCACTGCGGATTGTCCGCAAGCCGGTCAATATATTCCTCAGCCGCCCTCGAATACCCGACAAGAAGGATATGCTTCAGGTTATATCCCTTCTTTCGGATCGTCCTGAGACCTTTTCTCAATGCAATCCGAAAGCAGGAGGTAATCAATATGTTGAACACATAAAAAAACGCCATCACCGACCGGGACACATAGAATTCCCTGAGGATCATGAATAAAAGAATAATTAACGCAATGATGCCGATCGTATTCGCCTTGATAATGTCAAAGATCTCAAATCTGCGGCGTACCGTGCGCTTCGGCGCATAGGCACCGCAAAAATAATAAATAAACATATAGATCGGAACAATGAAGAGGAGAAGCCGCAGATAGTCCGTAGCCGGCAAGACTCCGGGGCCCGGACCGTCATTCAGGACATAGAATTTAAAGAAATACGCAAGCATAAATGATGCGGCTACTATGACCGCATCAATCATTACCATTAATCGGTTGAATACTTTCTGATTGTCCTTTATCATAAATTGCCCCGCAGCCGACACCAGACAACGCTTTACCGCCATCCGATTCCGATTTATACTACTACTGAAATGATTATACGGAAAACAACTTATGAAATTATGAAGCTAATTCTTAAATTTTCTTAAGAAATCGAAATACATTCAGGTAGAGCTGCCCCTGAATCGCAAAATAATGCCCTAAATTTCTCAGTTGAAAGCGCACCTTATGCTTTCTTCCCGCCGGGGTGAAGGCCCGCGAAAAGCCCTTTGCAAGCCCGCGCAGATAAATCCGGCCCATACCCTTTTTACAGAAGAATAAAAATTTTGCAAAGAATCCGACAAGCAGGAACGGCAGATTGATAATCCATTGCAGGAGCGGCATATTTTTCCAGACAACGTAAACATTATTTGCGGATGCCAATGACGCCTTCCACTCATTATATCTGGAGCCGCTGGAGGCGCTGCCGTAGTGAATCACCTCCGCCCGGGGCTCATAATAGTTCCGGTAGCCGAAGATGCGGGCGCGGTACCCGACATCAATGTCCTCCATGTAGGCAAAATGCTCAACGTCGAACAGCCCGATTTTATCGAACACACTTCGGCGGTAGATTGCCGCACCGGCGCAGGCTGAGAAGACCTCACACGGGGTATGATACAGCTCCGACGGCTTCCCCTTTCCGCGTGAAAAAGCCCAGCCGAAGACACAATATCTGTCTCCTGCATCATCAATGAGCTCCGGTTTATCCCACATCAGCATTTTTGCGCTGACCGAAAATGCCTGCGGTCTTGCCTCTATCGCCTCGTACAGATATTTAATAAATTCTGTTTTAACTTTTGTGTCGTTATTCAAAAGGATAACATATTCCGACGCCGCCTTTTCAATGCCGACATTGACCGCATAGCTGAAGCCGGTGTTCTCGGAAAGCGCCTCGATCCTGACCTCCGGGTAATTTTCTCTCACAAATTCCACGCTTCCGTCCGAGGACCCGTTATCCACCAGCACAACCTCATATTCCGGAGTGTCCGGTGTCTGTGCATATAAGGCTTGCAGGCATTCCTCCAGAAACCGGAGTCCGTTATAATTTGGAATAACTACTGTTATTTCTGTCATCTCTGTCTCCTGACTTTCCTCAATACTCTGGCAGATATAAAAGCCTGTAGCCCTTTTCCCTCAATGCCCTGCACAGCCGGAGGCTGAGCTCTATGGGATTCTCCTGCGGCGGGATTGCTGCCGGGTCGAACTTTTCCGTTCCCGGAATCATGATATATTCCAGCCCTGTGACTTCCCGGAACAGTTCCCGCAGGGAAGCCCGCACCTCAAAATTCCGTATATCGAGCGCCAGCGCATCCTGCGGCAGCACGGCACGGTGCAGATAACCGCTATAGCTCGCAGGCAGTCCCTCGTAAAAAACCTTCCCCTCTTCCGTCATCCGCCCTCCGCAGATGCGGCCGTGCGAAACCAGTCTGCCGCCCACCGCACCGAGATCCTCACTGACTCGCAGCGGGCTTCCCTCATAGCACAGTCTGTAGAAGCCGAGATGCTCTGTGGCAGCGACCTGCGCCTTCCAGTTCATAGCATCTGCAAATGCCTGAACCGCCTGCCCACCGGCATTGTACGCGTACATTTTGCTCGCCGGATTTTCTGCGGTCGAACCGCTGTGGCAGCGCCAGTGGTAAAGCACCTGCGGGACATGGCCAATCGCATTCTCCCGATCCTTAAGCTCCGCGGCAGCGCGCAATACCAGATCATAATCCTGCGCCCCGTCATATTTCTTTCGGAACCCGAGCTTTTGGATCAGTTCTGTCCGCATAACCAAAAAATGACAGATGTAATTATTGCTCAGCAGGAGATCCAGATTGAAATCTTCCTTCCTGTTCGGTTCAAAAAAGGCTGTCATATCGCCGTTGCACTTATCCTCATCGGAATAGAGCATCCATGGTTCTCTGCCTGCTCTCCGCCCTTCCTCGATCCGCTTCGCCATCTCATAGAGCGCATCCGCTGTGAGCACATCATCATGGTCGAGAAGACCGACATAATCTCCCGTCACATGTGCAAGCGCCTGATTCGTATTCTCAGCGATTCCCGCATTCTGCCCAAGGCTGATATAGCGGATTCGCGTGTCGGTATATTCTGCCGCGATATTTCGGACGCTGTTGTCGCCGCTGGCATCTGCAAGCACCAGCTCCCATTTTCCATAGCTCTGTGCAAGCAGCGCTTCCATAAGCTCCCGCAGGCAGTTCCCGGGCGTGCGGTATGCGGGAACGACAATGCTGAAGGTAACGGTATAACCATGCTCTTCCGCCTGACGGCTCTGCAGCAGAAGCTTTTCCGCCGTGGGCGGAACCCATTCATACTCTTCCGTTCTCTTCCTGTCAAGTCTTTCCCTGACAGCGGCACAGGTCTTCCTGATACCGTTTCGTCTCAGATAGCAGATTGTCTTCTTGATGCTCGCGCGATTGATTCTTTTCATTCTATCCCCACTTAGCAAAATTCCCTGCCCTGATCTGCTGCGACGGCTGCAACACCGCCTCACAGATCCGGCAGGGAATTTATTTTATCTTTTCTCCTACAGCTCTGCCTTTAAGTCCTCGGTCAGCTGCTCCAGTCTCGCCTTTGCATCCTCAAGACTGCTTCCCTTGACGCCCATATAGAACTTGATCTTAGGCTCTGTGCCGGAAGGACGTGCACAGCACCATTCGTCGTCGGGCAGCTCAAAGTATAATACATTGGATTTCGGCAGACCGGTCGTCGTCTCTGCACCGCTCTCCATATCTACAATGCGGTCGTTCAGATAGTCTCTGAACTTCAATACCTTTCTTGTTCCGAATGCCTTAGGAGGATTCTTACGCAGCTTATCCATGATCTCCGCGATCTGTCTCGCACCGTCGATTCCCTTCATGGTGATGGTGTACTGGCTCTCCTTATAGTAACCATATTTCTCATAAACATCCAGCATCATATCCCAGAGGGTCTTTCCGTGCTTCTTGCAGTAAGCGGCAACCTCACACAGACACATTACAGCAACGATGGCATCCTTGTCTCTGGAATGTGTTCCGGCGAGACATCCATAGCTCTCCTCCAGACCGAACACATAGTTGTTGCTGCCTGTCTGCTCAAAGAATTTGATCTGCTCACCGATAAACTTAAAGCCTGTCAGCACCTCGATCAGCTTTACATTGTATGCCTTCGTGATGGGCTTTGTCATATTCGTCGTAACGATTGTTGTCACAAGAGCCGGGTTCTCAGGCATAGTGCCTGTCGCTGTCTTTTCACGCAGAATGTACTCTGCGATCAGCATACCGGACATATTTCCGGTGAAGGAAACATACTCTCCGGTCTTCGTGTCCTTTGCGTACACGCCGAGACGGTCTGCATCGGGGTCGGTAGCCAGAACAATATCCGCGTCCTTCTCCTTCGCAAGGCGGAGTGCATAGGTAAACGCCTTAGGATCCTCGGGATTGGGATAATCCAGTGTCGTGAAGTTCGGATCGGGCTTTTCCTGCTCGGGAACCACATAAACGTGCTGGAAGCCCAGCTCGGAGAGAACTCTTCTCACCGGAAGGTTACCGGTTCCGCAGAGAGGGGTATATACGATTTTGATGTCTTCAGCCATCTCCTTGATGACATCGGGATGAATGATCTGCTTTTTCAGCTCTGCCATGTACTTGTCGTCGATTTCCTTGCCGATCACCTGATAGAGGTCAGCCTTGATCGCCGCATCCTTATCCATGGTCTTACATGTATGGAAATCCTTGATTGCCTTGACTTCGTCGATAATCTGGGTATCCTTGGGCGCTGTCACCTGTGCGCCGTCCTCCCAGTATACCTTATAGCCGTTGTACTCGGGCGGGTTATGGCTTGCCGTAACGACAATACCTGCCGTGCAGCCCAGCGTGCGGAGCGCAAAGGAAAGCTCAGGAGTCGGTCTGAGTGAGTCAAATACGTATGCCTTGATGCCGTTAGCAGCCAGGCACAGTCCGGCAACATCTGCGAACTCGGGAGACATTCTTCTGGAGTCGTATGCGATGGCTACGCCCTTCGCCTGCGTTCCCTGCTTCAGAATAAAGTTTGCAAGTCCCTGCGTCGCCTTGCGGACGGTATAAATGTTCATGCGGTTGGTTCCCGCGCCGATCACACCGCGTAAGCCTCCCGTTCCAAATTCCAGTTCCTTATAAAATCTGTCCTCGATCTCTGCCGGATTATTGCGAATCGCCAGCAGTTCATTCTTTGTGTCCTGATCAAAATAGTCGTCCTCTAACCAGAAGTTAAATTCGTCCATATAACTCATTTCACTCTACCTCATTTCTGCCTGTCACGGCTTGATCGCATCTATTTTATCATAAACTTGAAAAAAATACCACCGTTTACAGTTAATAATATCTATAGATTTTCTCATTATGTATCCGGGCAGCCAGTTCCCGCATGCTCCTGATTGCGCTCTCCCAGTTTTCTTCATCCAGTCTGTCCGCCCCCGCCAGCATGCTTTCCAGCATCCATTGGTTGATCTCCGGCGAATAATGGATCATGTCCATATAGTTGTCCAGATTACAGATGATCTCTTCGTGTCCCTGAAAGTAAAAGACCTCCACATTGTCAAAGGAGAGCAGCACCGGGATCACCTGCTCCAACACATAAAACCGCTCCTCCTCCTGTCCGTTCACCCATGCGCAGTCCCACCAGAGCATGGAATACGGCGGAATCATAAAGTGGTACTGAATCTCAGGATGCGCAGAAATCTGCTCCGAAAGCAGTTCCACATTTTTTCTGACCGTGTCTGCGTATTCCTCTGTAATGTCCGCCTGAACCACATCCCCTTCCAGATCGGTCGGGCGATCATAAAAACGCATTGCCCCGGCTGCACTGAAATCTTTATCTGCGGCCCAGTTATATGCCTGTCCTCCTGTGTTAATCCCCTTTATCGAGCTGACGACCGCTGCGGGAATCTTTTCAAACAGAACCTCCTTGTTGAACACATACGGCAGGTCATCCAGCACCGTTTTCGTGTGAAGATACCTTGGAATATCATCCCCGTAGAGCGTCACCTCCGCAGACACATTCAGGGCAAAAATATCCAGACACCAGAAAATGTCCCGAAGCTCTCTTTCGCCCTCTGCCATCTCCACATAATAGAGCAGATCTGCCGCCGAACCGGATGCCCGGATCACCTTCAGAGCTTTACACCCGTACCGGTTATCCAGATAATCCGTATCGAAATTTTCAGCTACCGAGGATCCGACAAGCAGAGTGTCATACTGAAAATTGCGTATTGTGCCCGGCATCTGATTGTCCCGGTCATTTAGCACCGCCTCCATGCCGAAGAAGGGCTCGTGATACTGATAAAACGGGTCAAAAAACCACGCCACCCCGGCAACGAGGAAAAACTCCACAGCAATGATGATTATTAAATTGATAAATGCCTTTTTCTTTCCGCTCATCCTGCCGTCTCCTGCTTAAAAATTGAAATACAAAAAAACGCTGACCTGGGAGAGAGAGAGAAACACCCATGTAAACAGTGTCGCCATGCAGAACAATCCCAATCGGCTTGTGCCTCTGTCCTGTATCCACTCCTCCGCCTTTCGTCCCTGAAGCAGCCCGATTCCGATCCCGGCAAGCAGGCAGAAGGTCATGACAAAAAAAGCATTCAGCAGCTGTGGTAAATACATTTCCAGAAACTTTATGACCGCATAGTTCTCCGGAAATCTCAGTGTATTGCACATTGCAATGAAGAAGCCCTTGTTTCCTCCCGCAAAAAGCCGCTTCCACAACAGAGCCGCCTCCGACAGGGAAGTGCTTCTGAAAACAGAGAACGAAAGCGTAACAAAAACAACTGTGATGAGCCTGTTCATCCATTCCCACTTAAACCGCAGTTTTGGAAACAGCGTCTCGAAAATTTCCGCCAGCCCATGCATCAATCCCCAGACAACAAATGTCCAGTTTGCGCCGTGCCATAATCCGCTGACCAGAAAAACGACAAACAGATTCAGACACTGCCTTGCCTTCCCCCTGCGGTTTCCTCCCAGCGGGATATAGATATAATCCGCAAGGAAACGGGAAAGCGTCATATGCCATCTGCGCCAGAAGTCTTTGACAGAAACCGCCTTAAACGGCGAATTAAAATTCTCAGGCAGCCGGAAGCCAAAAAGCTTTCCGATACCGCGCGCCATATCACAATAGCCGCTAAAGTCAAAGTACAGCTCCAGCATATAGAAACAGATCACAATCCACGCTGACGGACTGTCCAGCGCCGCTATATTATTGTATTCCGCATTCACCAGCACAGCCAGCGAGTCCGCAAGCAGCACCTTCTTGGCCAGTCCCAGAATGAACAGCGCAAAGCCGTCAAAAAACTGATCCGCCGAAGGGCGACGGTTCTTTCTCTCCTGCAGCTGTGGAATCAGTTCACTGTGAAGCACAATCGGCCCGGCAATCAGCTGGGGAAAAAAGCTTACAAAAAACATGTAGTCGGGCAACGTGTAATGCGGAGCCGTCCCCCGATAACGCTCCACCACAAAGGATATCTGCTGGAAAGTGAAAAAACTGATTCCCAGGGGGAGTGCAATTTTTTCCAAATGAATGTCTGTATGTAGCAAATAATTACAGTTGTCAACAAAAAAATTAAAGTATTTAAAATAAAAGAGCATACCGATATTTCCCAGAAGCCCCACCGCCAACAGGAGCTTGCGCATCCCGGGCTTCCCCGTATGCTCCATCAGAATACTGAACACAAAGTTAAAGAAGATACTTGCCAGCAATATCCACAGATAGATCAAATTATAGTAGCCGTAAAACCAGAAGGACATGCCTACTATAAATAGCTTGGCATAAATTGGATTTTCCAGCCTCTGTAATAAAAACCAGCCCAAAAGAGCTATGGGAAGAAATACAGTTATGAAAATAATGGAATTAAAAAGCATCCTACAGCCCCTTTACTGTGTAATCTTTAGTGAACAATCGTTCCTGTCAAGTGAGAAGTTCAAATTATAGTACGGGTCGCCTTCCGCCAGCGCCTCCGCCCATCTCTCCCGGAACCGCGCCGCCTCTCCGGCATACTGCTCCTTTCCGTTCGTATCTGTAGCTTCCACGCCATATTCCGCGCCGCGAATATACAGTTCGGCAAAAGGTGTAAAAATATTGAGAAGCCCCTTCTCCCGCAGTCTCAGGCAGAAGTCCGCATCATACAGAGAATGGGCAAAGCTCTCGTCAAAGTCCCCTGCCTCCGTGAAGCACTCTCTCTTCACCATAAGGCATGCGCCACTCACCGCTGATATGTCCTGCGCATAGCACAATCTTCCCATATATCCGAGACTTCGGCGGTGTTGACCGGCAAAGATGTTCCCTACAGTATGCCCGGTTCCGAGGCCAAGGACAAGTCCTGCATGGCAGATCGTTTCATCCGGGTGATAGAGCTTTGCCCCCACAGCCCCTACATCCTCCCTCTGCGCATACATTAACAGCTCCTCCATCCAGTCCGCCGTAATGACCTCTGATCTGCTGTCGAGGAACAAAAGGTAATCTCCCTCCGCACGCTGCGCGCCGAGGTTCATCTGTCCCGGGTAGGAAGCTGCCGCCAGCCCCTCATCCCCGATGATAATCTCATAATTTCCATAGGATGACATTTCTGTCACCGAAGCCCTACAGCGCTGTAGCTCCTCCGACGTTCCGGCGTTTATAATAACAATCGATATTTTAGGCATCCCGAGGATCTCATAGCGGATTCTGAAAATGGTCTCAAATGCTCTTGTGCTCTCGATCTCAAAGTGCTCCAGCCCGTGCTTCTCCAGATTCCATGCGACCGCTCTTCTTGCAGCGTCAATTGCATGGGGCTTTGCCTCAATTCCGGACGCAACACTTCCCGCGTGGTTACGCCAGTAGTACAGCACCTTCGGCACATGTACGACCTTCTCCGCTCGGTCTGTGAGCCGAAGAATCATATCATGATCCTGGCTGCCGTCGTACTCCGGTCTGAAAAACGCCTCTCCCTCCAGCAATGTCCTCTTAAACACGCTAAAATGACAGATGTAATTATTTGCTCTGAGATTGTCCGGCGCATAGTCCGGCTTAAAATGTACAATCAGCATATGATTGATATTGCTACCCTTAAAGGTCGTCTCATCACAGTAGAGATAATCCGCCCGCTGCTCATTGATCGCCTTCACATACTCAAACAGCACGCTTGGATGCAGAATATCATCCTGATCCAGCAATCCGATGTATTCCCCGGATGCCAGTTCGAGGCAGGCATTCGTGTTTGCGGCAATACCGCCGTTCACATCCAGATGCCGGTAAACAATCCTTCCGCCAGCCCTCCCGGCATATTCCCGGCAGATGTCCCCGATATAGCTGTGCGCCTCGTCGGAGCCGTCCGCCAGACAAAGCTCCCAGTTCTGATAGGTCTGGTTCAGCACCGAATCAAGCATTGCGATCTGAAACTCTCTCTCATTGTTCCAGAGCGGCACCAGAATACTGATCTTCACCATATGGGGAAATACGGTTTCTCTCTCCGCTGCTGCGCGCCGTTCATCGGGGAAGCTGTCGGTTCCGAACTGCTTCATCGCCTTGCGTTCCCGCCTCTTGTAGTCCAGCTTCCTGATCACACCGCGCAGATCTCCGCAGTTTCTCAGCCTGTTCCATTGACGGAGCAGCTTGTTTGCACCGCCGCCCCTGCTTCCTGTCTCTTCCATACTGTTCTCCATCCAAAACCGTCAGAAATCAGATGATTCTCTTTACTGCATTCGCCATCTCCTGCGTCATTGTGACCGGGACGCGCACGATCTCCATTCTGGCATACAGCGTATTTTCCGGCTTTCTGTCCAGTTCGCTCAGAATCACATTGATGTTCGGGTCCACTGTCGGAAAAATCAAGGTAGCCGGCTTTGCGATTCTTCCATTCACGATCAGTACCTTTCTCCGGTCAAACGGCACTGCTTCTCCGTTAAAGGTCATCTCCTGTATTCTTACGACACAGCTGTCAAATGCGGGATCAATGCGAAGCTGCCGCACATCCCCGCTGACCTTGAGCTCCAGTTCTATCAGGTTCTCCCCCTGATAGGCATCCCTGACAAAATAGGACTCCTCCTCACTGTAGCCGTTTCCTCTGTCCTCATAGATCTGCACACGGTTCACATTTCCCGAATCCGCATATTTTTCAATCCACTTCTGCGGAACCATCACCCGGCAGCCGATCAGATCGTGGATCTGCGTCATTGCCATATGCTTCCCGGTGACAAAATTCTGGAAGTTTTTCTCCTGCTCACGGTAATTCTCCGCGTCCTCTTCCGTAATTCCGAGTTCCTCTAAAATTAAATCCAGATTTAGTTTATTTCTCTTATCATCCTCCATCAGATAACAATAGATCGCCCGAAAAGCAAGTTCCTTCGTATCTATCGTCTTGCCGAAGGTCCATTCATAATCGATCAATGTCCACTTTTCCTTATCCCACTGCGCAGGCTTCGGCACAAGGATATTGGCAAAAATCAGGTCAAAATCCGCCACCGGATATTCACTGTGGTAGCTGATTCTTTTTACATATTCTCTGAAAAGCTTTAAAAATCCTTCTGTATCGCCGCGGTCGAGGCATCTGTCCATCAGCTCAGACAGCGGCGTCCCCTGTACGAACTCAAAGCCCGCAAAACACTCCGCTTCATTATCCGTCAGTTCGCAGCGGTTGATCTCCAGCATCCCACCCCGAAATCTCTCGGATAATTTATCATATGCCGCCGCCATCCCCCGGATATGCTCCTTTGCAGCAGAGCACATCGGATATTTCCGGACACTGATCTCACCGGATGCATTTCTGCCGATCTCTGTCTTGATCGCATACTCCGGTGCCCTGTCATTGGAATACTTCACATATTTCACATCAAAATCCGCTCCGATGACCGCGATATATGAGTTTGAAAAGACAGGGAACAGACCGTCCTCGGCGATACCGTCGAACGCATTCTTCTCGTCAAACAGCAGCATCCTGTCCCTGTCAAAGTTCCTGAGATTGTTTGTCAGTTCCCCCTTGCCCGGGAGATAAGCATCACTGTATAGCGCTGTCATGAATTTATAATCAGGATAGGGATAGTAGAAATGGTATTCCTGTACGCCACAGCTTCGGAATATCCTTTCCAGCCCTCTCCGGCTGAACGTTCTGACGCCACCGCCATCCACATAGTTTTCAATCCCCGAGAACCATGTGCCCAGATGATCCTCCTTACAGCCCGCAAAATACTTCAAGCCATATTTATTTTCAATCGCAATGATAAGTCTGCCGCCCTTCGCCAGATGTGGCAGAAGAATGTTGAGGAAATCCTGATAAGGTGTCTGTCCACCGATATAACCCTGTCCGTATTCAAATACACCGATCAGGCAGATGTAGTCATAATCCTTCGGCAGCTCCGGCTCAATGTCCTTAAAATTTCCCACATGAATTGTAACATTGTCACATTCGCTGTGCCTGTAGGCATTGATGAGACTGCGCTTCTTCGACAGATCCACGCAGGTCACGCTTCCCGCCTTCCGCGCCAATGTCCCGGTGATCGCCCCACAGCCACTTCCGACCTCGAGAACCTTGTCCGTTTTCTTCATCGGAATCCAGTCCACGATATTTTCCCGCAGCGCAGACAGATGATAAAGGATCGGCCAGCTCCTGCGCTCCTCTATAACCTTTGCATACTCGACCGGTGAATAATTCTTCACAATGTCCAGCATTTCATCCTCTACCGTACCGTCGCAGTAAAAGTCTTCTCCCGGGTATTTACTGTAATCCAGTTTTACCTTTCCAATCTCATCCAACATCCGCATCCCTCACCGTTACTACAGAATTCATGTCATAGTAGCCTACTGTATTTTTGTCGGAAACCACCGTAATATTCATTGCGTCATAAAGTCTGTGATACACCTCAAAGGTGTCTCCGTTATAGCCTGTAACCCCCAGAGACAACAGGTATTCCCCGCCCTGAAGATCCATCTTCTGGGTAAAGGTGATGTCCTTCACCTGTCCGGCCTCAGCGCTCTCGAGAAACGCCTTTTCAATCATGGAATTCGTTCCCGTGATCTCGGTTCCCATCACATTTTTAATGGAGAACGCAAAGATCGGCGCCGGAATATGATCGCTGAATTCCACCCGCATATGCAGCGTAAATTCGCTTCCCTTGATGACCGCCGTCGTGCGTATCCCTCTGTCATCCGTCACATAACATTCCGTAATTTTTGCCTGTTTCGTTCCGTACTCCAGCGTCTCCGGGTTCATGCCCTGCGCCGTCTCTTTGTCCGCCGCCCCGCCCGCAGCCCTTCTGAGCTCCGGATCCTGCAGGAGATCCTGATTCTCCTGTTTGTCCGGCATTTCGTACTGACCGACCAGCACACGCTTGTAGACATCGATCATCTCCTTCGGAGAGCCTTCCCCAAGGAGATTCCCCTGATTCAGCAGAAATACCCTGTCACAGTACTTGCTGATACTGCTGAGGTCATGGCTGACAAAGACGATGGTCTTACCCATCTTCTTAAACTCCTCAAATTTATGATAGCACTTCGCCTGAAAGAAGACATCTCCCACCGACAATGCCTCATCCACAATGAGAATTTCCGGCTCGATATTAATTGCCACGGCAAAGGCAAGCCTGACAAACATACCGCTGGAATAGGTCTTGACCGGCTGATAAACATAGTCTCCGATGTCCGCAAACTCAAGAATGTCCGGCAGCTTCTGGTCGATCTCCTTCTCGGAAAAGCCCATCATCGTACCGTTGAGATACACGTTTTCAATGCCATTGTATTCCTGATTAAATCCGGCGCCGAGCTCCAGCAGTGCGGAAATGCGTCCATCTACCCGCACCTCTCCCGAGGTAGGGGTCAGTACGCCGGTGATAATCTTCAGAATGGTGGACTTTCCCGAGCCGTTCGTCCCGATGATACCGACCGTCTCCCCCTTGTATATGTTCATGTTCACGCCGTTCAGGGCATAGTGCAGCTTATGGTTCTGCTTTTTCCCGAAGCCGAACGCTTCTTTCACGCGATCCCTCGGCTTGTCATAGAGCTTATAGATTTTTACGACGTCCTTCACCTCGATTGCCGGAACGTCAACCTCTTGCACATTGATCTGAATTTCCTTTTCCATTCTCTTTCCCGCTCTACTCTCTCAATCTATATTGCAGCGTCTACAAAACATCCGCGAAATGTACCTTCAGCCTCTTAAATATTGCCGCGCCGATACCGAATAACACAACTGTCACGATCCAGAAATACATCGTCGAGAAGAAATCCTGAAAGAACCATTCCCTCTCGCAGATCGCGCTTCTGTAACCATTGACAATGTAAACCAGTGGATTCAGCTTCAGAATGAACACCCATTTGGAGTCCAGACCGTTAATATCCCACAGGATCGGTGTAGCCCACATGCCTATCTGCAACGCAATATTGATAATCTGGGACAGATCCCTGAAAAATACCACGACCGAGCAGGTCGTATAGCACAGTGCCAGCACAAATATGAAAAGGCAGGCGCTGTAATAAACGATCTGTATCGTATAGATCGTCGGATAATAGCCGTAAATAGCGGCAACCACCAGAAGAATGCACACAAAAAAAACATGGATGAAGGTTGCTGCGATGATCTTGATGATCGGCAGGATACTGATCTTAAATACAACCTTTTTGACAAGGTAATTGTATTCCAGCATGGCATTTGTGCCGTTGTTTAACGCCTCGCTGAAATAGAACCACGGAACCAGCCCCGCCGTCAGGAAAAGAACAAACGGTATATCACCGCTCCCTCTTCCCGCGCCGTTGCCCATAATCTTGTCAAACACGATATAATACATGGCGACCGTCACGACCGGCTGGAGCATCGCCCAGACCGCCCCCATGTAAGAGCCCGCATATCTCTTCTTGAAGTCATTCTTTGCCAGCTTCCATATCAGATGCCTGTTCTGGAACAGTTCCACCGGAAGAGTGGTAAATTTGTCATACCATTTTGCAAAGATAATACAGGCGGCAAGTATGACCGTGCAGGATATAATCTTCTTGATCAGCTCCTGCGTCGGGTCAGCCCCCGGTCCCGGGTTCTGATGTACAATGATGATTACCGCAAGAATCAGACCCATGACTGAAAAGATCGCGATACCGCCTTTTTTACTTATTTTCATGCTTTCAAAATCCCTTCATCACTTTTTCAGGCTGTCAAGTCCGCCCCATTTCGTATCCCTGTCTGAAAAGATCAGCTCCATCCCCTCCGGAATCGGCCACTTCACACCGATTGCGGGATCGTTATAAATGATGCCGCCTTCGTCGCCGGGATGATAAAAGTCTGTACACTTGTAGCAGAACTCAGCATAGTCTGACAGAACCAGAAAGCCGTGGGCAAAATTCTTCGGGACATAAAACTGCTTCTTATTTTCCTCGGAGAGCAGAACGCCGTGCCACTGTCCATAGGTTTTTGAGCCCTCACGGAGGTCTACCGCAACATCATACACCTCTCCCTTAATCACCCTGACAAGCTTCGCCTGCGGATGCTGGATCTGGAAGTGAAGTCCTCTCAGCACACCGCGCTTTGACGCCGACTGGTTGTCCTGCACAAAGACATCGGGAATTCCCGCCGCCTTGTAGTCCTCATAATGATACGACTCAAAAAAATATCCCCTTGCATCCCCGAACACGGTGGGCGTGATAATCTTTAATCCTTCTATCTCACAGGTCTCTACCGTAATCTTTCCCATCTCTGTACTATCCCTTCCACTCTTTAATAATAGCTTATATTCATATCAACATTGCCGGAAATCCCGTCAATCTTTCCCTTTGAAGTATACTGCCACAGCTGATAATAGCCCTGATAGAGCGGTACGCTTCGGTACTCCGCCAGCCAGACACAATACTGACTGTCAAGCCTGTCCGCGTACAGCCTGTTATTGTACCAGTTCCGGCTCGCATATACACCGGCATGATAACCGGCATTTTCAATTGTCCGGCAGAAAGCCTCGCAGACCAGTGTTCTGGTCTCCACATCCAGATTGTCCGCCCGTCCGCTGCCTCCAGCGCCCTCCGTGTCGATAAAGACCGGATAATCCAGCTGATATTCCCTGATCAGCTGCAATACCGCCGACGCCTCCTCGACAGCCTCGACCTCATTTACCGCCTGCGTAAAGAAATATACGCCCACGGGCATGCCGCTTGCCTTGGCGCCCTTCATGTTTGCCGCAAAATACGGGTCTTCAACAAGGCTTCCCGTGGAGGAGCCGCGGTAGCCTGCCCGGATAATGGCAAATTCCACTCCCGCATTCTTTACCTTATCCCAGTCGATGTCACCGTTCCATTTGGAAACGTCAATTCCTACCCGGCTGTTCCCTGTCGTATTCTGGAGCTTCTTGATCTCTGTTTTATCTGCATCCTCAAGCGCGTCCGCAATCTCCGTATCCTCTGCCTCGGCGTCAATATCCGCCTCCGTCTTGATCAGCAGGGAAATATCCTCGATTGCAACGTACTCAACCTTATCCTTCACCCGGACGCGCGTCTCATTCTCAGGCACGCGATAACCCGAAACAGGAAGCAGCCCCACATAATACTCCCCGGCTGCCAGATCACCGATATACACCACGCCGTCCTTATCCAGATCCTTGTACTCTCCGATGCCGTCGAGCTTCACATAGAAGCTCTCCCCCGCAACGGGCTGTCCGGACTGATCTACGATCTGTACACGCAGATCCTTTTCGACCGAGGTCACCACCAGCGACAGGCTCGGTGTCTCGTTTTGGGCAGCCTCCAAGATCGGATTGACCTCCTGATCAAAGAAGGTATTGTCCCTAAGGAACGCAGAAAGATCATTGCCAATCTGTCCGTCCTGTCTCTCTTCTGTGCTCTCCGTCTCCTCTGCCACAGTGCTCTCCTGCGGATGCACTGCGGAGGAGGGGCTCTGGCCCCTGTTCAGATACAGCACAAGCACTGCAACCAGCAGAATGACCGCCATGGAAGAAAGGATCGCCATTCTTCGTAATTTAGAGTCCATTCGCTACCTCTGTCAGATATTTTCCATAGTTTGTCTTCAATAAAGGCTCCGCCAGCTTCAACAGCTGTTCCCTGTCGATAAACCCGCGCTTATAGGCAATCTCCTCAATGCAGGAGATATAGAGTCCCTGTCTCTTCTGGAATGCCGCAACAAAGTCAGAGGCATCCAGCAGCGCATCATGATTCCCTGTATCGAGCCACGCAAAGCCTCTGCCGAGAGTTTCAACCCTCAAAGTGCCCCGGCTCAGATATTCGTTGTTCACAGATGTGATTTCAATCTCACCTCTGGCGGAGGGCTTGACATTCTTTGCGATCTCCGCAACATCATTGTCGTAGAAATACAGCCCCGGCACTGCGTAATTGCTCTTGGGATGCTCCGGCTTCTCTTCGATGGAAAGTGCCTTGCCGTTCTCATCAAACTCGACTACGCCGTACTCTCTGGGGTCACGCACATAGTAGCCAAAAATGGTCGCTCCCTCTTCCCTTGCCGCAACCTGCTGTAAAACCTTGGAAAAGCTCTGTCCGTAGAAAATATTGTCCCCCAGCACGAGCGCCACTCTGTCGCTGCCGATAAACTTTTCCCCGATGATAAAGGCATCCGCCAGTCCCCTCGGATACTCCTGCACCGCATAGGAGAATTCCATTCCCAGCTGGCTGCCGTCTCCGAGGAGCTCCTGAAACACCGGAAGATCCCTTGGCGTCGAAATGATGAGTACCTCCTTGATTCCCGCCAACATAAGTGTCGAAAGCGGATAATAAATCATAGGTTTGTCATAAACCGGCATAATCTGCTTTGAAATTGCCTTCGTCAGTGGATAAAGTCTGGTTCCGGAGCCTCCGGCAAGTATAATTCCCTTCATAAAACCCTCCAATTCTGTCTGCACAACAACCTTCTTTTTTACACACCGAATGGGAACGACGCTGATCGTTCCCATTTGATGATTGCCTCTTTATTTTTCGTACATCTCACTGTAATACTTCTGATAATCTCCACTCGTCACATTCTTCATCCATTCCTCGTGCTCAAAGAACCATTTTATCGTCTTGCGGATGCCTTCCTTAAACATTGTCTCCGGCTCCCAGCCGATCTCCGCCTTGATCTTATCCGGTGCAATGGCATATCTTCTGTCATGACCCTTTCTGTCCTCCACATAGGTGATCAGGTCTTCGTTGATGTGTGCCTTTCTCGGGTCCGTATCAGGAAGCATTTCCTGTAATGTGTCCAGAATAATATGAATGATCTCGATATTCTGTTTTTCATTATGTCCGCCGATATTGTAGGTCTGGAACAGCCTTCCCTTCTCCTGAACCATATCGATCGCCTTTGCGTGGTCCTCGACAAACAGCCAGTCGCGGACGTTCTTGCCGTCTCCGTATACCGGAAGCTTCTTTCCGTGAAGCGCATTGTTGATGATAAGCGGAATCAGCTTCTCCGGGAACTGATAAGGCCCGTAATTGTTGGAACAATTCGTGATGTTCGCCGGGAAGTGATAAGTGTCCATATATGCCTTCACCAGCATATCCGAGCTTGCCTTGCTCGCCGAGTAAGGGCTGTGCGGATCGTAGGGTGTCGTCTCATAGAAAAACGCATTGTCGTCATCCGGCAGTGAACCGTACACCTCATCAGTTGAGACATGAAGGAATTTCTTCCCCTCCCGGAAGCTTCCGTCCGGCAGCTCCCATGCTGCCTTCGCACAGTTCAGCATCACGGCAGTTCCCAGAACATTGGTCTGTACAAAGACCTCCGGGTTGCGGATGCTCCGATCCACATGGCTCTCCGCCGCAAAGTGTACCACCCTGTCAATATCATTTTCAGCAAATATTTTGGAGATTGCTTCCTTATCGCAGATGTCTGCCCTGACAAACTCATAGTTCGGTCTGTTCTCGACATCCTTGAGGTTCTCAAGATTTCCCGCATAGGTCAGCACATCCACATTGATAATGCGGATTTCGTCTCCGTACTTTCTGAACATATAGTGAATATAATTGGATCCGATAAAACCGGCTCCTCCCGTCACAAGATAAGTTCTCATCAGATAATTCTTCCTTTCCATCCCTGTCTGAGGACATTCCCATCATAGCACACTTTCCGCAGGTTTCCAAACACATTTATTCTTAATAGTTCTTGCGTTTTTCTTAAGCGTCAGCTTTAGTATCCCAGATAGCTGAGGTTCATATCCACATTTCCGCTGATACCGGAAACCTTTCCGGTCGCCCTGTACTGCCAGAGATCGTACCTGCCAGCATAGGTGGGAGCCGACGCATACTGAGCCAGCCAGATCTTATATGCGCTCAATGCACCCGGGTCAAGCTTCGTCTCAAGCCACGTCTTGTTCGCATAGATTCCCGCCGTGTAGCCTGCACCCTGTATCGTCTGACAGAATGCCTTGCAGACCGCCGTTCTCGTCTCGCTGCTGATGGAGTCCGCGCGTCCTCCGCTCGGCTCCACATCCAGAAATACCGGGTAGGAGATCTTGTAGTTCTTGATCTGTTCCAGCACCATGGATGCCTCTTCCACCGCCTCGCGCTCATCGACTGCCTGCGTGAAGAAGTAAACGCCAACCTTCAAGCCGGCGGCTGTCGCGCCCTTGATGTTCGTAGTAAACTTCGGATCGGCGATCAGGGTTCCCTGCGAAGAACCTCTGTAGCCGCAGCGGATAATAACATAGCTGATACCTGAATTCTTCACTGCCGTCCAGTCTATTGTTCCGTTCCACTTAGACACATCGATGCCGAGCGTTCCGTTTCCGGTCACCAGTGAGCCGTCACTGGCAAAGGTATATTTTGCACCCTGAATGACCTGTTCCCCCGTAACTGCATTTCCATCGGCAGTAAAATAGAACACTCTTCCTTCAATGGTCTGCCAGCCCGTATACTTAACCTGGCCCTTGATATAGAACTTGCTGAACGTATAGTAATCGGCATAGGTTGCCTGACGATAGCTGTCGTTTTCCATGACGTAGAGCAGGTTGCCCTTGCTGTCCTTCAGCGCTGTTGTCACGTCCGTTCTGGGATTCGGCTTTACTGTCACGACACATGCCGCCATAACCTCCTCGCCGTTTTCCAGACATTTCACGGTGACTGTCGCGCTTCCCTCTTTCAAAGGCTCCAGTACAACCGGCGCTGTGATTACATTGTTCTCTGTCTTGATCGCGCCTACCGTCACCTTCACGACCGTCGGGTCAGATGCCTCAACAGTGATGGCGGGACTTGTCGTAGTAGCTCCCGTTATCGTTGCTTTCAGTTCGAGCGGGTTAGCAACATATGCCAGTGTAGATGTCCTGTCAAGCCCGATTACCTTGTTTGCGCCGACTATGACATCAATGACCAGCGTAGCTGCCGTCTCCTCCGTCACAGTTGTTCCCGGC
The DNA here is from genome assembly GCA_900554205.1 of uncultured Lachnospiraceae bacterium. Taxonomy (GTDB): domain Bacteria; phylum Bacillota; class Clostridia; order Lachnospirales; family Lachnospiraceae; genus Acetatifactor. Next base: position 33,862 of record USGM01000008.1, read on the forward strand.
ACAGACTGACTTGCATAATTTGCCTTGACCGTAATTTTTGCAGTACCTGCGCCCACACCGGTGATCGTCACCTTACCTGTGGCATCCACAGCAGCGGTTGCGACCGTCTCCTTATCGGACACCACACTGTATTCGAGTGTCTTTCCTTCCTTAAAGCCCTGCGCCACTGTCTGCACGACAGCATTATTTTTAATCAGCACTGTAACCGCCGTTTTATCTGCTGTAAGTGTTCCCTTGCCCAGCTTCTCTCCGGTCACCTTGATTATGATGCTGCCGCTGACATCCACGACCGCCTGCTGCGCCGCAGCCGCATCTCCCTGTGACACGGTGGGATTCTGCTTTTCTATTGTGACGTTTGCCTTTGCGGCATACAGGATCTGTACCTCTCCGACAGTCACACCTGTAACCTGGCCGTTTGCATTCACGGTTGCAATCTGCTCGTTCAGACTTGTCCATTTCACATCACTCACGGAACCGACCGTCACCTTCTCCTTTTCAGATCCTGTGATGACAGGTGCTCCCGCTGTAAGAGTGGTTGTTCCTCCGACGGGTATTTCCGCCCCCGCCGATGAACTCAGCGTAACTGCACTGCTCGTCAATGCCATTCGCATAAAATGCTTATCCATGCCGCGTGCCACCGTCAGGATCGTCAGCGGATCCGGAATCGTACTCTTTGCCACCTCCGTGTAGGACATGCCCGTAGCGGTGCTCTCCACCCATGCAACCGTATCCTGCAGCGCCGACTCCACGACCGTATCATTCTTTGCCGTATCTTCCTTCTTGGCATCAACCTCCGACTCGGACTTCACCTCGTTGGCAACATCCACCTTCTGATAGGTGATATCCTTTTTGACCTCAACCGACCTTGTGTCCTTGGACAGGGCATATGCCGCATATTTCTCATCCGTGAGCTTTTCTATCGTGATCTTATAGGTTCCCGGAGTAATATCCTTTTTATAGATAATGCCGTCCATATCATCATCGGACCAGATACTGCTCTTTCCGTCGGGATCCTTTACCGTCACAGAAAACGGCACGTTGGCAACCAGCTTTCCCGTCTTCTGATTGGTGAACTTGATCTTCAGATCCTTCTGAATAGAGGTCATATTCAGTTCGACCGTCACCTGCCGGGAATAATCTATCTCCTCATATCCCTTTTCCGGCTCCTGCTCATCCGGCTCCGGCTGGATCTCATCCGTTTCGTCCGCTACAAGCCTTGCCTGCAGCGCATCGGCTACCGCATTCAATCCCTGTCCGCCAATGACCGAAATATTGCTCAGCTGCGTACCGACGCTGGCGAAATCGGACACCTGATGCGCCGTACTTCTGGAATTAATCAGGAAAATCCCCGTTACCAGCGCCAGAACCAGAACCGCCGCACCGGTTGCGGCAATGACCTTGTCGATGACCGGAATTTCCTTCAGTTTTTGTCCCAGCCCGCTCTTCTGTCCGTGCTTTTTCTTCTTTTCGGTCAGGTCATCCCCCCGGTAGTCGGCATTGTAAATCTCACTGTCCTCATATCGGATCTCGCCGTCCTGGGTCTCACTCCCGCCCTCATACAGAATCTCACCCTCGTAAAAATTCTCTTCATCCTCGGGATAAAACCGGGGTTCCTCCGCATACTCTCCGTTGTCGATGTATGCGCCGTCCTCTATGTACTCACCGTTGTCAGTATAGCTGCCGTCCTCTGCGTACTCTCCATTTTCGACGTAGCTGCCGTCCTCCGCGTACTCTCCATTTTCAATATACTCGCCGTCTTCGCCGTAAAACGCTTCCTCATCGGCATTGCCGTTGCCACTGTCCCAGTCAAAGTCCTCCTCTTCATAATTCTCCCACTGTTCCTGCGGCCGCTTCGTATGATTAAATAACTTTTTCATTCTTACCTCCATGCCCGAGTATTCTGCGACACCCCGCGCAAGTCTTCAGACAAGCTTAACAATTCTGTAACATTATAGCATCCCTCATAGCTTGTAGCAAGTTATAAAGAATTTCTTTATAATTTCTTAAAGATACCGGTCACACCCAAAATCCAGTTGATAATATGGACTTCTATGACATATAATAGTAAAATGATTTAAAAAGGTTCAGAAATGAGGATGATTATGCAAAATAAAATACCCGACATTGATCTCATTGATCTTGACAGCGCCGATCTCTCTGATTTGGACAACGAGGATATTGAAAAAAACAATATTGAGGACATCGACGATGAGGCAGATGATATCGATACCTCCGATGCCGGGGACGCTCCCCGCAGGTTCAGGTTCCGTCTCAATACACACATTGTGCTCCTTGCGGTAGTCGTCATCACGGTTGGGATAATTATCTTCAAATTCTCAAACTGGGGACAATTCATTGATCCAAGCACAAACTCCGGGAATCCGGACGACTATCAGGCGGAAAACTACGACAACATCCTTCCCTTGACGGACAAATCCGGCAATCTGATTGCTCCCGATCTGTCTGACGGGCTAAGCATCGCCGTCTTTGGCAACTCACCCTTCGCCGATGACCGGGGTTCCAGTGACAATCTTGCCAGTATGCTCGCCGAAATGACCGGAGCCACTGTTTACAATTTTTCCATAGGCGGCAGCTATCTGGCATCCACACAGGCACATCCTTATACGGATGTCAATCCATGGGATGCTTTCACCTTTTACTGGATGGCATTCCTCTCGACAGACATTGAAGTGGACGATTATGTCGGGCAGGCTCTGAACGTCCTGGGCGACAGTGCTCCATCAGAGATTGCGGAGGTTCATTCTCTGTACTCCACCGTGGATTTTGATAAAATAGACATTATTGTCGTCATGTACGATGCAGCCGATTATCTTATGGGGCACTCCATGTATAATTCGGACAACCCCACCGACATCCAGACCTTTACCGGAAACCTGACCGCCGGTCTGGAAATGATGCAGCAGTATCATCCCAACACCCGCATCATCGTCATGTCACCCCCCTATGCCTTTTCTTCCGAGAGAGACGAAAACGGAAATTATGTCAGCAGCGATATTGTCAAATACAACGGCAGCGCCTTGTCTGAATTTGCCATTCAAGAAGCCTACATCTGTGGTCAGATGCAGATCACTTTCGTGGACAATATCTATGGCACCTTCAACGAAAATAATGCCAGCGACTATCTGACAGACAATCTCCATCTGAATGCAGAGGGACGCCGCAAGGTTGCAGAACACCTTGTCGAAGCCATCAACTATTACAACAGCTTTTACGAATAGCCTAATACTCAAGCGGTGTATTTGAATTGCGATAAATCACATATCCGTCTATCCGTTCAAAAAATTCCAATCTGAAATCCTGGGGGTTCCCCAGGATTTCTTTGTCATCCCGAAAGATAAGGTAATGGCAAAGCGTCTGGTTCGCAAACGGCATGATGACCTCAAGATCAATATCCTTTTCCTGCATAGCATCATAAAAGGCATTGTAATACTTCCCCATGTCATCTCTGCCGTAGGGCATACATACCCTCGGGTCATACTGCCGTACATACAGAATCAGCTCTGACGGAAATGCCGCCATCACCTCACGCCCGGGCACTACAATCGCATCACATATCTCTACCACGCTCTGCGGCACATGGTAGCTGTTTTCCGCCCTGCTGTACAGCGGATTACTGTACACCAGCTTCCCCGAAAGAACAATCAGTGCAACCGCCGTAACCGCAAATATGCCCTTTGCCCTGCCTCTGAGCCTGTCGCAGATGCAGACGACAGCATAGGCAATCACAATAATCACCGGTATCAGCCACCACATGCGGAAGTAAATTTCACTTTCCACCACGGAAAAAAACACCCCGACAAAGAGCGGATTAAAGTAAATCAGCAGCATAATGACCGGCATATAGACGAAAAAGATTCTCTTCGGTCTCTGTTTCTCATTCAGGAGCACATAAACCAATGCTGCCAGAAACCAGATCACGATCAGCCCCGTTCCCATATATTTTTGAAAAATCTGCACTGCCTCTGTCCACATATCCGTATCCCTCTCAATCAAATCTCAGATATAAGAGCGCCATTGCCAGCGGTACTATCCCGCACGCTGCAAGCAAAGGAAGAATCTTCCATTTCCTGTAGCAGAACACTGCGCAGCCGCCCCCGACCGCCAACAACAGACAGACAAACAGCGTTCCCAGCGTACTGCACAGGCAGCCTGTGATCATCGTCATGCCCAAAAGCAGCCAGTACCTGATCTCCGGCATTTTCCCCTGCTCCAGCTTTTCAAACAGGAAAAAAAGCAGCAAAAATGTAAACGGAATCACTATGTCGGCAAGCACCGCCTTGCCCTGTGCCGTTCTCACCAGCAGAAAATTTTCAGCCGTGTAAAGCGACTGCCCGCCAAAGATTACAAGCAGCTCCAACAGCAGCAGAAAGAACAACTGTCCCCGACGGTTTTCCTTAAAAAGCCGTCTGCCGATCAGAGCGTAAACCGCGTATGCCATTGCAATCAGCACGACAGGCAGCACAATCTGGGCTATCGTTGCCGCATGCATTCCCGTCAGCCGGGAGATCATTGCAGCCCATACCGGAAACGGTGCAAGTCCGTGACGGGCATCCAGTCCGGTTGCCCCGCCCGTGTACGGCAAAATTTCATACATTGTCTCCGATTGTGCCGTTATAGAGGAAACCGCCACATAAAAGGCATCGTCGCCCTCCTCATATGCCAGAGTACCCGCCAGCACCTGCTGCAAAACCAGCAGTGCAAGCACAAAAATCCTGAGCACTCCGGCTGTCAGATCCGCTTCGGGCGCAAATACCTCCGCAACGATCGTCCTTCGCCCCGCCTGACGCCTGATCGATACTCCCATGGACAAAAGCACGGCAGCTAACGCATAAACTCCGTACAGAATAATCACATGTTTAAAATTATCCTCCCGGGGATTCAATATCAACGGCACACAGATCAGCTGAAATCCCGCCAACAGCAGCATCTGGCCGCTCACCCACATAAACAGCAGCTTGTGGAGCCCCGTCTCCCCACTGTCAAATATGCCTCCTGCCATAGCCGGAACCACCACCAGCAGCAACACTAATAACAAAATCTGAATTGCTAACATCTCTGCTCCTCTACCTCCCCGAACATCCTAGCTGCCGGCCCTCCCTGCCATCCTGTCAGCCCCGCTGCCATCCAGAAAAGATTCACCGCCACCGTACACTTATAATCCATCACGCCAGCCCCCCTCATCGTGTACCATACAACGATCAGTCCAAGCGTAAGGATACACAGCAGAATGCCCGCAAACCCGGGTCGGCTCTCCACATGCCAGCCGGCAAACCGTCCCGCGATCCATAAAAGGGCTGCCACTGCCAGCATCCATCCGAACCACCAGCAGCTGTAGCGCACATACCTGCTCGTCAGCACAGGTGTATGGCTCATCATCAGCTCGTAATTTCTTCCCGAGTAGGCATCATATGCCCTGCCCTGCAGCTGGAGCGGCAGAATGAGCGGTGTGACACCATAGCCCAGCACATCCCAGCCTATCTGCCGGATCACCACGGACGCATGCAGCCTCCATCCGATCTCCGCCATGCCCAGGTAATGCTGTACTTTTTTCTCTGTCTCAAAAGTCTCATCCATAATCGGTTTCATGATGAGCCGCACATTGTCTGCATACCTCGAGATCTCCAGCACCTGCTCTCCAAGCGCCTCCGGCACTTCCTGCGGCCATTGTCCCATATCATTCCACATATTCTGCCATGCAAATCTGCTGAACACGGACACCGCAAGCTCTTCCTGCCGGAATGGATTCTCCCATCGCTCCGACAGGCTTACACCGCCGGACACAATCCCGAAACAGGCCGCGCACACAACAATCAGAGTGCAAAGGCTTTGTTTCCGGTGTCTTCTCAACATTCCGACCGCTCCGATAACTCCCGTCAGAAGGAACAGCCCCCCGCCCAGCACGAGATATTCCGGAAGCAGGAGCGTAAGCATAAGCCAGCACAGCCCTTCCGCCGCAAATAGGCGCATCGAAAAGGACTCCCTGTTCCCGCACAGCCTGATTGCAAGGGAGACCGCAATCAACACAAAAGAACTGGCCAGAGAATAAGGGGAAAGTGCGAGATGGCATTGCATCGCCAGCGGGAATGTCAGCAGGACGAAGTCACGCCATACGGAAAGAAATCCTTTCGCCGGATAAAGGCTTTGCAGAAAAAAGTGCGCGGCAAAGAAAGCCGCACACAGCTGTACCAGATACAGCAGAGGATAAGCGCCGCCTGAAGCGTTTCGCAAAACCGGATACAAAATTCCCTCCGGCTCTCCGAAATCCTGCAGATGGATGAAATTGAAACACATCCAGACGATCCCCATGACCGTCTGGATGCTAAAGCCTGTAAACAGTATCCCTTTCAGGATTACCGCAAGCTCTGCGGCTATTTTCTTCATAGACCAGCTTCCTTAAAACTTCTTAATCACATCGCAAATATAGTCAACCTGCTCCATCGTCAGCCCATAATACATCGGCAGACGCATCAGTCTCTCGCTTTCAGTGGTCGTATATCTGTCCTCACCATGGAAGCGTCCGAACTTCTGTCCTGCGGGAGCCGTGTGAAGCGGGATATAGTGGAATACCGACATAATGCCGTTCTCCTTCAGATCAGCAATCCTTGCCGTCCTCTCCTCAATATCCTTCGCTTTGATATAAAACATATGTGCATTGTGCACACAGCCCTCCGGTACAACAGGCAGGTCAATTTTCCCCGCCTCTGCAAGCGGAAGCAGATTTTCATAATACCGGTTCCAAAGAGCCAGTCTCGCCTCATTGATCTCGTCCGCAATCTCCAGCTGCGCATAGAGATATGCCGCATTCATATCGCTGGGCAGATAGGACGAACCGTAATTCACCCATGTATACTTATCGATCTGTCCCCTGTAAAATTTACTTCTGTTCGTTCCCTTCTCACGGATGATTTCGGCTTCCTCCACATCCTTCGCATCGCGGATCAGCAGCGCTCCGCCCTCACCCATGCTGTAATTCTTCGTCTCATGAAAACTGAAGCACCCGAAGCTGCCGATCGTGCCGAGAGCCTTCCCCTTGTAGGACGCCATAATTCCCTGCGCCGCATCCTCGATTACAATCAGATTATGCCTTCGGGCAATATCCATGATCGTATCCATCTCACATGCCACGCCCGCATAATGAACCGGCACAATGGCGCGCGTCTTGTCCGTAATTGCGGCTTCGATCAGCTTCTCATCAATGTTCATGGTATCGGGACGGATGTCCACAAAGACCGGGACAGCACCTCTCAGCACAAAAGCATCCGCTGTCGAGACAAAGGTGTATGCCGGCATGATGACCTCATCGCCCGGCTTGATATCCGCCAGCAGCGCAGCCAGCTCTGTGGCATGTGTGCAGGAGGTCGTCAGCAGACACTTCGTGGTTCCGGTTCTCTCCTCAATCCATGCATTACATTTTTTTGTGTACGCGCCGTCACCACAGATCTTCTGGTTCTTCACGCACTCCATGATATAGTCCATCGCTTTTTCCGCATAAGGCGGCACATTAAAATTAATCATCCTTCCTCCATCCTTTCCTTATCATCAACGATCAGTTGCGGCCCCTGTTCCATGCGCCGACAACCTCCCCCTGTACGTTCTGCGTCACTTTGCTGATGATATATTTCGGTCTTCCCTTTACTTCCTCATAAATTCTTGCAATATAATGTCCGATAATCCCAAGGCTCAGCATCAGAAAGCCGCCGATGATCAGGATCAGCAGGATAACCGTTGTAAACCCGCCGAGTGAATTTCCCATCAGGAACCTCACCAGCGTCTGTATTGCCAGTACCACACTGAACAGAATAGAGATCATCCCCAGCACAGTGACTAACTGCAAGGGCAACGTACTGAAGGATGTCACATTAGAAATCGCATATTTCATCAGACTCCAGAACGACCACTTGCTCTTCCCGAACTGCCTCTCCTGTACCTCATACGGCAGAGACTCCGTCCGGAAGCCCGCCCAGAAGCTCAGCGCACGGAAAAAGGTGTTGCGCTCCGGCAGTCCCAGCAGGACATCGACCACCTTGCGGTCGAGAAGCTTAAAGTCCGAGGAAGCGCTCATGTCGATCTTGATCAGCTTACTCATGATCCGGTAGAAAAGCCCTGCCGAAAGCTTGTAGCCCAGACTCTCCTTCCCCCTGTCCGATTTCACACCCTCAACGACCTCGACACCGTTCTGCCAGAGCTTCCACATCTGCGGAATCAGCTGCGGCGGATGCTGCAGATCACAGTCCATCACAATGACCGCGTCTCCCGACGCAAGCTCAAGCCCTGCAAAAATTCCTGCTTCCTTTCCGAAATTCCGGCTGAACTCGGCACCCTTCACTCTCGGATTTTCCGCCGCTGCCTTTACAATCTCTGCATAGGTGCCATCTCTCGATCCATCGCTGATAAAAACAAGCTCATAGTCAATTTTATTTTGTTCCAGTATTTCAGAAAGAACCTTCACGGTATTTGCAATATTCTGTTCTTCGTTATATGCCGGAAGCACGATTGATAATACTGCCATTCCGTATCTCCTTTACCGGTTTACATTCTCCGTCTTAATATACATAATTCCATCGATGATCCGAATAGAGTTCTCCCCCGGAAAGCTGTCCATGGAAATATATTCCTCGTCGTAATACATGTCCCCCATCGCCTCAGCCGGCAGGATATTCAGCGTAGCACCCAGATAATTCTGTATAAATAATTTGTAATTCCTGCCTGTATAGAGCAGCATATCGCCGTTTAACCCGATCATTCCTGAGGTAACCGGAAGCGTCAGATCCGTCGGCGGGAACTCCTCGTCCCCGACCACTCCCACCATTGCGATGGGAATCCCCTGATAATATCCCTCCGTCTGCTCAATGCGGTCGAGCAGCCTTACACAATAGGCATAGGTCTTCTCATACTTCTTCTGTAAATTGGAATAGCCGATGTTGTCCGCCACGCCATAGCAGAACACGATGACAACAACAGCCGCAAATGCCAGCCACTCCGCCAGCTTCCCAATCGGAAGCTCTCCGCTGTATCTGCTGACAAACGCCGTCATACCGATCAGGTAAAGCACCCACTGATACCTCATCAGAAGATGATAGGTGACAGAGGGCGAGATCAGCAGGATCGCATTTGTGATTAACGGAAGCGCCACGACCGCCAAAACTATTATAACGAAAAACATCGGATTCTTCCACCATTTTCTCCGGAGCATCAGAAAGATGCCCGTCCCGAGTGTCGCCAGAGCAAGTAAAATGCAGGCAAACGCGGAAATTCCGTTGTTAAAAAGGACATTTCCTCCCAGCGAAAAGCGGAAGAAATCACTGTACATTCCCCGTATCGTCCCTAAAATTCCGGTATCCGGCACTCCTCCCGCCATACCGCTGATTCCCTGATAGGAAGCAAGCTCCTTCCCCTCAAGTCTGAGCAGGATCTGGAGAATGACATAGTAAAGCACCGCCCCAAGGATTCCCATGCAGACATAACGCAGCATTTTGCGCAGCTTTTCTCCTGCCTTGCCCTCGTCGGCAAACAACATCAATATCGCCAGCACACACAATATCATCGCAAACGCAAGATAACCTTGATAGATGCCAAGGCTGAATGCAAGGCATACGCCACCGGCGAGGAAACCGTATCGGTATTTTTTTGTGAGCAGCACCGACAGCGCCGCAAGCAGCAATGCCAGCATATAACCATCAAGCGTAAAGACATAGGCAAAGGTCGATGCCAGTGCCGGAAATGACGTAAGCAGTCCGCTGATTGTCACAATCGCCCAGCTCTGCTTCACCTCCAGCAGTTCCACAAGCACAGCGGCCGTGATCCCCAGCCAGAGCAGACCGATCAGCCCGATCACCCATGGAATTGTGTAAAAGGATGACATACCGCAGGCAACCATAAGGAACCATCTTCCCGACGTGATCATGTTCTGGTCGAAATATAAGCTGTCCAGTCCATCATGGTTCGGTATATCCGAAAGAAGCGCCGGCATATGTACCAGCAGCCCGATCACAACCGCCGAAAAAAAGGCCAGCTTCCATTCCTTTTTCAGTTTCTTCGCACATCCGGCAAGCAGTTCTCCCGGAGCTTTGATTCCCTGTCCCATCTCTTCCTCCACACCTCCTCCAGTGTTCTCTTTCATAAATTATTTTTCAGATACTCCGCAATTCTTTCTGCGATCATCTTCCGTCCGTCATCGTTAGGATGAAGCCCGTCGAGCGTATAAAGCGTGTAGTCCTCCCATTGCTCATGAGGGTAGAAATCATGATAAATATCCAGCACCTCCACCCCGCATTCCTCCGCGACTTCAATCTCTTTATTGACATATTCCTCGAGTATTCCGCTTAAATTATATTGTTCACAGGTCTGTCCGACCTGTACAAGCCAGCTGTAGGTCGGTGTCACCAGTAAAATCCGTAATTCAGGGTTACTCCTGCGAAGATAGCCGATCGTCCTGCGAAGCGCCCCCGCAAAGCTGTGCTCATCCATCGGATCCTTACTGTTTTCCAGAAGTATTCCGTTGTAGTAGTCATTCGTTCCGCTCCCGATAATCACCAGCTCCACAGACGAAAAATCAATCTTCTCCAGTTCTCTGATCATCTCAGGAAAATAATCAATGATTTCCTCCTTTGAACGCATTGCCTCCTGCACACCAAAATCAGAAGCATAAATCGCTTTCGCCAGCGCAACAACCGACAGAGAATCTCCCGAATAATCCAGATCACTTTCTGTATCCCATCTTCCCAGACAGGTCCCGCCAATCGCCGCGTTAAATGTCGTCATCCCCAACAGTTCTTCAAGGCGCTCAGGAATCGCCGATTCATCCCTGACATTACCGTATACACTGTCTCCAAAAATGACAACCTGATAAGTCTGCGTTGCTCTTCTCCTATTCGTCAGACAGCCGGTTGAAAAAAGTATGCCAAACACGATAAGCACTGCTGCCGCCTGTACTGTTTTCCTTCCGAACCGAGTTTTTCCCATTATTAACGTCTACCCTCTTCCATCAGAATACGAGCAATTCTGGCAGCTCCCTTTCCATCCACAACACGCCGCATCTTCTCTGACCTCTGCCTTCTCAATTCTGCATCCGGGTCATACCGATCCAGAAGCTTTAAAAGCTCATCCGGGACATCCACATATCGCACGTCCCCAATATAATCAATGACCTGATCGCGCTGGAACTGCACGACATTGCCAAGCTGGTTATCCGCAAACGAATACGAGAGTGCCGGAGTGCCGCAGGCGCAGAGCTCATACATCGTGCTTCCCCCCGCCGTAATCGCAAGGTCGGCTCTCTGCATACTGGTTTCCAGATCACTGACATTCCTTCTGATTACAACATTCTCGCACCCGGCATATGCCCTGCACAGACCGTCATAATTTTTATAATATGCCCCGCAGACTACCTCTATCCGACGGTAATTGCGCCCCTGAACCGCCTTGAGGATATGTGAAAGGATGTCATACTGATCCGTTCCGCCAGACATGACCAGAAGGTTCTCCACGACCTCTGCAATTCTTTTTTGGGGACAATCTGCATAGACCGCCCGCAGTGGAACATAATCTGTTCCCAGGAACAGCTGTTCCGCCGCATAGTTCTCTTCATATTTGAACGTTGCATAATAATTTGCATAACAGATCAGCGCCGACACCGGATAATGGAATGCATTCACATCGTCAATATAGACTGTCCGCACCAGCTTTCCGAGTTCTGTAAGATATTTTTCCGTCACCTGATAGCTGTCAATCAGCAGCGTTTGGATTCCCTGCTCCTCTATGACCTTACGCAGCGCCGGCAGTTCACCCTCCATATCCTCCCAGGAGGTATTCAGGATATGATAACGGTAACCTCTTTTCTCAAGCAGAGCAGTCGCTTCCCCCTCCGCAAGCAGGAAGGTCGTCTCCTCCCCCATGCCCCTCGCCGCATCTGCAACAGCGAGGCATCTCATCACATGTCCCGTGGCGATAACACCGTTCATATCTGCCCTTATATATATCATATCACTCGCATTCCTTCATCTGCCGGTATTTCTCGAGAACATCCGCAATTCTGTCCGTCCACTCAAACGGAAGCTTCTCCTGAAGCGCTCTCAGATCCTTCAGATTGTGGTAGCTTCCTCCCGCCGGCTGCTCCTTTAACGTAAACTCTCCCGAGAGAAACCGTTCCCAGTTCTCCTGAAACAATTCCGTAATTGCTTCATTCAGCTTCTCATAGGTGCTCTCAAAGGTTTCCCTTTCCACATCAAACTCCAGCCGGCGCTGACATACAATCTCTCCCTTATCCAGCCCCGCAGATACATGATGGATCGTCACGCCCTTGGGCGTATCGTCAAGAAAGCTCCACAGGTTCGGTGAAGACCCCCTGTTCCACGGGAGATAGGAAATATGCATATTCAGAATCCTTTTTCCCATATAACGGATCACATCCTCGGGTATGATATGGGAGTAATTATAGCTCACGATCAGATCAGGCTGTATCTCCATAACCTGCACCAGCCGCAGCGGCTCCTGCTGCAATACTGCCTCACAGCGCTCACTGATCCACCGGTACAGCTTCATCGAATTCTCATTATTTGTCAGAAAAAGCACCCTGCTCCCCTTCCCGATGTATTCAAAGCGCATGGGGGTGCCCCGCTTGATGTCCTGCAGCGCAACCTGCCCGAGAATCTCTTCGTAGTGCTTCGGCTTCAAGCCGTAACCGGGGCGTATCACCCTGACATTCTTCTCCGTGATGCGCTCTCCCTTTTTGATATCTTCCACGCAGAACACAGACTTTCTGAATACCATGCTGCTTTTTTCCTGCTCAGACATTCCGTAGTTCACGATGCCAATCGCTCTCTCCGCCTGTCTGACATCGTTCACCATCTGCCGGTATTCCTCCGGATTCATGGAAAAGGACGAATCCGGGTTTTCGATTGCCCTGTCGAGGCAGAAATGCTTCTCAATAATTTTTGCACCCAGCGCAACTGCGGTGACCGCGCCCACGGATCCCATGGAATGATCGGAAAGTCCCACCGGAACGCCGAAGACTTCCCCCATATTCTGCATAGTCCGCAGATTCATCTGATCCGTAATTGCCGGATATGCACTTGCACAGCGCAGCAGGGCAATATTTTCATTTCCCTGTTCCCGGATTGTCCTGACTGCGTCCTCTATCTCCCCCAGATTCGACATTCCCGTGGAAAGAATAATGGGCTTGCCCTTGGAAGCCACATACTTTATCAGCGGAATGTCCACCAGTTCAAAAGAAGCAATCTTGTAAAACGGTACCCCAAGCCCCTCCAGGAAATCAACCGCTGTCCTGTCAAACGGTGTAGAAAAGAAGTCAAGCCCCACCTTTTCGGCTTCCTTCTTCAGCTCGCCCTGCCACTCCCACGGAGTATATGCCTTGCCGTATAACTGATATAAATTTTCTCCATTCCATGTGCCGGAGCCGACCCTGAAATACGGATTATCACAGTCAATCGTCAATGTATCCGGCGTATAGGTCTGCATTTTAATACAGTCCGCCCCTGCTTCCTTTGCCGCATGAATGATCTCTTTTGCTCTCTCGATGCTTCCCGCATGATTTGCCGACATCTCGGCTATCATATATGCCGGACAGTCCTTTCCGATCCATCGTTCTCCGATTTTGATTCTATCCACGTTCTTACCTCCGTCGATTATCGGTTGGCTGTTTTCTGTAACAGCCGGTATTTCAGTTCTGCCAGCTTCCAGTCCTCTTCCGTGTCAATATCCTGAATTTCCATCTCAGACAGGACAAGCGGAACTGTCTTTTCCATGACAAGACCTCTCTGTTTCAAAAAGCTTTCAACACGGATGCAGTAAAACTGACCCACATCATGATACCACGGCTCCAGATCCTGCGATCTTGTGTTCCGATGCTGCGGATATACATACTCCAGACAGCCATCGTTCAACTTCACTCCCCGCTGCGGCGGAAAACTGAATCTGACCACCGGAAGCACACTGTCCGCTCCCGTGTCCGCCAGGCTCTCCATCGCTTCTCTTAACCGCGCTCCCGTCACGAAGGGCGCCGTCGGGTAAATGCAGCAGACCTCATCAAAATTTTTCCCTCTCCTGCTATATTCCTCAATAACCTCCCCCAGTACCTGCGAGGTTACCGCAAAGTCATTTGCCGTCGCTTCACTGCGATAAAAGGGAACCTCTGCGCCATATTTCTTCGCAATCTCCGCAATCTCCATGTCATCCGTGGATACCATGATCTCATCAAATACCCCTGACTCCACCGCGGCTCTGATCGAGTACGCCAGAATGGGTTTCCCACAAAAATCCTTGATATTTTTTCGCGGAATGCGCTTGCTCCCGCCTCGTGCCGTTATCACTGCCAATCTCTTCATAGCTTCCCTCTCTCCAGCTTTGCCTGACCGTTTTCTACCCGATAGACCAGATCGCACTTTTCTATCGTCTGAAGTCTGTGCGCAATAATGATCAGCGTCTTTCTGCCCTGAAAACGGTTGATCGAATCCATGATCGCCGCCTCAGTGTCGTTGTCCAACGCCGAAGTTGCCTCATCCAGAATCAAAATCTCCGGATCGTGATACAGTGCCCTGGCGATTCCGATTCTCTGTCTCTGTCCGCCGGAGAGGCGGATGCCCCGCTCCCCTATTCCGGTTTCCAGTCCTTCGGGCAACGACCTCACAAACTCGTCCAGCTGTGCCTCCTCCAGCACCTCCCACACACGCTGCTCGTCGATCTCTTCATCCGGTATGCCAAAAGCAATATTCCTGCGGATAGTGTCATCCAGCATAAAGATCATCTGCGGTATGTAGCCGATATTCTTAAGGAAGCTCCTGTACTGTGCCTTCACCTCAACGCCATCCGCGCAGATCTGTCCCCCCTGCACTTCGAGTAATCCAAGCAAAATATCCACGATCGTGCTCTTTCCGGCCCCTGATGTTCCGACAAGCCCCACCGATGCTCCGATCGGAATTGTCAGGTTCGCCCGATCAAAGATCAGTCTGTCCGTATTGGGATAGGCATAGACAATATCCTTCAGTTCAATGCTTTTTTTAATTTCCAGCTTTTTCCTGTCTACCGCCGCAAAAGACATATCTACGTTGGAATCATCGATTTCCTCCTGCAGATTATCGCTGACCGACATAAAGCAGGGCTCAGCATATGCAATGGCATTGATCTGGTTATTGATCCTGTTTACCGCCGGAAGGAGTACAAACGCTGCCGCCGCCAATGTTGACAGCACCTCCAGCATATTCTCCGCGGAGGTTCCCGAAACTGTAAGTACAATCATGTAGATCACCATCACTGCAATACACACCGTCTCAATCAGAAGCTTGGGGATATTATTGTAGAGGCTGTTTTTTTGTACGGCATTCACATAGCCTGCGCCGCACTTACAATATTCGTCCACAAAATACTGCTCCCGGCAGGAAATTTTAACCTCCTTAATTCCCTGTACCGTCTGGGAAATCCATTTGAACAGACCGCTGTAATAATTCTGGTTGTCCTCGCCCGCCTTACGCATAATGGGCTTTAAGACCTTCTTCACCGCGAGCATCAGCACGACCAGCGTGGCACCGAGCAGTACCGTCATCACACCATTCGTCACAAAGCAGAAAGCCACCACAAAGAGAGAAACCACGCCATCCGACATCAGCTGCAGCAATGCCAGCACAAGCGCATACATATTATTCACATCCGAGGTGATGCTTCTCTGCACCACTGCCGTGTCCGCATTCAGGAAATATTCATATCCCCTGCGCAGATAATTCCGCATCATCCGCTCGGAGGTTGCAAACTGATTCTTATAGACAAAGCCGAAGGTCAGCTTAAGCTGTACAAACAGAAATGTATTCTTCACGATAAATACACCGATCAGAAGAGCCATCACCGTAACGGAAAAGGTCTGGAAGTCCTGGCACCCGAGGAAATCATAAAAAGAACGGACAATCCCGCTCTTCTCTATGGATTCAGGATCGATCACAACGCTCACCACCTGTACCAGCATGCCCACACCTGCCGTCTGGAGAAACGCACCTATGATCATAAGAAATATCAGTCCAACCATAGACATTTTCTGTTTTCTATCCAATAAAATACGAAGTTTTTTTATTATCCGAAGCATTTATGACCTCTCTATCATAGCATTCTGCCTGTGTATTTCGGGCGCCTCATACCGATCCATGAAATCAATTCCCAATTTCACGCATTCATCCGCAAACCGGATCGCTTTGATCTCTGTCATAACCGATATTACCTTTTTAAAGCGAAGCCCGGGGAAGAAATTCAGAATTTCCATCGGCACTGTCGCGTCAAACTGCGGATATTCCGGGAAAAGCTTTCTATAATCCAGAACATCTCTCGGATGGGGCTTGAGAAATACGGTTCCTTCCTTCTCATATTCCGTCACAATATCCCGGAAAATTCTCTCCCTTACATCCAGAGTACAGAGCGGCTCTGTCAGAATCAATATTTTATCCGTCTTCTCGTTTGCTTTCCTGATCTGCTCCTCCAGCGTTTCCTTATCGCGGATAAACGCCTTCAGAATAATGTCCTTATCCCCGTCCTTCAGGCCATCCACCAGCGTCTGTCTCGGCAGCTCTATATATTGCGGACAAGGGTACGGAATGGAGGCAATGTCGTTCACTTCCATGTCGATACAGTACTTTCCATAACCGTTTTGTACAAAAATCAAGTTAAGTTTCCTCGAGAGAAACGCCTTTAATGCAAAATGCCCTCTGTTGTCATATCTGGCGGCATCAAAATGCACCAGGCAGTTCAATCCGTCCTCGACTGCATGATAACGGATATGCTTCCAGTTTAAATAATATCCAATGGGATCACTGTCACAGAATACATATACATTCCGATATTCCCTGAAATCGACCGGAACATAGGGCTCATTCAGCTTTGCAAGCCTTTTGGTAAAGCGTATCCGGGACAGCATATTAAAAAAGATATTCCCCTTATCCTGTCTGTACTTCGCCAGCTCCGGGAAACAATCCTCCCGCTTCTCATCAAATTCATACACACTCCGGAATAAGCCGGTAGACTCCACCCTGTCCTTCAGCTGTTCAAAGTTAATCGACATCCTGCTCAGCACTAACGTCGCTTTTCCACGCTCCGACACCGGCAGATTCAGCTCCTTTAAAAAGGTAACGTAGACATGGTAATAGGTATGGCACACGTAGATTCTGCTCTTGTTTTTATCTTTTTTCACGCCTTTTCCTGCCTTCTATCTGTGATACCGTACCGATACATATTTTGTGAGTCGTTGTTTACAATATCTTCTCTCACCGCCTGATCCAGATCCCTGATCCGTAAGAAGTGGTTTTCCACACTTCCATATTCCCGGCTCATAATCATTCCCTCGGTCATCATTTTTTTCGCCAGCGGCTCAAAGCCATTGATATGTTGTGGATTCAGCTGCAGATCCCTGACGTACATCCTGTAGGTTCTCTGCTCTGTCCTGCCAGCCGCATCCGTATAATCCGCCGTAAATTCCTTATTGTAACGGTAGGGAACTCCGACCATCTGCTCGACATGATGGATATAAGTAACCCCTTCCAGAGGTTCCAGCCCGATGACCAGTACCCTGGCATCCCAATCATACAGTCTCTCAAAGATGGTTCCCTTCCCAAAAGCATCTATTGCGTCAATGCCCATCAATTCTTCCTTTCTGTCGCCCCAGACAGCAAAGGAATACAACGGATGGGCCGTTCTGGAGAAATCCGGGCGTCCTAGCGCCGCTTTGGGCAGCGCCCCCGTCTTCACCGGTGTTCTGTAGTAATCAAATCCAATTCCCTTACAGAAATCCCAGTTGAAGGTTGGAAAAAGCAGGGTGCCGCTCTCCCCGACCAGTTCCTGCAGTGTGTCGATCACGCTGTTTCTATCCAGTCTTCTCCCCTGTTCTCTTACTGTCTTAGCCAGCTCCAGCATATCGGAGACGACATACAGGCAATCGCCCTTTTGAATCCAGCCGGACTGCCTGAGCCATTCTTCATAGGAAAGCATCTCCATGACTATTTCCCCTCTTTATATTTTCCGATCAGCGCCGAAATTCTGTCGATATTTTCAAAGTTCTCAGGCACTATATCCGTGCCCCGGATTTCAATTTCAAATGCATCTTCCAATTCCGAAACCAGATTGACAATTTCAAAAGAATCCAGCAGACCATCCTCAATAAAATTCTCTGAATGCGCAAAGTCTGCATCCGCATTCATTCCACTCAAAATCTCCAGTATTCTCTCCTGTATATTCATCGCTTCCTCCATAATTTATAAAATCTATATTTCCTCAGAACCGTCCCTGCGCTTTAAGCCTCTCAACACAATCTCATACGCTCCACGATGCAGTGTCAGATTGCCGTCTGCAAAGCTGTCCCCTTCTCCGGATTTTTCGGAAATTTTATATCTGTGAAAATGATATTCGTTTTCTTCCCATCTCACATGCATCTGCCCAAGAAGCAAAAGGCCGCCGTAATCCATTGCCCTCAGAAAGCGGCTCATCTTTGTGCTGTCCCAGTCAGTCTCCAGATATCCGTCATTCGGTCTCTCCCACGAATAGTGCATTGCCTCTGTGCCCGCAGGCATTTGTCTGCGCAGCCGGCAGCCGCCCTTTAGTACTGTCTTAAGCATCCTGCCATAGACCTCCGCCCCAAGTTCGCACTGTCTCTGATAAAGCTTTAATGCGGTCATGCCTTCGTCAATAGGAATTTCCTCCTGAACAATAATGTCCCCCGCATCCACATCCCCTGTCACCATGTGCCAGGTAATTCCGGTCATCTCGTCTCCCGCATAGATGCTCCATGCCTCTGCATTTCTCCCCTTATGTGCGGGCAGAAGCGCATTGTGCCAGTTGATTACAACAAGGTTCTCCTTTTCGATTACCCTTTGAGGGATAAGGTAACTGTTAGCGGCACTCACAACCAGACACTTTCGCTGCTCCTGCATAAGCCTTTCGTTCAGCTCATCCTTTGAGCAGCATCGGTACAAAATGCCCTCCTTATCGCAAAGTGCGCGCAGCACTGTACTTTCCGTAATCTTATACTCCAATACCTCCACATCCGCAAGATGCTCTCTTGTCAGCACCGCGCATTGGAAGGCAAGCTTTCCCGAGCCAAGAATGATTGCTCTTTCAAACAAATAATCATCCCCCATATTGTTCCCCCAAAAGCCTTCTGTCAACCTTGCCGTTCGCATTCATCGGCAACTGATCCAGCTGCTTTATGACTCCCGGTACCATGTATGCCGGAACCTTCTCTTTCACTTCCTCCTTCACCTGTTCGGAAGAAATTGTCCCTGCGTATAAGAGTATGATTGTCTGTTTTCGTCTGTTATATATGCAGCACGCGCGTTGAACCTGATCGATTCCCATTACCGCCGCCTCAATTTCACCCATCTCGATGCGGTAACCCATGTGCTTGATCTGAAAATCCCTTCGTCCCACATACATAATCTCGTCCCGCTCATTGCGCTTTACAAGGTCTCCCGTCCGATACATAATATCCCTGTAAAACGGTGTCAGCGGATTCAGCACAAACGCTTCCTCCGTCTTTTCCGGGTTGTTGTAATAGCCCAGCGCAACACCCGAACCTCTGATACAGAGTTCTCCGATCTCTCCCCTCTCACACTCCCTGCTGCACTCATTCAGTATCAGTACATCCGTATTCACAGCGGCATTGCCTATGGGAAGTGTCTCTTCCGGGGAGAAATTACGGTCGATGATATAATAGGTGCTTGCATAAGTCGTCTCAGAAGGGCCGTAATAGTTCACATAGACAGCATCTGGCACATATTTTTTCCACATATTATACTGCTTGACCGGCATGACTTCCCCGCAGAACATAATCTTCTTCAGACATGTGACATCAACCTCCGGCAATGCGCGAAGATTTGCCGTGACAATCAGCGCAGACGGCACCCAGAAAATAGCATTTATTTTCTCTTTACGGATATATTCCAAAACCCTGATCGGAAATGAAAACCATTTCTCGGGAATGATATGAAGTGTCGCCGAATTGCGGATCGTACAGTACAGGTCAGGAACCGACGCGTCAAAATAAAAGGGAGCCTGATTTGCAAAGCTTTCCTTTTCCGAAAAGTCCATTACCTCGCTTGACTCCTCCGTGAAATCGATGACCGCCCTGTGGCTGATGACGACTCCTTTGGGAACACCGGTCGATCCCGAAGTGCAGATAATATAGAGCGGATCAACGTCAATACGTCTCTTCTGGATTTCTGCCAGTCTGTCCTCATCCGGCTTCGTGTCTGTGAGCTCCTCCCAGTAAAGAATCTGCTCTCCGCAGACCAGCTGTGCGGCAGCCGCAGCGTTTTCAGCATCCGTCAACACATATACCGGGCAAAGTACCTCAAATATTTTCTTCAGCCTTTCCGCAGGAGCGCCGCAATCCATGGGAGCATAGATTCCTCCGGCATAGGTAATCCCCCAGAACGCAGACAGCGCCTTCCGGTTCTTGCCGATCATAACGGCAACTACCATGTTCGGTCTGAGTCCCCGCTCCACCAGACCGGTCCCCACTGACCTTGCACTGTGTGCCAGCTGTCTGTAAGTATCCGTTCCCTGTTCATCCACCACCGCAGGCTTGTCCGGATACTTTCTTTCGCTATTCTCAAGATAATCCAGTACCGACTTCAGCATACCTTTTCCTCTTTCATCTGCTCTATTTCAGCTTATCTAACAGTCCAGCTGCCACCAGCTTTTCCACAATGGGAATCAATCCCACCAGAGGCACTCCGATCTTTGTACTGATTTCAATCAGATCCCGTTCTCCGTCCGCATAGGCGATCAGGTTCGTCAGTTTCTTTACTTCATGGTAAATTCCCTTCCTGCTCTCGGTCGGATACAGTCCCCTTTTTCCAAGCTGTGGTTCACAAAGGCAGTTGACTCTGTAAAATCCATTCATCTCCAGCGCCGCAAGCACCTGGGTCATTACATGATATGCCCCCGACAAACCTCTCGGAGAAATCAGACTCATATCATCCGCCGAAGTATGATACTCCGGGTATTCCCCATATTTCGAGCGGCAGAAATCGCAGACAGGCAGATCAACCCCCGGAGCATTGTACTGTCTCTCGTCAGATCCCCTGTCCAGATAGCTGTAAGTCTTATATTCCGGATAAACATCCTTCAACACGTTCGTCAGAACCCTGTCAGAGAGCGTATTTCCATTTCTGGATTCCAGATAAGAATAGGTTCTGTCATCGCCGACGCA
>USGM01000009.1 GCA_900554205.1 uncultured Lachnospiraceae bacterium
AGCGCCGGCGGCTCCAGAGTGCACTGCTTGTGGTCAGGTGCATTCTGCACAACTGTTAACTGAATTTTATAGAGTTCGCAAATATCGGAAAGCAAATATAGAAACAGAGGATAAACAGATATGAAAAGCTTATTGTCATTTATGAAAAAAGAAGCGGTGCTTTGCGCCGCAGGGCTGCTTGCCGTCATTTCGGCGTTTATTGTGCCGCCTTCCGCCGCCTACCTTGACTATATTGATTACCGTGTGCTGGCGCTGCTGTTCGGGCTGATGTTGGTCGTCGCCGGATTTCAGAGCATCGGTTTCTTCCGCTATCTGGGCGACCGTCTGCTTGCAAAGGCAAGCTGTACCCGCCATCTATGCCTGCTGCTGGTCTTCCTATGTTTCTTTTCCAGCATGTTAATCACAAACGATGTGGCACTCCTCACCTTTGTTCCCTTTGCCGTAATGCTCTTTGCCATGGCAGGAGAGGCGAAGCTGCTGATTCCCGTCGTTGTGCTCCAGACCATCGCCGCAAACCTTGGCAGTATGCTGACTCCTATCGGCAACCCGCAAAATCTATACCTGTACTCGACCTATGCATTTTCTCCGGCAGATTTTGTACTGCATATGCTGCCGCTGTCAGCCCTCTCTGCAGGGCTGCTGCTTCTCTGCTCCATTTTGCTGCCAAACAGACCGTTGGCTGCTCCTGCCGGTCAGACTTCTTCCCCGACAGTCAAGATTCCTGCCGTCCATAAGCTGATCGCCTACACACTTTTATTTCTGGTATGCCTGCTCTGTGTCTTCCGGCTTATTTCATGGCCAATCATGTTGGGAATACTGATCTGCGCTGTGTTTTTTCTGGACAGGAAGCTCTTTGGGTCGGTGGATTATTTCCTGCTGCTGACCTTTGTATGCTTCTTTCTCTTTATTGGCAATATGCAGAGAATCTCGGCAATATCCGACCTGCTGCGTTCTCTCATCACCGGGCGAGAACTTCTGCTGGGTGCACTGTTCAGCCAGTGTATCAGTAACGTCCCGGCCGCTATCCTGCTCTCGGGCTTTACCGATCAGGCACTGCCGCTTCTCTACGGTGTCAACGTGGGTGGACTTGGCACCCTGATTGCTTCCCTTGCAAGCGTGATCTCCTATCGCCTGTACAGTGGCAGCCGGAATGCCCGAAAGGGAGCTTACCTGAAAGTTTTCACGCTGTACAATGTGCTCTTTCTCGTTGTCCTCTATATTGCAGCGCGGATTCTGCTCACCAGCCCTCTGAATTGATTGCATCTTATGGTTATATGCTGTAGAATACAGAGAGTGATGGGTAATATTAACGAAAGGATCTGTGAAAAACATGGAAAAATATCTTGACTACATTATGGAACAGCTTGAAAAGCTTCTGGCGATAGACAGTCCTTCCGGTTTCACCGGCAAGGTGACGGACTATCTGATGGAGGAATATCGGAGACTTGGCTATCAACCGGAAAAGACGCGCAAGGGCGGTGTCCTTGTGAACCTCGGCGGCGTGGGAAATGCCGTGCTCACCATGGCTCATGTCGATACTCTCGGCGCTATGGTCGCGGAAATCAAGGATAACGGAAATTTGAGGCTCACAAGAGTCGGCGGTCTGAACGCCAACAACGTCGAGACGGAAAATTGCCGCGTATATACTCTGGACGGCAGAGTGTACGAGGGAACCGTCCAGCTGAAGGATGCCTCGATCCATGTAAACGGTGACTATCAGAAGACCGAGCGCACCTTCGATTCCGTTGAGGTGCTGCTGGATGCCAACGTCTCCTCCAAGGATGAGGTCAAAGCACTCGGCATTGCCAACGGTTCCTTTGTCTGCCTCGATCCCCGAACCCGCATTACCGAATCCGGTTACATCAAGAGCCGCTTTCTGGATGACAAGCTGAGTACTGCCATTCTGCTTGGCTACGCAAAGTATCTGAAAGATGAAGGCATGACCCCTTCCAGAAAGGTTTACCAGCATATCACTGTGTTCGAGGAGATCGGTCACGGTGCATGTGCCTCCATTCCTGCTGATGTAGAAGAGCTTCTGTCCGTGGATATGGGTTGTGTCGGCGACGGTCTGGAATGTACGGAACGGCAGGTATCCATCTGTGTCAAGGACAGCCACGGGCCTTACCACTATGATGTCGTGCGCGGGCTGATCGAAGCTGCGACACGCGAAAATGTCGATTATGCAGCTGATGTCTATCCCTTTTACGGCTCTGACGCCGATGCTGCACTCTCTGCCGGAATCGACGCGCGGCACGGTCTCATCGGTCCCGGTGTCTATGCCTCCCACGGCTACGAGCGGTCCCACAAGGACGGCGTTTCCGCCACCTTTGCACTCCTCAAGGCGTATCTGGGGTAACTCCTACTGAACATACCTGCGGTAACTCCGCTTACACGGTTTCCACAGGTACACTCCTGCCGGCGGTACATGCCTTTTCCATGCTAACGCGATTTCCGCAGGTATGCACGCATTTTTCAACACCAATCAGGAGGGGTTAAAACAGTTGAAATACCTTATCACTTTCGTTCTGGGATTTTTGCTGAGTGGGATATGGTTCGGATGTCATATCCTGTGCAAACAGATCATGCATAAGAAAAAACTGGATCGGTTCGAGGCAGCACAGCCACTTCTTTCCGCGCTGTTGCCAACCCTTGTAATATGGCTGATAAAAAGAGAGGTTCCTCTTCACATCGCCGCACTCTGCCGGTGGAAGCTGTGGGGAATCCTCATGGTCACGGTTCTGCTGACCTGCCTGATTAAGCTGGGTGCCAGAAGCAGTGAAACCGTGCATTTGCCTGCCGCCTGTCTGGAGGCTGCCCTCATGGAGCTGCCCCAGCGTGCAATGATGCAGACCTTTGTCTGTATGATACTTGAAGCATGGAAGCTGAATTACTTATATGGAGTCCTGATTAATGCCTTTATCTGGGTCGTAGACATTATTGTACAGGCAATCATTTTCAAAAGAGTGAATGTCCGTGAATTGACAATCGATGCCCTCGCGTCCTTTGTGTTCTCCATCGGTGTGGGCTATGTTTTTTATGTCTCGGAATGCTTGCTGCTCACCATGCTCGCTCATGCCGCAGAACGCTTTATCGTAAGCCGACTTTCCAGACGGAATTCGTAACCTCACAGACAGTGAAGCACTATGCTCTCTCCCTTAATTGTCATTTTCGCTTTAATTTCACATGCCGAGTACTACTGTTCAAGCTTCCGGAAAGTAACATTCTGCTCCTTCATGGATATTTTTACGACCTCGTAGCCGTAATCCGCCAGTTCCTTTTTATATTTCAGAAAGGAATGGTCAAGGGGCAGTCCGGCAATCTTTTCAATCTCCGCATAAGTCAGGCAAAAACTGTCAGTACCATTTTCCCCGACCCATTTCCACAGCGTATCATATTTGCTCATATACCAGTCCCTTTCATTTAACAGGGCAAAGAGTGCCAATTTCCACAGCTCTTTGCCCCATTATTCACCCAAACATCTTAACCTTAGATTTCGTAAGATATAATCTTATCCATCCCGGCGATCTGCTTCGCAAACTCCTTCCGGCTCATACCCGGCTTCAGGATCACGCTGCACCGGATCAGGCTTGTCTTCTTATCCTTGATCTCGGTCTTCACACGGCTCACCTCCATGTCCAGACCTTCCAGCTTCTCCAGAACCTCCTCGACCGCTTCCGGGCTGTTATCCACAGAGAAGACCAGCTGACCTCTGAGCGGTTCCCTGCAAATTTTCAGGTTCTTGTGGAACAAAAACTGTACTGCGAGAATCAGTATCGTCACGGAAAAGCCGAGGGCATACATTCCCGAGCCCATCGCCATGCCGATGCCGACCGTTACCCAGATACCAGCAGCCGTCGTCATACCGCTGACTAATCCCTGTTTTCCGGTAAAGATCAGACCGCCTCCGAGGATACCGATGCCCGTGATAATACCGGCAGCCACACGCGAAGCGTCCACACTGACGCTGTCGATCACAATGACATCCATAAAGCCGAACTTGGAAATAATCATCATAACCGCCGATGCCACTGCCACCATAAAATGTGTCCTGACACCCGCCGACTTCATACGGCTCTGTCTCTCCGCACCGATGGCAATGCCGCACAGTCCCGCCAGCACAACCTGTATAAAATATGTTCCCTGCTCTATCACCCATGCTTCCATAAGTCATCAACCCCTACAAAATTTCAAGTTTTCCTACTGCTATTCTATCACCAGTCGCCTTGTCAAACAAGAGGATCTGGCTGTCGAGAAAGCTGATTGCAATCTGCTGATCCACCGCATAATCAACTCCGCCGAATACAACTGCTGACAGAACCTGTCCGCCGAGCATCACCTTCACCGTCGTCTCCATACCGGTCGGCAGCGTCGTATAAATAGATGCCTTGACCTGTCCGTCCTCCAGGATGCCAATGTGCTCCGGACGGATTCCGATGACAACATCCTTCACCGTCGGCAGCGGCGCTTCCGCCGTATACTTTGCCTGAATGCCGCAGAAGGAAAGCTTAGCAGTATTCTGTTCACACTGTGTCATCTCCGCATCGAGGAAATTCATTGTGGGATTTCCCATGAAATCTGCCACAAAGATATTCTCCGGTCTCTGATAAATTTCCAGCGGCGGTGCGAACTGACGGAGTTTTCCTGCTTCCATCAGGCATACCTTCGTGGAAAGAGTCATTGCCTCGAGCTGGTCATGCGTAACATAGATGAACGTGGAATTTGTGTCCACATGCAGACGCTTCAGCTCCGTTCTCATCTCGCCTCTCAGCTTCGCATCCAGATTGGAAAGAGGCTCATCCATAAACAGCACACGCGGCTTCGGCGCCAGCGTTCTCGCAATCGCCACTCTCTGCTGCTGACCGCCGGACAGCTCGCTCGGATAACGCTCCGCAAACTGTTCGATCTTGAGCATCACAAGCAGCTCCTTCACGCGCTCCGCGATCTTGTCCTTCGGCCACTTCAGATTTTCCAGACCAAACGCAATATTCTTATAGACCGTCATATGCGGCCAGAGCGCGTAATTCTGGAACAGGAAGCCGACATCTCTCTTGTCGGGCGGAACATTGATGCCCTTCTCCGCGTCAAATACGGTCTCCCCATCAATGATGATCTGTCCCGATGTGGGTGTCTCCAGACCTGCGATCATACGCAGCGTCGTCGTCTTTCCGCAGCCGGACGGCCCGAGTAACGTGATAAACGACCTGTCCTCTATCACCATATTCAGATTCTCAACTGCAACAAATTTATCGCCAAACTGTTTTCTAACATTCTTCAAAATAATTTCCGGCATATTATCTCCTTTCCTGCGCATGCCCTCTGCGCATATCGAGTTTGTGACAAGCTTGCGAAGACACTAATTTCCGCCCACGCCCTTATCTATGGATGCCCCGGTCACCTTGTTTACGGTAAAGTTCACAAACAGCACGATCAGAATGATCAGCAGGTTGATTGCATTTCCGTACTGGGAAGCTCCCTTCTCGTTGTAGGTCATCAGCATGGTCGTCAGCGTCTGCGTCTTGGAGCTTACCAGCATGACGAACAGTGACAGTTCACGCATACAGGACACGAACGGAAGCAGGAAACCGGAAATAATGCTGGTCTTCTGGATCGGAATGATGATCCTTGTCATTCTCTTAAGCCACGGAACGCCGTAAATCGCTGCCGCCTCCTCGATCTCCGGAGAAAGCTGGAGCATGGAGTTCGTGCCCGCCTTGGTTGCAAACGGCAGATATTTCACGGAGCCGACCAGAACGAGAATCAGGAACGAATTCGTCAGGAACGGGAAGTTCGTGGAAATCGCCAGATAAATCGCACTGAATGCCATTGCCGGAACCAGATACGGGAAGAAGGAAAGTCCGCTGACCCAGTTGGAGAGCTTGGTTCCCTTTCTTCTGACTACCGCATAGCCGATGATCACGCCGCAGCTTCCGGCGATCAGGGCGCAGATAATGGACAGCTTTAACGAATTTCCCATAGCCGACCAGATCGCAGGGTCTTTCAGAATACCGCTGTTTCCGATCGTGGTGGAAACGGAACCGGCGTCACCGATCCAGTAGTTGAGCGTCATATTGGATGCCGAGTAGTCTCCCGCCTTGATAATGATGGACTCCAGTCCGAAGGAGATCAGCGGCATGATACATACAAAGAACAAAATCAGGCAGAGGATGCCGGACACTATGTACTTTCCGGCTTTCAGGTTCACAAGGGAAATCTGTGAGGATTTTCCCGTTACCGTCGTGTAGGACTTTCTGTTTCCGATAAAGACATTGTTAAACAACATAATCAATGCGCCGAGCACCACCATGAACAGGGCGATGATATATGCCTGTCCGAGTGCCGTCGTCTGCAGGGTTTTCATCTTCGTCGTGAGCACATAGAAGTTCACAGGCGAACCCAGATAGATCGGCACCGCGTAAGATCCCATAACGCTTGCAAATACCAGAAGGAAGGTCGACAGGATTGCGGGCTTTACGATCGGAAGCGTAATGCGCAGCAGAATCTTGCGTCTCGATGCCTTCAGAATGGTCGCCGCCTCCTCAAGGTTGGCATCCATATTTCTTAAAATACCACCGATAAAGATGTAAGCAAACGGCGCGTAATGCAGTCCCGATACGACAACCAGCGGAAAGAGTCCGTAGACAAACCATTCCGGTGCACACCAACCCGTCAGGGAATGGATAAAGCCGGAGGAACCGGTTCCAACATTCGGATTCTTGAACATGTTCAGCCAGAACAGCGCGAGCGTCCAAGACGGCATGATGTAAGGGAAAATGAAAGCAGAGGAGATAAACTTCTTTGCCTTCATGTTGGTTCTTGTCACAAACCAGGCAACCGTTCCGCCAAAAATCAATGCAAACAGTGCCGACAGTGTCGCCAGTACGATGGAATTGAGCATTGGCTTGTAAAAGTTGATAAGACTGTATTTATTTGCCTCCGTAAACAGCAGCTTCTTCCAGCTTCTCAGCGACATATCTCCCTTTCTGGTTCCCGGGAAGATTGTCGCATCCGTAGCGTGAATGACGAAGGTGTGGCGCAGCAGCTCGCACAGCGGATAAAGCGTGAGAACGATCAGCAGCAGCGCGAAAATCACCAGAATGATGTTTGCCGGCTTGGAGAAAAATGCTTTTAACCGATTTTTTAGTTTTCTCATCTGAACTCCTTCCTGAAAATGGATAGAAAAAGAGCACTGCAAAATCATGCAACTATTTCACAGTGCTCTCTGCTTTCCTTAACGTTATTTATTCGTGCAGTAAGTGATGAAGTCAAGGATTCCTGCCGCATATGCCTCCTGCAGGTACTGAGGATCTTCGCTTACAAGGCAATCCTTCCAGAAAGCAAGCTCTCTGTCACCGTCAAGGGAACTGATCGTGCTGTTTGCAGAGTAGGTTCCGATGTCAGATTCCTTTGTCTGGAATGCAGACTTGAAGCCCTTTTCCGTCATCAGGAAGTAGATGAACAGCTGTGAGGTGTACGGTCTGTCGGTGCCCTTGATCATCTGAAGGTACATCGGGTACATGAAGCCGGAGAAGCCTTCGGGCTGTGCATCCTGATAAGCAGCCACTGTCAGGTTTTCCTGTGTCACGCTGTCATCACGCAGCTTGGAGTAAACGAAAAGTCCCACATTACCGCCGTTACCGTTTGCAAGCTCTGTTGCAATGTCGCCGTCGCCCGAGCCAAAGGTTACATTTGCAAGAAAGTTCTTGATGAACTGATAGCCTGCATTCTGGCAGTCGTCGTCAAGCACGATGTCTGTGCCGAAGTAATCCTTGTAAGCTGTTGCCAGCTTGTCAGCCCACTCATCCTTTGTCAGCATTGCGAGGAAGTTCTTGTTGACGGACTCCTTACTGATGTCCTTCATGAAGGTCTTGCCCTCGTTCGCGGGATCGGTCAATGCCCATACATTGCTGATGCCCTCCATGCCGTTTGTGTTGTTGAAGATGAATAGCTTGTTGTAATAGTAGCAAACCAGAGGATTCTGGTCGTCCGCGTTAATCACATCAGAGAGATAAGGCGGTATATAATTTTCAATATAATCATAGTTCTGCAGCTGTGTCTGGAACAGGTAGGAGTCCTGCAACAGTGCAACGTCCGCTGTGTCCTTTACTCCCGCTTCCAGCTCTGTTGTCAGCTTAGTGTACAGATCCTGACCGCTCTCGTTGTAATACTCACCCTGAATGCCGTACTCCTCGGAAAATGCCTTCAGAGCCTTCTCAATTCGGCTGGTGGGCGCATATACCATAAAGGTGCCTGCATCTGCTGCGCTTGCCTCTTCCTGTGCTGCCGCAACCAACTCATCCAGTGTCATTTCGTTGGATGAGCTCTGGCTCTCCTCAACGGAAGAATTTGTGGATTCCTGTTTGGATGAACTTGCATCATTTGTAGCATCCCCTGAACCGCAGGCTGCCATGGAAAGTACCATTGCCCCTGCCATCAAACAACTGATTACCTTTTTTGCTTTCATATTTTTTCCTCCCTTAGAAAGATTTTAGGAAATCTTTTTTGTAATTTTATTATAGTGATCCCGCCGCCACTTTCTAATAGAGGGCTTTGACATTTCTCTTTAAAATTTTGACATTTTAAAACACCTTTTTCGCATCCTGATACTCTTTGGGTGTCATGCCCATAATCTTCTTGAACACCTGCGAAAAATAGTTACTGTCCGCTATGCCGACCTGCTCTGCGACCTCGTTTACCCGGATGTCAAAATTCGCCAGCAGCCCTGCCGCCACATGAATGCGATAGTTCGTAAGATATTGTCCGAAGGTATAGCCCGTCTCCTTCTTAAACAGCCGACAGAAATAAGCCGAATTAATATCCAGCTGCTCCGCCGCCGTGACATTGGAGATGTCCTCCGCATAATGGTTTCTCACATAAGCCACTGCATCCTTGATGTAACTATTTTTCACCTGCAGCTCCCGCTGTGTCAGAAGCAGCTCCTGCTCCTCTGTCTCATCCAGCTTGTGCCGCTTCACGCGCACCTTCTCTATGCACTCCTCCAGATCTTCATAGCGGAAGGGCTTCAGCAGATAATCCATCGCCTCCAGCTTCAACGCACTGTGCACATAGGTAAACTTCTGATGCGCCGTCAGGAAAATGAACTCCGCCGTGCACTGTTTTCCCTTCAGGCGTCTCACCATCTCGATTCCGTCCATCACCGGCATTTCAATGTCAACAATTACCAGATCCGGCCTGCACTCCTCCACGACCTCAATTCCGGCTTTGCCGTTCGCCGCTTCCCCGACGATCTCACAGTCCAGCTTCTCCCAGTCAAAGGACTGGATGATACCCTTTCTCACATAATATTCATCTTCCACAACCACAACTCTCAGCTTTTCCACTGTTACCTCCATGCACGCCGTTTACACCGTGTAGCTTCTCCACCGTCATTCCATCTGCATCGGGAATATGACCGTGACTCTCAGTCCGCCGCAATTTTCCAAAGACAGTCCGTACTCCTGCCCATAGGTGAGCTGAAGCCTGCGATGCACATTGTAAAGCCCCAGATGCGGCGTCTTATTTTCCTCCTGGGCAAGATTCTCCTGAATCTTCGCCAGCAGTTCAGGTCGTATGCCATCTCCGTCATCCCGACAGCTGATACAGACATTGTCGCCCTGCCGGTGTGCAGTGATGAATATTTCCATATGATCCCGCTCCCCGAAGCCGTACTTGATCGCGTTTTCCACCAACGGCTGAATCAGCAGCTTTAGGATCATTGCCTCCTGCACCTCTTCCTCCACCTCTATATGATAGGTGAAGGCATCTCCGAAACGCACCTTAATGATCTCAAAATACTTTTTGATATAATTGATGTCCTCGGCAATCGTCACCTTCTCATTCGGATTTCCAGTATTGTAACGCAGAAGCTCCGAGAGCGAGATCACCATGCTCTCCGCCAGTTCCGGCGCAAGTCTGCAAATAAAACGGATATTATCAAGCGTATTGAAAAGGAAGTGCGACTTGAACTGACTTGCAAGCTGTTTTACCTGCTCGTATGCCACCGCCTCCGCCAGTTCCCTGTTTTCCTCCATCTGGTGCTTCAGACTGCTGATCATCTGGTTAAAGCCCTGTCCGATATTCTCAAACTCCGTGCTGCTGTGGATGTCCAGCGCCGGATGCAGATTTCCCTCTGTCACCTCAGAGAACGCTTCATTCAGCGCATAGATGTCCTCCGTCGCCTTTACCGCCATCTTTTCCGCGTTCCGCACGCCGGCAAAGAACAGGAAAAACAGGACTACCGCGCCTGTCAACAGTACCGTCACCAGCACCCGCAGCGCCTCTGTGTAATTAAAATAAGTATATACCGTCAGATAACCGCATTCCGGCATCTGATGCATCACATAATAAACGCCGTGGTCAAAGAGCTTGATTCCGCTGTATGCCCTCATTTCCCCGCGCAGCTTGCCAATAGGATCAACGAACTGGTAGGCATCCGTCTCCAGCACCCAGTAATCCTCTCCCACGATCACGGTTGTCACCGCGTACCTTGCGAGCAGCTCGTCAAACGCCTTTCCATTGATCTTCAGGATTACGCAACCGCCGTACTGTCCGTCCCGCTCTACCGCCCGCGCCAGAAAAAGATACCTCTCCGTTCCCCTCGAGACATCCATTTGCAATTCTCCCGGCTGCTGCCTTGCGCTCTCCACCACCCTCCAGTTTCTGACGCTGCCTTTCTCCTCCTCCGACAGTTCTCCACGGCTGCTCGTCACAACGCGCCCTTCCGCGTCCAACAGATAAAACTCCGCGTCGTATCCCGCCTGAATCGATGCCGTATACAGCGCCTTCATGATCGCCGTCCGCTTGGTGGATGAAATTCCCGTGCCGGTCAGATCCTGCTCCGCCGTCTCAATCAGAAATCCATCATATGCCGTGACAGCGGTATTCAGGGTATCGCAGATCTCATGGCTGGCATTTCTGTTCTTTGAAATCCCCCAGAAGCCTCCGATGCAGATCACTACCAGAATGCAGATCACCTCCATCTCCAGCGCGGGTCTGAAGGAATGACTGACGAGCATGTCCCTGAGATTATCCTTGAAGGAGCGTGTCTCCTGCCGTTTGTTTTTTATCCTTTGTTTTTCCATGTTCCAACCTCGTTGACCGAACCCCGGCTCTCAAAAATCAAAAGAAAAAGAGAAGCCCCTGCCGTAATAAACGCAAAAGCTTCCCTTACAAGATAGCATCTTTATTTTCTTTTGTCAAAAACGGAGCTTACCATACCCTGTATCTGCCGCTGAGCGCCAAAAATGCAAAGAAGTACAGACAATTATCATAGTATCTCCGGTCACCCTTTCTGAGAGGCTCCTCCCAGAAACGCCTTATCCAATCCCATGCCATGCGGATTGCTTCCTCGTCTGTACTGCGTCCGATCACGGCAAGGGAACCCTGCGCCGTCGTCACCAGCATTCCTACCGGGTGCAGGGCATCCTGCTCTAACGGCGTACCGTCCAGTTCATAGATTTTCCATGGATCTTCCTTTCTCACATCGCCGAGAAAGTGCTGCAATTTCTCCGCCGCCTGAAGCTGACCCTCATCCACGCCGAACCATTCATAATCAAGCCCGATATTCGCCACCGTCCGGTAGGCATCCGAGAAAAACCAGTCATGCCTGTCATTGCTCCACGGCAGCTTCCGGCTCATGGGCGATCCGTCAAACTCAGCATATTCTGCGCACATTCCCGTCTCCGGGTGACATGCCTCCTTCAGATACTTCCGGCTGACCTCCGCCGCCCTCTTCCAGAACGGTCTGTCCTCCTCGTCTGCCCAGAGTGCAAACAGCTCATAAAAATGAGGAAGATGATAAGAGGGATCGGTAAAATCAATTCCGGGCACAAACAGAATCTGACCGTTCTCCCGGTTCCATGCCGGCTGTCCGTCCCGTCCGTTCTCTCCCTTATGCAGACAGGCGCGGAGAATTTTCTTCGCCTGCTCGGAATAGCAGAAGATTCCCTCGCCGTCTCCCCATCTGTGGGAGGCAAAGAAAAGCGCCATCGCAAAAAACTCTTCCCCGTCCGGCGCAGCGCCATCCGCGTTTCTTGTTCCGTCTGTTCCGCAGGACCACGCAAAATACCCCTCGCTATAGCCCTCCGTCATCCACATATATGTGCAGACCCATTTCCAGATTCTGTCAAACTCTTCCTTTTTCCCCATCTGCACGCAGATCATCATGCCGTAGGACATTCCCTCCGTCCTGACATCATGATTTCCCGTGTCCTCAAGATAACCCATATCGTCTCCGACCGGATGATAAATTCTCTCCTCCTCGGAACCGTAGAAAAATGTGTTCCAGATAAGCTCAAGCCGTTCTTCTATCTCACTATTGCTCCGCCCCCACTGCTGAAATAGATTTCTGTACTGTCTGGTATGAAAACTGTTCATAGCTACCTCCACCCCTTATACTCTCAGTCCGGCACAAAGCCAGATTTAGAACATTATAGGCGGAAGGACAATTTCTGTCTTGCCTAAATGTGCCTTTTTCTCCTCATTTCTTGCTAAAATGTCGTGTTTGATAAAGACGACATTTAATCTTCCAATGCCTTTTCCAGATTCACGATCACCTGCCAGTTTCCGTCCACACAGTTATCGGTAATACGATATTCACCAAACAACTCATAATCGTCCAGCCCGCTTTCCGATAATTCAAACCAGCTTTCATCAAAGAGAACCTTCTTATCTCCTATTTCTTCCTGCCATACCACGGTGCAATCCGGTATTCTTTCATTCCCCTCATCATCTCGCAGATAGACTCTTATATGACGGTCTGCATCACGGAAGCTTCCCCGGCACTGCTGTACCCGCAGTATCCCCTCATCATACGAAAGACCGGTTATTGTCAACGCTTCCAACAAGGTTTCGTTTCTGTCCGCTACATTCATTACCCTTGCCATGCGGCTCCCGGAAGCTGTATCGCCGAGGAGGAAAGGTATTTTGCCCCTATTTTCCGATGCGCCTCCTATTCCATTATATTCAACCGTCTTCTCTTCGGGACAATCTGTCAGATCATTCAGGCTGATCCTCCTTTCCTCCAGACTACAATGAGTCAACAGCTTTGCCACCGAAAATTTTACCTTGCATTGATCGAAGCCCCTGTCTGATGTAATATCAACCTTAAAATACGCCTTGTCCTCCGCTTCATCATACTGTAAAAAGCTGCAACCGCCTATTACACCTTTTTCACCGTAATTATAGATTTTGTAACTGTCATATAAATCTACTTCTCCGTCAATCTGATTTTCCCGGCTTCCCTCCACGTCGCTGAACGACAAAAGCACCTCCGCCTTGCATCCGTCTATGCGGATTGCCTCTACCTGTAGTGTAATGCCGTATCTGGTATCACTGACCTCCTCCGGTAAGACATAGTCTGAAAGTGCAGGGGCAAATTGCTGAATCACTCTGTAAATACCGGGAAACTGTTCCGCTAATGCCGGAATAGCTAACATAAAAAATAGACAGAACGAGAGCGTCAGAACAGCTATCGGACGCAAAAGACCTGCAAACCGCCCTCTTTTCCTAAAGGAAGCTTCTTCTGCCCGCATCATCAGTTCCTGCAAGTTACTCTGATCTGCATATATTTTGTCATAGGCTTTCTTATATTCATCCTGAAACATTAAATTTCCTCCTTCAATAGTTCACCTAGTTTTTTACGAGCTCTGGTCAACTGCGTTCTCACATTGGACGGCTTCAGGTCAAGAACCCGCGCAATTTCATCAACCGACAATTCCTCATAATAAAATAAATGAATCACAACGCGGTATTTTTGCGGCAAGGTTTTCACAACAGCAATAATATTGTCCTCTGCGCCCGGTTCCTGCTCCTGCAGACTACTGCTTACTCTGTCCTCCTCATATTCCGACAGACTGACTATTCTTCGCCTCCAGACCATCTTCCACAAATTCTTGCACTGGTTCGTAGTAACCCTGATAAACCATGCCTTCTCATGCTCCTCGCTTTTAAAACAAGGCTTATACTTCAAGTACCTCAGAAACACCTCCTGATGAATATCCTCTGCATCCGTTCGGCTTTTTACCAGCGAGTATGCAAGGCGATAAACCATCGGAGAATATGTCTCAATGATTCTTTTGCTGTTTTCTTCCTGATCGTTTTTCAAACAGGAAGCTCTTTTCTGCATATTCCCACCACCCTTCACCTGTAATACAACTCAACCGATTAAAAAGCTACAAAAAAGAGTTCCCGAAAATTTCGGAAACCCTGTCAGAAATCTGCTGTTATCAAATTTAGAACATAATTTTCAGACCTGTCAGCAACAAAAGATGTTTAACGCTGATAATATCCGTCACCGCCCATAAAGCTGACTATTAATTTTCCAATACCCTTTTCGATCGGAGCCTACGCGTTCAATGATTCCTTTTTCCTTCAACACCTTTAGTCTTGCCGCTACGGTCTTCCTGCTGATATTTAGTTTTTCTGCCAACTGTGGCATCGTATAACCGGCGTCTTCCAATAATAAAAAAATAATTTCCTGTTCTCTATCAGTCACCCTATCAGTCACCCTATCAGTCACCTTGCTGACATCATTATATCCACCCCGCCAATTTGAACCACTTCTCCTGATGCCAAAATCTCCCGCAGCCCGCCGATACATATTTACCCTGAAATCCCCATCAAAATCAATTAATTTCGGCTTAGGTAATCCATACTCTTCACAGGCTTCAAACAGCCTCGGTATCCCTGTCCCCCATTTTTCGATAATTTTCATGTATGCAAAAGCTCTCGCAATCGCCGGGTTTCTTGGTTTTGAATAGCCCTCCATCATTTTTGAAATCGTTACATTATTCAAAAGCATTCCGGGAGATGTCACTTCCAAACGATCATCAAATAATGCAACCTGTATATTTCCCGGTTCAAGATAGCTGCGATGCGCCACAGCATTTGCAATCATCTCACGGATGCTATCCGTGGGGAGCTCATATACATCCTGCCGATACATGCCCTTTATCGCCATTCCCATATTGATTTTTTCGAGAACATACTGATACGCTGCTTCCATCTGCTCCTGAATAGAGCCTTCAAATTCCCGCCTGTCAACAAAATGTGCCCTAGTCGTTCCCTTAAAAATCCCGCACTGAATCACCGGCTGCTGTGGCAGCTGTCCGGTCAGAAGTGCATAAGCATTGGTCGGATATATCTTTCCATCCTCTTCCCTCAGCACGCCCCACGAGATCAGCACATTCTTAGTCACATCCTTTATTTTTGTCTTCTCACTCTCCTGCCATGTATTTTTCATGGCAGTTTCTTTCATGCTCTTGCAGAGTTGCTCAATTTCGCTATCAGTCACTGTCATATTTCTGCATATCTCACAGTCAAAATACCGATTCTGCCCTTCCAGAATCAGTTCCTTTAACATATAGCCTTCCACATGCCTGGTCGTGCCGGATACTCGTACATAAGTCCCATCCATCACGCCCTGTGCCTTGATGTAATACGGACGCTGTGTTCCCGGAAGGATTTCGACAACAATAACCGTCTTATCCCTAATCGTCTGCAATGCTACCTCCGGTCTGATTGCCGGCTCACAGGAATCAGAGATTGCATTTGTAATAGCGTCCATAATCATATAGACCTTATCAGCATCCATTCCGACAATCTCCAATGTTTTATCATCAATTCCAAAAATAATTTTTCCGCCCCTGCCATTGGCAAAAGCAACTACTGTTTTCATATATTTTTCGCTCTTATCCGGCACCGTTACCTTATATTCAATATTCTCTGATTCGCCGGAAAACAATATATCCTCTGCCATAGCAAAAACCTCCCGTACCAGAATGATCGTTTTAACTCCTTGTCCTATTGTACTAATAAACATTCTATCATATACATAATAAAAAATCTACATGTCGCCATTATTTTACTCAAAAGAAAAGCAGCAGACCATCTATGATCCACTGCTTCACCCCATTATAATTTCTATTTACCCGCAACACTTTCCAGCACCAGCGCATGTGAAATGCCCGGCACGCTCTTTCCTTCGTTGAAGCTGGTCTTGGACAGCAGTGCGCCCGTCGGTAGGAACAGCACCTTCTTCCAGTTCTGCTCCTCCAGCTGCTTCAAAATATAAGCGGACAGAGTGACGGCACAGCAGCCGCAGCCGCTTCCGCCGGCGTGTGTGTCCTGTGTCTCATCGTCAAAAATCTCAATTCCGCAATCCATATGCTGCGCCGAAATGTCAATGCCCTTGTCGCGGAGCAGATCAAGCAGAACCTTCTGCCCTACTTTTCCCAGATCTCCCGTGATAATCTTATCGTAATCCTCCGGTTGACTACCAAAGTCAGTGAAATGCTGTTCCAGCGTGGAAGCCGCAGCCGGAGCCATACAGGCACCCATGTTCATAGAATCCTTTAATCCGTAATCCACGATCTTTCCGACGGTCATTCCGGTAATACACGCTCTGGCGCGCTTTCTCCCGCCGGTCACCGCCTCCGGCTCCGAGCCGCCCTCCTCCATCGCCTGTTTATTTCCAAGGACAAACGCGCCGCTTCCCGTCACCGTCCATGACGCCGACAGCGGGCGCTGATTGCCATATTCCAACGGAAAGCGGAACTCCTTCTCAGCACTTGCAAAGTGGCTGGATGTCACACAGACCACCCTGTCCGCAAAGCCGCCTGCAATCGCCATGCTTCCGAGGGTAAGCGATTCACCACAGGTCGAACACGCCCCGTATACTCCTAATAGTGGTATCTGGTAACTGGAAATACCAAATGATGTGGCTATTGATTGACCAAGCAAGTCACCCGCAAAAAGGAACGACACCTCCTCTGGCTTCACACCCGCCTTACTCAGAGCAAGGTAGACCGCATCCTTCTGCAGATGGCTCTCCGCCTCCTCCCATGTCTCACAGCCAAACAGGTCATCCTCACCGACGACGTCGAACAGTAATCCCAGTGGACCTTGCCCCTCCTTTGTACCTACAATGCTTCCGCTGTTCAAAATATAAACCGGCTGCTCCGGTTTCATGCTCGCCTTTCCGATCTTCTGGCTCATATAAAAATTCCTCCGGCTCTTCTGGATTTTCTATCCAGTGTGTCCCGCCGGAGAAATTCTATGCATGTTTAAGTTTCTTTCTACTTTGTTAGATGCTACATTGTTTCATCTAGATTTATCTCTGGTACATATAAATCTCTTACATCAGACACATCTGGCAATAACCAGTCTCCTTCATTTTCACCAGCTACTACTAATGTCCCATTTGATTTTAAGCCCACATGAAAATTCTGACCTGCGGATATCGCTACAATATCTCTCCACTCCGTAACTCCCTTTTGTCCTTCATTTACATTTCCAGCTGTAACTACTGTTCCATCACTTTTTAATCCAAGAATGTTTTGTGCAGACTTAGAGATAGCGATAATATCTGTCCACTTAGATACCTGAGCATAATCTTCTCCTATATTTTGTCCCATCATCCGGTTGGAAATTAGTACTGTTCCATCTTCCCTTAAAGCTGCTATACTACCCACATTGTCACCAGAGATATCCACGATTTCTGTCCAATCATTCATATCATCATAAATATCAGAATACTTATTTGTAACAATGGTTTGATTTGGTAATTTATTCGAATATACAAAACTTACGGTTCCATCTTTGTGTAATACCGCCAATCTATTTTCACCCGTTACTATATCAACAATATCAGACCAGCTTTCTATTTCCTTCTGAACCGACTCATTTTCCAGATAGTCATTATATTTATTATAGAGGTACAGTCTACCACTCTGGTCCGCAACTGCATAAGTTGAATTACTTGTTTTAAATATGCTTATATCCGAAATCATCGCAAGCTGTTCATTCCGTTGCTTGAAATTTTCATCTTCAAGTGTGGTATAAAAAACTCCTGCATTACTCATTGCATCTACTCCGTCAAAAACATATGATAATCTTTCAATATCTGTCTAGTTTCGAACCCCTGCATATCCACTTGCCTCATAAACCTCGTTATCAATACGAATAATTACCTTTCCGTCATTGTCAATTGCTGCAACCCCCACATCTAGATTTTCAATATAATCTCCAGAAATCAAGTATCGAAGTTGCTGTAACATTTCGTATGCTCTATCATCATCTTCTATTCTCGACAATACAGAGATGGCCTGAGGATATTCTCTCTTTTCAATTAATAATTTTACTTCTTCCCATAGTTCATTATTTGAGACTACTTCTTCTACATCATTATTCTTATTTGAATATTGCTTTGTGCTATCAGTGATGATTTCCACAGAACTTTCTGCTTTAGGTTTGGAGATACTACACCCACCTAGAATAAATACACTAAAGATTATAAAAATTACCGTCTTTTTTTTGTTATAGGTCATTGCCATCCTTCATAATTATAATAAGCTGATTTTATGTATAAATTTTCTGAAGGATATGAAAACAATACATTAAACCTTGAAATATTACTATAATACGGAAATGCTGAATAATTACTAGCACCTGTATAATCTGTACTCCATCCCGGAAATACTACATGTGACCATGTTGATTTTGGTTTAGAACCAGAAGACAACGCTCCTCTATTATAGCATTGGTGCGAAACACCTGTCGGTCTCGGAACAATTGCATTAAACCTTTCAAAAGTATCACAAACATACATACAAGAAGCAATCCAAAACGCTTCTTGATAGGCCACATTACTTGCATCCATTGCATTTTTTGCATTTGCGTTTATAGATGTAAATGCTTGACTTTTTGTTAAAATCGTATAGAAAGATGGCGCTGTAGTTCCTGCCGCCGAGAAATACAAAGACTTCCCATTATTATATCTATAACTATCTTCTAAAAAGCGGTTTAATATCTCCCAACCTACTCCTTGTCTATTATATTTTAGATAATTTTTCATATTTATATCTGTACTTATATATCCATTTTCTCCATATATTATTCTTGCCACTAGATAATACATTTTCGTACCTGTGTAACTAGTATACCAGTTACTACCGCTACCTGCAGACAAATAATAATTGATACCCGTCTCATAAAACTGCGATGCTGCATATGTCAAATCATATATCTCATTGCTTGTTAATCTTGCTGAATTTTGTGATGCACCGCTATCATAAGAAGCCTTTAATTCATTATATCGGTCACCAAACAGTTTTTTCATATCAACATTACAAGACGAGCCTAATACTGCATTGTTTTCAGGATCATAATAACTTCCTGTTCTCATGCAATAAATACCTGTTTCTACATCATAACAATCTCCACTATAACGCAATGAATTTAGGCATCCTATAAATTCATCATCTGAATTATCCTGATGTTCTACATGTTGGTTT
This sequence comes from uncultured Lachnospiraceae bacterium, assembly GCA_900554205.1. Classification (GTDB taxonomy): domain Bacteria; phylum Bacillota; class Clostridia; order Lachnospirales; family Lachnospiraceae; genus Acetatifactor. Next base: position 19,290 of record USGM01000009.1, read on the forward strand.
CCCTTCACCTCATATACAACTAATGGCAAACCATATTCATTATATTCATAAGAACAAATTAATTGTTCTGTAGAATCTTCTAAACCAATAATCTTTTCCTCTTCATTTAATACATAGCTATATGTATCTCCCATACAACTCAAACCTGTAAGTAATGGAATCCCATCAATATCAGTATATAAGTAATCCAAAATCTCACCACTCGGTAATATTTCCATCTGAATATTACCAAAATTATCCCAGACATAAGTTGTTACTCCTTCGTCTGTCACCTTTTTTGCGCATTGTTTATTATCATTGTATTCAAACGTTATTGCACTGCCATTTTATCCTGCATACTTCCAAGAGGAGCTGATATATTTGTACAAGAAATTACTCTCTCCATAAATTCTTCAGCATTATAACTCACATTATTAATTGTTATAATGTCTTCTTCTGAAAAAACATTTTCTGCATTTATACTGCTCAACTCAGATGCTTGAGTAGAAATAGAACTCATACATATCAATGTAGACATGACCATTGTTGTTAATCGTTTAAATTTTTTCCTCATATTATTTTCCTCCTAAGTTTTTTCCCATGTTTTTATTGTCTTTTTTTATAAGTATACTCTGTAAAGTCTTCTTCGTCAATACTATTTATTTATTATATTTACTTTACTACAATATTAGATCGTCCACATTTTACATATGTCCTTGACACCGTTTCATGGCTGATATTGGATTTTGAGCAGATTATACTGCAAAAATATCCGGGGACTGTCCAACCGTAAACAGTCCCCGGATAATCACCGGTTCAAATCGAATGCATCACCGCTCATCCAGATAGAGCTGCACGCGGTTATTCAATTTCTCCGTTGCCTCTTCCGCAGTGCATTGTCCCTCAAAATAAGGTGCCAGTTCCTCCCGGAAAATTCCCTCCAGCGGAGTGACAGAATATTGTCCGGGCAGAGCATTATCAATCATATCCCCGAAAACCGCAATCTGTTCGTCCGTCAGAGGCGGCTTCAAATAGATAACCTGTCCCGAATCCGTAACAAACTTGTTGTCGGGATGATTCCCATCCTCAATCTCAACCATCAATTCCACAACCGTCCGGTTGATTGAAAACCATGTGCTGTGATTCATGAAGAAGCCCGCGGAATCCCTCTTCCTTATGGCATCCCCGCCAATGTCGTATGCCACATACTGCGCCTGTGCCTCTTTGCTTACAAGGTACTTCAGAAAGCCTATACACCCGTCTGCTCCGTCCGTCTGACTGTTCAGATAGATCTTGTTTGTGATCATATATACGCCCCTGCCTTTTTCTCTGGGATAGCCCAGAATGACATTGTCGCCTAACTCGTCCTGTAAATCCTGAAAGGTATAAAATGTAAATTCCCCATTAAACGGATGCGACGCAAAGACCTCTTCCCTGCTCCATGAATCCGCGCTGCCCCTTGCGGCATACTCGTCAGCAAACGCCAGCAGTTCTAGAAATGCTTTCCCCGTCAGATGACTCTTTCCCTTTTCCCAGTCTATGTACTCCGTGTTGGATTCATCCCTCATGGCATACCTTAGGACAATATCCATGGCGCTGCTGTAAGGATCCAGTACCTTCGCATCAGACCTTCTGACCGCTTTCATCAGTTCTCCGATATTCACCGAATCCGCCTTGCCAAACTCCTGACTGCGGTATGCCGCAAAGTCCAGACTGAATTCATACGGTATGCCGTACAGTCCGCCGTCTATTTTTCCTGTTTCCAATGCGGTCGCCAGACACCCGGACTCCTCGAAGCCCTGTCCGTCAAGGCATTGCAGATAGCCCTTGTCCTTCATGGACTGCACATTGAAAATAACATCCTGCTCCAGAAGATCGGGGCCTCTTCCCGCCGTGACCTCCATCTGTATGCGCGTCAGGAAGCTGTCTCCGGATTCCCCCGGTTCGGGAGTCATAACCGAGACATAATATTCGCTGCTGTGCCTGTTGAACTCCGCGATTACATTGCTCAGGGCAACATTCTGCATGGATAGCGCCAGCACAAGCTCCTGTCTCTCATTTGTCATTCCCTTTTTGGAAAGGTCATAGGACAGAAGAAGCAGCTTTCCATCCATCTCCGCTAATATCAACAGCGTGTTGTCTGCGCCCTTTTCCAGTCCCCATATGTTCTCAAAGCGATAGCCGCTCTCCGCAAAGGTAATCAGTTTCTCCGTGCCGCCGTCCGACACCTCCCAGAGTCCGTACCGATCCATCAGCGCAAGCTGTCCGTCCCCGGTATCCACCGAAAAGTATTCCGTCGCCGCAATATCTTTGGGAAATGCAATCTGGTATCTCGCGCCGCTCTCTCTCCACATTGCCGGGAGATTGTCCCGATCCACTCCATAAAACAGCAGCCCTGTTGAGCCATTTTCCTGCACCGCTCCGTGAATCCAGCCGTCAATCTCCGCAGAGTCTGTCTCCTCCGCTCCCGAAAGCCGCGTCACCTTCGCTGTGTTTGTCTTCAGGTCGGAGGTATAAACGGAATATTCACTATTCAGATAGACAAAAAGCTCTCCACCCTTGCCCACGACGATATGCTCATCCTGCTCAATGCCTCCCTGCAGGCTCCCCCGCAGATTTTGTTCAGACAATTTCTGTCCCACTCCGCCAACCGACAGCGAAGTAAGCGCCGCATTCTCACCCGAATACACCAGACAGCAAAGCTCTCCGGAGGTTGTCGCAAACACCTCTCCTATATGACTGTCGGGCATATCCGCCTCTCTGACCGCTACCTTCGTCCACTGCCCATCGGCAAACGAATAGATCTGGTAATATGCCTGACCCTCAGCCGTGACCATAAGCTGCGCAATTCCCTCTCCGAAAAGAATAGGGCTCTCCTGATAGACACTGGCGCTGCCGTCCTGCTCCGTCTCTTCCTCCCATGCGGGTATCTCCTGTTCGCTCACCGGTCCGGTGGCGGCATGGTAGACATCCCCCAGCTTATATTCCTCTATGGGCGCGTCCGTCTCCTTGCCGCACCCACATAACTGAAGCACACAAAACAGTAATCCCAATGCAATACACGAAAATTTCCGCCTCAAGCTCTCTGTCCTCCCAAAACTACCTCTTATCGGCTTAATTTCCACATCGAGAATGCATCATTCTAGTCCATGTATTTCTATATGATATGCTTCTACAAGCACATTTATATACGTTTGCCCACGTTTGCGCAGAGATATAACAGGTACACACCTCATAATTTCCTGTTTCCGCATTATACAGTGTAACCTGATGAGACCCCACCTGCCGCTCGCTCAACATTGAATCCCCCATGTAAGAATAGCTACATTCATGCATAGCCGCACTCACATCCAGTGTTGAAAAGGAAATTGTTAACCCCAACACCATTGTTGCCAGTATCACTTTCAGTCCTTTACTCATAATTTACATACCTCCTTATGCTTTTTGATGATGACATTATAACATCTTTATGTGCAAAAGTAAATGGTATTTTTGAAAAATTTTTCAAAAATACCATTTACTTATATCAGCTTATTTTACCTCATTCCTCCGGCACATAAATCAGACTGGTTACCACATAGCAGACGACACCATCCTTCTCCACCCTTGACCAGCCGGAATCCTCACTGATCCCGGTGCGGTGTACTGTTTCCCCGTAGTTCAGTCTGCAATGGATCGTTGCATTCCCTTCGGAGGTGCTCGGCTCCAGACGAAGGTTCACATACTCCTTCGGGGTGACGAAATCGTCACAGTCCGTAAAGACAATTACCCTGCCATCCTTCGTCGGTACGCGGTTCGGGTCAGCCGTTGCAGACGGCTGTGTTGCCGCGGGCTGCGGAGTCGCCGTGATTTCCGGCGTGGGTTCCGGCGTTGCTGTGACCTCGGGTGTAGGTTCCGGGGTCGCCGTAACCTCAGGCTCGGGCTCCGGGGTAACCGTCGGCTCCGAACCGCCGGGCATCGTCTCCCCATCCGGCATCGTGTCCGTGCCCTGCAATGACGAATCCTCTCCCACGCTTCCGTTATCTGCCGACTGCCATGTCGATGCGTTATTCTGCCCCTCCGGCTTGTCCGCATGTGTGACCCTCCAGAGAATGCCGCAGATAATCGCCGCAAGAATGACAAGGATGCCGAAGACGATTGCAACAGTGCCCGGCTTCAGCGGACTGCCGCCCTCCCAGTCATCTCCATAGTCGTTCCCGACCTCATAATCCGGCTCGTCCTCTTCCTCCAGATTCAATTCTTCCAGTTCCGTATCATCCCTCATACTTCTCCTTCTGCATCTGAATCAGCTCTTTATCCTCAAAATAATTGATTCTCATGGCACTCTTTACCTCGGAAAGCGTCTGGGCTGCAACCTCTCGCGCCGCCTCACTTCCCTTCTTCAGCACATCATAGACCGCAGGAATGTCCTTTTCGAGCTCTTTTCTGCGCGCACGGATCGGCTCCAGCGTCTCCTGCATGATATTGTTCAGGAACTTCTTTACCTTGACATCGCCGAGCCCACCCCGCTGATAATGTGCCTTCAACTCGTCCAGATTTGCGTAATCCGGCAGATAGCTTGCAAAATGCTCCGGCTTACAGAATGCATCAAGATAAGTAAACACCGTGTTGCCCTCGAGATGTCCGGGATCGCTGACCTGCAAATGCAGGGGATCCGTGTACATGCTCATGATCTTTGTGCGCACCTCATCCGCCGTATCCGCGAGATAGATGCAGTTGCCGAGAGACTTGCTCATCTTCGCCTTGCCGTCTGTTCCGGGCAGTCTCTTACATGCCTCATTCTCCGGCAGGAGCGCTGTAGGCTCTACAAGCACCGGTGCGTACACCGTGTTAAACTTATGAACGATCTCCCTCGTCTGCTCGATCATGGGAAGCTGGTCATCACCGACCGGAACTGTCGTCGCCTTGAATGCCGTGATGTCAGATGCCTGACTGATCGGGTAAGTGAAAAAGCCGACCGGAATGCTCGCCTCGAAATTACGCATCTGGATTTCGCTCTTCACCGTCGGGTTTCTCTGCAATCTCGCCACTGTCACCAGATCCATGTAATAAAAGGTAAGCTCGCAGAGCTCCGGAATCTGTGACTGGATGAACAGGGTGGACTTCGCGGGATCCAGTCCGCAGGACATATAATCCAGCGCCACCTCAATAATATTCTGGCGCACTTTTTCCGGGTTCTCGATATTGTCCGTCAATGCCTGCGCGTCCGCAATCATGATAAAGGTCTTCTTATATTCTCCTGAATTCTGCAGCTCCACACGCCTTCTGAGCGAGCCGACATAATGTCCCACATGCAGTCTTCCCGTAGGTCTGTCACCTGTCAAAATAATCTTGTCCATATTCCCTCCAATATAAGTAATTTTCTATATCTTACCACTCTTTCACGGATTGGAAAACCCTTTTCGCCGAAAAAAGATTTTGTTATCAGCCAGTCCCGGCAGGAACTTTGTGACTAAATTTCAAAAAACAGGAAATCCTCAAAAGCAGAATACGATACACAAGGCGCACACGCGCAGAAACGAGGTTGATATGCGAGAAATCATTTCCTTTAATGACAACTGGGTCTTCTCCAAGGACGGCACACACTGGGAGCTTGTGACGCTGCCGCACACCTGGAATGCGATCGACGGCATGGACGGCAGGGGAGAGTACTACCGCGGTATATGCCAGTACCAGAAAGAATTTTGCGCCCCGCAGGCGCCCGCCGGAACGCGGTATGTCCTCGAGGTGCTCGCCTGCTCTTTAAGCGGCACCGTGCTCTTAAACGGTCAGGAGCTGATGAGCCATGAGGGCGGCTATTCCTCCTTCACCGTCGATCTCACGGACGCGCTCCGCCCCGCGCCGGAGGCAAACACCTTGACCATCCTCGCCGACAATTCCCCCAGAGATGATATTTATCCGCAGCTTGCGGACTTTACCTTCTACGGCGGACTCTATCGCGGTGTGAACCTAATGCTGCTGCCGGAAACGCATTTTGACGTCAGCTTCCACGGTGCGCCGGGACTTGCCGTCACACCGGAGGTTCTCGACAGCAGTGTCCTCCCCGACAACAGCTCGGAGACAAAGCTCTACCCCTCCTGCTGCAATGTCAGCAGCGTCACCCTCGCCGCCATGCTGCATCTCAACAGCTGGGTCGTCTCCCCCTCGCCCGACATGACCGTCCGGTATTCCATCGCGGACGCAGAGGGCAGAGTCATCGCGGAGAGCTGGCGACCCTCCGAAAACCCGAAGACAGACATTCTTCTGACGACACCTCACCTCTGGCAGGGTGTGCGTGACCCTTACCTGTATCGCTGTACGGCAACACTGGTCTACCGGAACGAAACGGTGGACGAGGTAACAACCCGCTTCGGCATCCGCTTTTTCTCGGTAGACCCCGAAAAAGGCTTTTTCCTGAACGGCTCTCCCATGATGCTGCGCGGCGTGTCCCGGCATCAGGATCTGCTCTGGCAGGGAAATGCGCTGACAAAGGAGCAGCATTACAGGGATGCCGCACTGATAGCCGAGCTTGGCGCCAACACCGTCCGTCTCGCCCACTATCAGCACAGCCGGGATTTCTACGATGCCTGCGACGAGTACGGCTTCATCGTCTGGGCAGAGATTCCCTACATCAGCAGCCAGAGCGACGATCCGAAGGCTCACGACAACTGCCGCCTCCAGATGACTGATCTGATCTACCAGAATTATAACCATCCCTCCATCTGCTTCTGGGGAATCTCCAACGAGATCACCATCGCCGGAGAAAAGCCCGGACTTGTGGAAAACCACCGGGATCTGAACGCTCTTGTGAAGGAGCTTGACCCCAGCCGCCTGACGACGATTGCCCATGTCAGCATGCTCCCCATGGACAGCGCGCTCCACGGCATCACGGACGTCGAAAGCTATAATCACTACTTTGGCTGGTACGGCGGAAGCTATGAGAAAAACGAAGAATGGCTGGATGAATTTCACCGGAAGAATCCCGAAATCTGCCTCGGTCTGTCGGAATACGGCGCGGAGGGCATCATCACATGGCAGCCGGATGAGGCGAAATGCCGCGACTACTCCGAGCGCTATCAGGCGGAATATCATGAACACATGGCAAAGATCCTCATGGAACGACCCTATCTCTGGTCCACCCATGTCTGGAACATGTTTGATTTCGGCTGCGCGGCAAGAAATGAAGGCGGAACCGCCGGGCGAAACAACAAGGGGCTTGTCAGCATGGACCGCAGGATCAAAAAGGAAGCCTTCTATCTCTACAAGGCGTACTGGAGCCGCGGGCCATTCGTCTATCTCTGTGGGAAGCGCTATGCCCAGCACGCCTCGGAGACCGTCTCCGTGAAGCTCTACTCCAATCAGCCCTGCGTCACGCTGTATGTCAACGGGCAGGCATTCGGAACACAGTACGGCGACAAGATCTTTACCTTTGAAAACGTGCCGCTGGAAAAAGGCTTCACCTATCTGACTGCAACCGCTCCGGTCACAAGCATTGCCGCCTACGCCGGTATACGCTCCGGCTCCGCACTGTCTGACTGCTCCGGAACCGTCTCCGACAGCATGACCCTCGAGAGGGTTGCACAAAAGCCTGAGATTTACACGCTGCCGCAGGAGGACGATGACGCGGACGGCGTTGCAAACTGGTTCGAGCAGGTAGAGACCATTGCCAGCGACGCGCCGATGGAATTTTCCGAAGAACATTTCTCCGTCCACGACAAAATAAACACCATCTGCGCGAATGATGAGGCATTTTCCATCCTCTCCAACGCCATGTTTGCCATGTCGGGCATGCGCCTGAAAAAGTCCATGCTCGCCATGATGGGCGAAAAGACGCTGTATGACCTCTTCGGCATGCTGGGCGGAAACGGAATGCACGCCGGGGAGAAGGCGGACTCCACCCACAAGGTTCCCGAAAACGCCCTGCAGATCATCAACGCCGAGCTCGGGAAAGTGAAAAAGTAAGTGCAATAATTTCGTGGGCAAACAGCGGCGCCGCCGACAACAGGCTCAGCCGCATCCACTCCCTGCCGGAAAGCGGCGAGGTGCCGAAGGCATTAATCAGAAACGGCACCTCCGTCACGGCAAACTGCAGCAGAAAGCCCACCACACACGCGACGATCATCAGCTTGTTCTCAAAATGGTTCATGCAAAGCACCGAGCGGTTCGTATCGCGCATACCGACCGCATGCCAGAGCTGGCTCATCCCGAGCACCGTGAAGGCGTAGGTCTGCGCCTTGGAGAGCACCCAGCCCTCCCGCAGCGTATCCGCGAGCGCCTGAATGCTCAGCTCCGCGCCCTGAATGTTCAGAAGCGCCACCGGAAGCATGAGAAACGCCGTCAGGCTGACCGCAGCGATCAGCGCCCCGTAAAGACAGGTGCAGGCGAAGCCTCCCCTCGAGAAAAGGCTTTCGGAGGCTTTCCTCGGCGGCTGACGCATCAGCGTCTTTCCATCGTTTTTATCCACTCCGAGGGCTAACGCCGGAAGGGAATCCGTAATCAGGTTGATCCAGAGGATATGGCTGGACTTGAGCGGCGCCGCCAGTCCGCAGACCACGGCGAGGAACATGGTAATAATCTCCCCGAGATTTGAGGACAACAGAAAGATGACGGATTTTCTGATATTTTCATAGACGCCGCGGCCCTCCTCGATTGCGCGCCGGATTGTCGCAAAATTGTCGTCCGTCAGAATCATGTCTGCCGCCTGTCTCGCCACATCCGTACCATTCCTTCCCATGGCAATGCCAATGTCGGCTCTCTTTAACGAGGGAGCGTCGTTGACACCGTCTCCGGTCATGGCGACAATCTCTCCCCTCGCCCTGAAGCCGTCCACAATGCGCACCTTCTGTGCCGGCGACACTCTGGCGAAGACCCTTGCCTGCCCCAGTCTCCCCGCAAGCTCCTCCTCTGTCAGATGCCCCAGCGTCTCTCCCGTCATACACTGTTCAAACCGTTCCACAATGCCGAGCTGCTTTCCGATGGCGAAGGCCGTATCCACATGATCTCCCGTAATCATGACCGTCGTGACACCCGCCTGCTTAAAATCCGCCACCGCCTGCGCTGCCTCTGGTCTCGCCGGATCGCGCATCCCGACCATCCCCAGAAAGATCAGTTCACTCTCCATGGGCTGTGAAACTCCGGTTCTCATGGCGACGGCAAGCGTCCGCAGCCCTTCCGCAGACATTGCCGCCACCGCCTCCTGTATCTGCCTCCGCAGATCCGGTGTCAGCCGCAAGACACCCTGTGCCGCCCTCATCTGACTGCAGCACTTGAGCACCTCGTCCGGTGCTCCCTTCGTATAGGAGACAGAGCCGTGCAGCGTCGTCATCATCTTGCGGTCGGAGTCAAAGGGAAGCTCTCCGGTTCGCGGATTACGGCGCTCCGCCTCCTCCTTTCCAAGTTCCACCTTCTCCGCCATATCCAGCAGTGCAAGCTCTGTCGGGTCTCCCGTCCTGTTTCCCTCCTCCAGCACTGCATCATTGCAGAGCGTCATCCCGAGAAAGAAATCCGGCGCATCCGCAAGCCTTAGCGCGGAGGACGGCTGTAATCTGCCGTTCACAAAGCACTTTCCCACCGTCATCCGGTTCTGCGTCAGCGTGCCCGTCTTGTCGGAGCAGACCACGCTCACCGCGCCGAGCGTCTCCACCGAGGGAAGTCTCCGCACGATCGTGTTCACCTTGACCATCCTTGTCACACTGAGCGCCAGACAGATCGTAACCACCGCCGGAAGCCCCTCCGGCACAGCGGCAACCGCCAGCGAGATCGCCGTAATCAGCATCTCCGGCACATTCCGCTGCTGTAGCACGGCAATGCCGAACAGTACCGCACACAAAAGAAGCGACAGGAGACTCAGAACCTTTCCAAGCTCTCCCAGCCGCTTCTGTAGCGGTGTCATTTCCTCTTTCGCCTCGGTAATCATGGTTGCAATCTGCCCCAGCTCGGTATCCATTCCGGTCGCCGTGACAACGCCCTGCCCTCTTCCGTAGGTGACAATGGTTGACATATATGCCATGTTGCGTCTGTCTCCGAGCGGGATCGCCGCCCTACCGCTCCGGTTCAGCGGAAGAAACGCGCTGTCCTTATCCACCGGAACAGCCTCTCCCGTCAGTGCAGACTCCTCAATCTTTAAATTCGCGCTCTCCGTCAGCCGCAGATCAGCCGGAACCTGACAGCCCGCCTCCAGCCATACCAGATCTCCCCGCACAAGCTCCGCCGCAGGCAGCTCCAGCCTTCTGCCGTCCCGGATGACAAATGCCTTCGGGCTGGTCAGCTTCTTCAGGGACTCCAGCGCCTTCCTTGCCCTTCCCTCCTGCAATACGCCCACTGTCGCATTGAGCAGCACGACCACACCAATAATGATGGCATCACTGTATTCGCCAAGAAAGATCGACACTGCAGCCGCCACGATCAGCACGTAGATGAGAGGGTCATTCAGCTGTTCCAGAAAGGATTCCAGAACCGTTTTCTTCCTCGCGCCCTTCATCTCGTTTCTGCCATACGCTGCCAGCCGCTTTGCCGCCTCTGTCTCCGTAAGTCCCCTGATGCTGTCCGTCTTTAATTCCGCTGCCGCCTCTGCCGCGCTGCTCTGTTCAAACATATCCGTCCCATGCCCTCCCCGCTGTGTTCCAGACAGCTCTCATTTTCTGTCCGTCACATTATCCTATGCCGGTTGGGACAAAAACATGTCCAAACAGCTTTAACTGTTCAATAATTGTTTCGTGTATTCCTGCGTCGGATGGCGGAACAGCTCCTCCGTCTCCCCGATCTCAAGAATCTGTCCCTCCTTCATGACCATGATCCTGTCACACATATGGTAGACCACATTGATGTCATGGGAGATGAAAAGACAGGACAGGTGCATCTCCTGCTGAAGCTTTTGCAGCAGCTCCATGATCTGCGCCTGAATTGTCACGTCCAGCGCCGACACCGGTTCATCCGCGACAATCAGCCCCGGATTCGTGATGAGCGCCTGTCCGATGCTGATTCTCTGCCGCTGTCCGCCCGAAAGCTGGGACGGCTTTCTATGGAAGAAGCTGTCCTCCATGCCCACACGGTGAAGCATATCGTAGGCTGCCGCCTCCATATCCTGCCTGCTCATGGCGAGTGACGGATCGAGCGCCGCCGCAGCCCTGAGCGGCTCCTGCAGCAGCCAGCCGATCGTTTTTACCGGATTCAGACTGCTGTAAGGATCCTGAAAGATCATCTGCGGACGAATCGTATGGTGATGAATCTCGCCCGTGATGTCCGTATTCATGCCCAGAATTGCCTTCGAGAGAGAGGTCTTTCCGCAACCGCTCTCGCCGACAAGCCCCAGACTCTCCCCTTTATAGATGTCAAAGGTCGCATGCTTCACGACACAATGCTTTTCCTTCCTTGCAAAGAGGCTGTTGCCGCTGTCCCTGTAGAACACGGACAGATCCTTCACCTCCACAACGCTCTCCTTCTTGTCCTTGTTTTGCAGCACGGAAACCCGCGGCTTTAACCGCGACGGAACCGCCTCGATCAGTGTCCTTGTATACTCCTCACGCGGATTCTCAAAAATGTCCTCCGTCTTTCCCTGTTCGACGATCCTTCCATCCTTCATGACTGCGACGCGATGGCATATCCTCCGCGCGAGATTCAGGTCATGTGTGATGAACAGCATGGAGTTCTGTTCCTTCTCATTGATCTCTTTCAGAAGCTCCATAATCTGGTTCTGAATCGTGACATCCAGTGCTGTCGTCGGCTCGTCGCAGACAACCAGATCTGGGTGGAGGATGATCGCCATTGCAATCATCACGCGCTGTCTCATACCGCCGGACAGCTGATGGGGATAGCTGTCATATACCTTCTCTATATCGCGCAGACCGACGGCGTCGAAGGTCTCGAGCACCTTCGCTCTGATTTCCTCTTTGGTATAGTCCGTGTGCAGCTCCAGCATCTCGCCAACCTGTCTTCCGACACGCTGCGTCGGGTTCAGCGAGGTCATCGGCTCCTGAAACACCATCGACATCTCCGCACCCTGAAATTTGCGGTACAATGCCATGTCCAGCGGCTTTCCCGCCTCCCTGAGCACCGTTCCGTCGAACACGATCCTTCCGCTCGTTACCTCAGCCGTCTCCGACACCAGCCCCATAAAGGTCAGGGCAGTCACGGATTTTCCCGAACCGGACTCCCCCACCACGCCGAGGATCTCTCCATCCTTCAGCTCAAGATTCACATTTTTTACAACCTCTGTTCCGTCGAAGGCGACAGAGAGATTTTCGATTCTGATCAATTTCGTTTCCTCCGGGCCTAAGCCTTTTACAAACATGCCAAGCGTCAGTCTCTGCGGCGGATTCCTTCACTGAAAAGCGAAAAGCCGAGCACGATCCATGCGATTGTCACCCCCGGCGCCAGCGCATACCATGGAGCCGTCTGTAAATATCCCTGTGCATCGGACAGCATCTTACCGAGACTTGCATCCGGCGGCTGTACCCCGATACCTAAATAGCTCATACCGGACTCCGCCAGGATCGCATTGTTGAAACCGATCATTACGGAGACCCAGAAAACCGAGAAAATATTCGGCAGAATATGCACAAACAGGATTCGGGAACGCTTGACACCCATGAGCCTTGCCCGCTTAATGTAGTCGGCATCCCGCAGCCGGATAAACTCGCTTCTGACAATCCTGACATAGCTCGGCACAAAGACGATTCCCAGCGCCAGAATGACATTCTGTCTTCCGTTGCCGAGAATGCTGATGAGCACCAGCGCCAGCAGAATACTCGGAAAGCCGTTGACGGCATCCGTGATCCGCATGACAAGCTCATCGACAACGCCGCCGAAATAACCGGTGAGCGCCCCCAGAAGAATCCCGATGGACGCTGAAAACAGCACGACAAGGCTTCCTATCACGATAGTCGTTCCGAGCCCCTTCATGACACGCGAGAAAATGTCGCGCCCGAAATTATCCGTGCCAAAGAGGTGGCGTAAGGAGGGCGCCGCGAATTTCTCCGAAGCGGACATCGCCGTTGTGCTGTAGGGCGTCCAGAAAAAGCCGACAATTCCCAAAAGCAGGGCAATCCCCGTCATAATCAGACCTGCGATCAGATATTTATTCCATTTTCTGCCGTTGTTCTTCTTCATAAAATTTCTCCCACAGGTCTTATTTCCCGCTGATTCTCGGATCGATGACACGGTACAGGATGTCCACAAGGAAATACACAAAAATAACGACAAAGGTAATATAGAGAATCAGAATTTCCACCACCGGGAAATCCCTCGTATTGATTGAACTGATCAGCAGTCTGCCGATACCGGGCAGACCGAACACCTGCTCAATGACGATGCTTCCCGCGACAATCTCCGCGATAATCATGCCGAGGAAGGTCGTGACCGGCATCATGGCATTCCGGAGCACATGTCCGTACATGACCCTTCTCTTCGTACAGCCCTTGCTGTATGCCGTCCGCACATAGTCCGCTTTCATCTCCGTCAGCATGGAATTTCTCAGGAAACGCGCCGTCATGGCAATCTTCGGCAGAGCGATCGACAACGCCGGGAACAACAGGTAGCCGAGGAAGCGTCCGAAATCTTCCTTATAGCTGACATAGCCTCCGGGTGCAAACCATTTCAGCAGAATGCCGAACAGATAAGTCACCAGAATTCCTAAGAAGAAGGACGGTATCGCCATCGTGATCTGTGTGAGAACACCAAGCGCGGCATCCAGAACATGGTTGCTGCTCCTCGCCCAGAGCACGCCGAGCGGAATGGAGACCGCAACGATCAGCACAAGCGCCACCGCAGCCAGCCAGAGAGTCACGGGCAGCTTGTCCCCAATCAGCTCAGACACCGGCATCATCTCATTCATATTCTTGGAATATCGGTAACTGTTTCCGAAATCACCCTTCAGCACACCGCCCGCCCAGCTGAAATACCGGACGACGGGCGGCTTGTTCAGACCCAGCTCTTCCCGAAGCTGTTCCTCCCTCTCGGGAGTCGCTTCCGTTCCCAGAATGGATGTCACGACATCCCCGGGAATGATCTGGAAAGCGAGGAAAGCCGCCACGGAAACCAGGAACAATGTCATAATGAGAGTCAGAATTTTTTTGATAAAGTATTTCACGCGGTGCTTTCCTCCTTTTCCTCTTACTTTTATTTCGTGTAATACACGGTGCTCATATCCTGCACATAGACAGGATAGAAGGTGTAGCCTGCAAGGTTCTTATTGACAGCCACCGTGATCGCAGGTACCTGGATGAAGGCGCTTCCCGCCTCCTCACACAGAATCTGCTGCAGCTGCTTATAGTATTCCGCCTTCTCGGCAATATCCATCGCTGCTGCCGCCTTCTGGTAAACCTCATCATACTCCGCATCCGCAAAGTTGATGAAATTCTTCTTGGAGTCTGTCTGGAACCGGTTCATCATGTAGCCCGGCGTTGCATCGCTCGTCAGACCACTGATCGTCGCCTGGTACTGTCTGCCGTTGTAGACCTCCTCCAGCCATGTGCTCCACTCCACGGGCTTGATCGTCGCGTTGATTCCCGCTGCCTTGAGCTGCTCCACAACGACCTCCGCCGTCTGCATATGATATTCATAGTTGGACGGCACTGCAATCTCAAGGTCAAAGCCGTCAGGATAGCCTGCATCCGTCATCAGCTCCTTCGCCTTATCGATGTTCGCAGCGTTGCCATAGACATCGTTCAGGTCCGTATAATAGGTCTGAAGCGTCGGAAGCATCGCGGAACCGATCAGGGTCGCCTTGCCGCCCGCCACGAAATCATTGACGGCATCCTTATCCAGCGCATAGCAGATTGCCTGTCTGAGTCTTGCGTCGCTCAGCACCGGATCTGCGTTGTTGAGGAACAGTCCCTGTAAAACAGCGGACGGTGCCGACAGAATCTGGAAGCTGCTCTGCAACTCGCTCGCCTGACTGTCGGTCAGATACGGATAAATGTCGATGGAACCGCCCTGCAGCTCCAGAAGCGCCGTATCCGGGCTGGTGACAATCTTGAAATTCACCTCGTCAAGATAGGGCAGACCCTGCTGCCAGTAATCGGCATTCTTCTTCACGACCATTCCGACCTGTGGTGTATAGGAAACAAAAGAAAACGGTCCCGTACCGATCGGAGTGCCGCTTTCATCCTCCCCGCTGCCTGCGGGAATGATAGCCGCCGTGAAGCTGTAAATCAGCTCCGTATTTGCACCGCTCACCGTTACCTGAACCGTCTTTTCATCCGGAATTTCTACGCTTGTAATGACGCTCAATGATGAGATCAGCGGTGTGCCGTCCAGAAGTCCGGACGCTCTCTCCAGCGAATATTTCACGTCCTCCGCCGTCACTGCATTCCCGTTATGGAACTTTACACCGTCGCGAAGGGTGAAGGTATATACCAGACCATCCCCGGAAACCGTGTAATCGCTTGCGATCGCGTTCATCAGGTCGCCATTTTTATCGGGCTTTACCAAGCCCTCAAAAATATTGAACAGAATCTCCTTAGTTCCTGCCGCAGTTGCTTTGTGTGGGTCAAGACTATCAATATCCTGCTGTACTCCTACAACAACAGAGCCACCGTAGGCTGCCTCGCCTACAGACTCCGCAGAGGAAGCCTCCCCCGAAGACTCTCCTGTGCCGTCCGAGCCGCATCCGCTCAGTACAGCCATTGACAGAAGCGCCGTTAAAAGTAAACCTAAAAGTTTCTTTTTCATAACTCTTCTCCTCTTCGAATCAGAAATTTCCTCTCATTATTCTATTGTCACCATCATTTTACCATAGAAGTCATAGTTTGCAAGTATTTTATCAAGTACAAAGCGGGAGCGGGCTGGCATTCCCGCTTTATGCGGTTTTTCTCCGCAAGGTGTGGGAATAGGAGCGCAAGAAGTGCAAAGTGTGGGGAGGGGAGGTATGTTATATTTAGGTTATGGACAAAGGAGGATATTACATGAGGCGAAAGCAAACAGTTTTAACAGTATTGGGAATATGCCTAGCACTATTTGCGGGAGGGTGCGGCGCGGAGCAGGTCGTTGGGCCGGCTTTGGACAGTGAAGTAACACAGGAGGCTTCGGCGGAAGTTACCGAGGAGCCGGAAAGTGAGGAAGCAGGCAGGGCGGATATGGATGCTTCTGGCGCTGATGATATTGACAGCGCTGACGGCAGCGCCAGCGGTTCTGTAGACGAGGACGAGCTTTACTGGCAGGAGGTTCTGGACTCCTTCTCTGACAGCACATTCGATCTGACCGCCGCCCTGACGGAGCCCGCCTTAAAGAATCTCTGTTCGGACTTTTTTACTCTCGGTGTCGGAATCAACGGCAGTTCCCTCGAAAACCAGACGTTGAACATGCCGGAGTATATGGCGGTGGCGAAGAAACACTTCAACAGCTGCACCATGACAAATCTGATGAAAAGTGTTTATCTTCTGGATCAGACTGCCAGCATCCAAAGTGCATCCGAAGGAGACGGAAGTCCCGCCCTCACCTTTGCAGCAATCGATCCCACGCTGGAATGGTGCATGCAGAACGATATGAAGATGCGTGGACATACCCTTGTCTGGCACACGCAGACGCCGGACTGGTTCTTCCGAGAGAACTACGACAGCAATGCGGATTATGTTGAAAAAGAAACCATGCTCTTCCGCATGGAAAGTTATATTAAACAACTGATGACGCATGTCCAGGACAATTATCCCGGAGTGGTTTATTGCTGGGATGTCATCAACGAAGCGGTCGATCCCGGCAAGGGCGACCGGAACAGCGCTTTTCTCTGCCGCACGGAAAACGACGGAACCCCGAACCCATGGTATGTCACGATCGGGGAGGATTATGTCGAGATGGCATTCACCTACGCGCGGAAATATGCCGCAGACGGTGTAAAACTCTTCTACAACGATTTCAACACCTACCAGACGGAAAAAAGGGATGCAATTTATACGCTATGCAGTTCGCTGAAGGAAAAGGGTCTGATCGACGGCATCGGTATGCAGGGCTATTGGGGTGTTACTTCGCCCACGATAGGCGTCCTCGAGCTGACAATCAAAAAATTTGCAGAATTGGAGCTGGAGATTCAGATCACAGAGCTGTCCGTCAGCGTCACCGAGGAGGACGATGCTTCCTTCAAAAAGCAGGGCGACCGCTACGGTCAGATCTTCATGTCGTTAAAGGCTCTCGACACGGCAGGAGGCGGAAAGGCGAACATCACCAACGTCACCTTCTTCGGGCTGATCGACCACTACCGCCCGGGAGATACCACCAACTCCCGCCTGTTTGACGGCGGCTTCCAGCCGAAGCCCGCCTTTGAGAGTGTCAGAAATATCATGAAAACATTATATCAACCAAAGGAGGAAACAAACATGACACAAGATCAGGACAAGATTGCAGAGGCAATACGACAGGAAACAGAAAATGTAGCACCGGAGACTACACAGGAGCCTGTCACCGAACAGGGGAAGACTCTCCGGGAACCCACTGCTGAGATCAGTGAGATCATTCCTTCCAAGTATTTAGCATATCAGCTTACAGAAGCCGGAACGATCGAATCCGTCTCCTACACATCCTATGATTACTTCGGCGACGGCGCTCCCATCACAAAGGAGGCAAATGTCTATCTTCCTTACGGCTACAGCAGGGACAAAAAATATAATGTTCTGTATCTGATGCATGGAATCGGCGGAGACGAAAACGAATGGGGAATGACCGGAAACGCCTCCGAAGTAAAGCGTATGATGGATAACCTCATTTACAACGGAGATATTGAGCCTTTCATCGTTGTCACTCCAAACGGACGCTCCAGCAGCAATCATGCTGCCAACGGTTCGGATTTTAATTCCTTCTATGTATTTGGTCAGGAGCTGCGCAATGATCTGATTCCGTTTATAGAAAAAACGTACTCCACCTATGCGGAGTACGATGAAAACGGCTATGACCTCAGTGCCACCAGAGAACACCGTGCAATGGCTGGGCTGTCAATGGGCGGAATGCAGACCATCAATATCGGTATCGGGGAATGTGTAGACCTCTTCGGCTATTTCGGCGCCTTTTCTGCTGCGCCAACCAGCAATCCAGCAGAAAAAACCGCCGAGCTGTTAAAGAATAATACAAATGAGATTTATTACTTTTATAACATCTGCGGACTACAGGATGATATTGCCTATGCAAGTGCTTCTGCCGCCGCAAAGAATCTGCCCACCGTCTGCACTCAGTTTGACTCTGGGAAAAACTTCATGTGGCAGGAATTAAAGGGTGGTCATGACTTCAAAATCTGGTATCTGGGCTTCTACAATTTCGCCCAGCTCGTTTTCGACTAAAAGGATCGCAAGGTTATCTTTACGCACAGTCAAAGATAGCCTTGCTCTCCATGAGGCTCCCGTACCGCTCCTTCCACTCCGCATGCCACGGGCTGGCGTCATATACCGGGAGCGCCTCTTCCTCCATTGTCATCCGTATCATCAGGTCATACCGGTTCGGCCTGTCTATGATATTCGGAATTACTTCAACTTTATGGACTCCCGGAATCTCAAGTGTCTTCCGAAAAAGTGTATTGATCTCCTTGCAGAGTGCTCTCTTATCCTCCACCTTGGAATTCCACTTCACAATAATATGATGCTGCATTTGTGCTCTCCTCTATCTGATTCCTTCCACACAATTATTCATCAACATGGCAATCGTCATCGGCCCGACGCCCCCGGGAACCGGAGTAATTGCCGCACAGTGGGGTGCAACACTCTCAAAGTCCACATCCCCGCAGAGCTTTCCGTTCTCGTTCCGGTGGATTCCCACATCGATCACGACAGCGCCCTCTTTGACATAATCAGCGTCGATAAATTTCGGCTTGCCGATGGCGGCGACCAGAATATCCGCCCGTTTTGTAATTTCCTTCAGATCCTTTGTGCGGGAATGGCAGACCGTCACCGTTCCGTTCTCCCGGAGCAGCAACATCGCCATGGGCTTGCCGACGATATTGCTTCTTCCGAGGACAACGCATTCCTTCCCCTCAATCTCAATGCCGGAGCGCTTGAGAAGCTGGATCACACCGGCTGGCGTACAGGAGACAAAGCCCGGTCTGCCGATGCTTAAATTTCCGACATTGACGGGATGAAAACCGTCCACGTCCTTCTCGGGCGAAATCGCCAATAAAATCTTATCCTCGTCGATCTGCTTCGGCAGCGGAAGCTGTACAAGAATCCCGTTGACCTCCGGCTTCCTGTTTAACCCATCAATCAGCTCCAGCAGCTCCTTCTCCGTTGTCTCCTCCGGCAGATGATAGCTCTCGGAGTCGATGCCGATGTATTCGCATGCCTTCTTTTTATTGTTGACATAGACCGAGGACGCGGGGTCATCGCCGACCTGGATCACGGCGAGACATCTGCTCTCACCCTTCTGCTTCAGTTCCGCCATTTTCTCCCTGAGTTCGTCCTTGATTTCCTGTGAAATTTTCTTACCGTCAATGATCTGGTACATTCTAATCCTCCTCAGCCGTAATCCGGCACAAATCCTTTACCACCTCACCCGCTATAATCAGTCCGGCAACAGACGGCACAAACGAGACGCTTCCCGGCGTCTGCCGTCTGCCGGGCGGGGGTGCCGGCAGTTCACCATTTCCGCTTCCCATGCCTCCCGGCACCAGCGGCTTTTCCTCCGAGTATACCACCTTCAGGGAATCTATGCCACGTTTTTTCAGCTCTCTGCGCATGACCTTCGCCAGCGGACAGACCTTCGTCCGGTAAATATCCGTCACCTGAAATGCCGTGGGGTCGAGCTTATTTCCGGCGCCCATCGAGCAGATGATCGGCGTGCCTGCCGCCTTCGCCCGCTCCACCAGCATCAGCTTTCCCGTCACCGTGTCGATCGCATCCACTACATAATCGTATTGCGAAAAGTCGAAATCGTCCGCCGTCTCCGGCAGGAAAAAGACCTGATGGATATTGACCCGACAGTCCGGGTTGATGTCCAGAATCCTGTCCCTTGCCACCTCTACCTTCGGTCTTCCGATCGTGCTGACCGTTGCGATGATCTGCCGGTTCAGATTACTCTCTGCAACCTCGTCATTATCAATGAGATCGAGCGTGCCGATCCCGCATCTGGCAAGCGCTTCCACAACATAACCGCCCACGCCTCCGACGCCGAATACCGCTACCCTCGCCCGCTTTAATTTCTCAATATTTTTGCTGCCCAACAGCAGCTCTGTTCTCTCTAATCGCTTATCCAAGATGTCTCTACCGCCTCTCCGAATACTGTCTCCACAAGGTCACGGCAATATTCCAGTGAAAAATGGCTGTCCTGCCCGATGATCTCGTTTTCCGCCGCCAGCTCCTCATTATACAGCGCAAGCGGATATACCGTCACCCCGCCGAAGCCCTTTTCGACATGACAGACCAGAGGCTCCACATCCCAGCTCCGGATCTGCACGCTGCCGTCCTCATTCTCCGTCAGCGTGACCCTTGCCATGCCGCCGACCATACGGTTTGCAACGCCGTCTCCCGTCCCGGAGGTCCAGTTTGCAAAATTGCCCAGCGAGTAATAGATCAACGTACCCTGCCCATCCTCCGGCTGCGTCGCGCTCTGCGTCCATTCCCCGCCCTCATTCAGCGTCAGCCATCTGACCGGCTCTATCACATGCGGATGTGTACCAATGACAAGATCCGCGCCATTCTCCGCAAAAATCTGTGCCCAGCGCTCCTGCGCCTTCGTCTGGGTCAGCGTGTACTCTGTTCCCCAATGCGGACAGACGATGGTAAAGTCCGCAAGCTCCTCCGCTGCCTGTAAGTCTGCAATGACCCGCTCCTTCTCAAGCAGATCCACCGCGAACGGCATACCCTCCGGCAGCGCAATACCGTTCGTCCCGTAGGTGTAATTCAGGATAGCGATACGAATGCCGTCCTGCTCATAGACATGGATGTCCCGGCTGCCCTCCTCACGGTCATGAATCCCGAGCACCGCCTTCTCCGGGTGCGAGGTTCTCCAGTATTCCAGACAGTTTAAAATTCCCCTCTTCCCCTTGTCCAGCGCGTGATTCGTCGCGTGCAGGATGACATCAAAGCCCGTGTCCGCCAGTGCATCCCCCAGCTCATACGGCGCATTGAACGCCGGATAACCACTGATGCCCAGCTCACTGCCGCCGATGATGACCTCCTGATTCACCAGTGCCAGATCTGCCGCCTCGATCTCCTCCCGGACATTTTCAAACAGAGGATGAAAGTCATAGCCTCCGCCCTCCGTCTCGCCGCTCTTCGCAACAGGTGTATGCAGCAGCACATCCCCGACCATGACGATTGACACCTCCGGCGCCGGTGTCGGTGTCGGTTCGGGCGTCGGCTCCGGTGTTGCTTCCGGTGTCGGTTCAGGCGCTGCCTCCGCCGTCGTCACAGCCGCCACATCAGGTATCACCCCGGGTGTCAGTTCGTCCGCTCCGTTCCCATTTGCATTACAGCCGCACAGTAAAAGCATACAGCTCAGACAGATTGCAATTCCTCTTTTCACTCGATAAACCTCCGCAGCTTCTTTCCGAGCCATGTGATTACCGGTCCGAGGAAAAATGCGACCGCCACTGTGACAATGCCGACATCGCCTCCGAGGAGAAATCCCGCTACCATAAAACAGATGTCCCATATCATCCTTACTGCCTTGAAGGACAGTCTGTGCACATGCTTCGATATAATAAAGGGCAGACCGTCATAGGGAGAGGTTCCGAGCCCTGCCGTCATATAAGTCGCCGCGCCGAGGATGAAGACCACCAGCGCCGGCAGCAGAAGCCCATAGCGCGCCACAGGCTGCCGGAAGAAGTCCTCCGGCAGAAGGCTGTTCCACACCCAGCCCCAGAAATCCGCGATATAACCCAGACAGACCATATTTCCGATTGTGCCGAACCCGATCAGGCTCATGTCAAACCGTATCACAAAGAGAAAAGTCACAAGATGGCAGAGAAGCTGTGCCGTTCCAAAGCTGATCGGAACATGTCTGATGACCCCCTGTGTCAGGCACGAACAGGGATCTGTTCCGAGATTGAGCTTAATCAGCAGGGCAAGTCCGAAGCCCTGTAGCAGAATGCCTATAATCATCATGACCATCCTGTTTCTGAATTTAGGCGGTCTTGCAAAACAAGTCAGTTTCATTTTCATATTTCCTTTCCGGCAGCCTCTCCGATGTATTTTTGTTCAAACTCCTCCACAGCGATCGGCCGTGAGAAGTAATAGCCCTGAAAGAGTTCGCAGCCCATTTTCTTCAGACTCTCAAGCTGTTCCTCCGTCTCCACGCCCTCCGTGATGACAGCCATGCCAAGCTGCTTCGCCATCGAGATCACCGACTGCAGAATGATACGGTTTCTCACCGTATGCTCTGTCTCCCTCAGAAACAGCATATCGATTTTCAGCACATCCGCCGTGATATCCTTCAGCATATTCAGGGAGGAGTAGCCGCTTCCGAAATCGTCCAGTTCGATCACAAAACCGTAATCCTGAAGTCTCGTCAGGGTTTCCATATGATGCTGCAGATCTGACATCAGCGCCGTCTCCGTGATCTCCAGATTCAGATTACCGGGTGCAATTCCGTATTTCTGGGTAAGCCCTGTAAAAGTCTTATACAGATCCGTATAATAAAAGTCTTTAGCGGATATGTTGACTGATATAGTCAGATCTTCTCTGCCGATGTCCTTCCACTCTCTGAGCTTCTTTGCCGCAAGCTCCCACATATATTCGTCCAGCTTGATAATCAGTCCGGTCTTCTCCACGACCGAAATAAAATTCACCGGCATAATCAGTCCCCTTGCCGGGTGAATCCATCTGGCAAGCGCCTCCGCCCCCTTCACCGACTGATCCGCCCTTACGAGCGGCTGCAGGTACATTCTGAACTGCCCCATGCTGATCGCATGGTCAAATTCGCTGACAATGCCCTTCTCATAGATGAGCTGTTTCAGCATCTGCGAGTCATAGTAGACCACGGTTTTCTGGTAATCTCCCTGTGCCGACTGAACTGCCATACACGCTCTGTCATACATGATCTGGGGATTCTCCTTCGGATCTTCGATCCGGTATACACCGATAACAATATGTATCTTATAATTACAGTCATTAATCATATATTGTAGTCTTGCAAGGTTCTTCACAGCAAGCTCGTCGCTGAAATTCTCCTCCGAGATCAGCATCACAAACTTGTCTGCCTCCACTCTGCCGACAATACAGTCCTCATAATTTCCGAATTTCATCATGGATGCCTGATCCACAAGCACCCGGTCCCCCATCTCCTCACCGAACAGATCATTGACGAGCTTGAAGTTCTTGATGTTCGTACACACCATGTACCGGTGTACATCCGGCTTTCTCTGCAGGATCTGTTCCGCCTTCTGAAAGAAATATTCCCTGTTATACAGTCCGGTCAGCCTGTCGTGGGTCGCAAGATACTGCTCCTCCCGGAAACGCCGGATCTCGTCCGTCCGGTCCGTCAGGCGGAAGGTATAGCCGAGCGTCGCATTCCTCTTGTCCTTCAGCCTCTGATACTCCATATGGAAGAACCGCTCTGCCTCCTTTGTGCCGCGATTTTCCTCCCACTGCTCATAATCCCCCGAAATTCCCGGGTTCCGCTCTCTCCAGTTCCGGTAAAACTGTTCAAAAACAATATTTTCCCTCTCGTCCTTCGCTTCAAAAAACTCGTATGCCTTGGTATTTGCATAAATGCATTTCCCATTGATGTCAAAACAGATGACCGCGCTCTTGAAATTCTTCACCACATTGACAAGCGTGTCCTCCAGCAATCCCTTCGGCGCGGCGTACAGCGAACAATAACAGATACAGATCGCCAGAACGGCATACAAAAACAGAGAAAAGTCAACCGGGAAATCGCTCGAATAGCAGGCTGCATTTACAAGAAGCACCACCGCAAACGGAACCATCGTGTACAGATACATTTTCCGGTACATCCACGAAGTCGTCGCTGTCTTGACAATCAGAATCAGAAAGACCAGTATCGTCAGGAAATAGCAAAAGCCGAGATGCCAGTAGTGCAGCGGCATAAAGTCCGTGCTCCAGTAAAGGATGCCGGTTCTCATATGCACTGCCTCGGCAAGCCGGAACATATGCCCCATCTTCACATTGAGCAGAAGGGAAATCGTATCTCCCCCCGCACATGCCAGAATAATATACCGGAATGCCTTCGTATGTACCTTTACATTCGTATACTTACACACATAGTCAAGCATGCAGACCAGAAGCCAGTCGGTGCAGATGAAATAGAGTCCGTCAAAAAGCAATGCCCATGTGACCTGCTCCGAGAGAAGAAACCCGATATAGCTTGCCATCGCCACAATGCCGGAAACCAGCAGCCGCAGAATTGCTGCGGAGTATTCACTTTTCTTCTTCACCGCGAAAAAGCAACACCCCACCGTCACAGCCAGCAAAACTGCCAAAACCGCAATACATACTGTTCTCATTCCCTATTTCCTCCATGTTCCTAATCATAGCATAAAAGCATATATTTTGCCACAAAAAAACAAGAACCGTCCCAAAAGAGACGGTTCCCTCTGTCATCCTACTCTGTAGCCCTGTCCCCAGACCACCTGCAGATATCTGGGCTCCTGCGGATTTTCTTCAATTTTCTCACGGATGTGGCGGATGTGCACGGCAACCGTATTGTCAGCCCCGATCGGTGCCATCTTCCATATCTTCTCATAGATCTGCTTATTCGAGAGCACACGCCCCGGCTTCTCCATCAGAAGATGCAATATCTTATACTCGGTAGGGGTCAGCTCCACCTCGTTTCCCCGGACACGCACGACCTTTGCATTGTCATCGACCTCAAGATCCTTCATTCTGATGGAGTTATCTTTGTCCGGCTGTCCGTGAAGCCTCTGGTAGCAGCGGATCTGTGCCTGTATCCGCGCCATCGACTCCATGTCGGAGCATTCGCTGTCCAACAGGTCATCCGCCCCTGCATTCAGCGCAAGAATCCTCAACATCTCCTTGCTTCTCTCCAGAATCGCAATGATGGGCTTGACGCAGCTCTGACGAAGCTCCGAGAGCACCGTAAGCGCTGATGTCTCATTCCCCGCCTTCGTCTGGAAATCAAACAGCAGGAGCGCCGTATCTCTGTCCTCAAACCGCTCTGCAAGCTCTTCCCTGTCATCCACCCTTACGACACCGAACCCGCAGCCTATCAGCATATATTCCAATACCTCAGACGCTCCCTCCGCGCCATAGATTAAAATGTTTCCCTTTGCCATTCTCTCACTCATACTCTCACCTTAATCCTGCTTCATTCAATTTCCTTCACAGTGTCCCGAATCTAAGAATATATTTCTCCGGCAGCTTTCCCGTCGGAAGCATCACACGGAAGTTCTGCCCATCCTTCAGAACAATCTGCACACAGGTCACACAACCGCCACGGAATACCCCGCCGCTGATGTCAGAATACTCATACGAGATCATTTCCAGCAGTTCCCCGATCTCTGAGCTTTCCGTGACTCTCAGCCATGCTCCGTCATCATAGCTCACAAAGTCAACCCTTTCTGTGCTGGCAGGATTCACAATCACTTCCGGTGTCTGCGTTTCACTGCCTTCCCCCGCCGGTACCTCATAGACGCTTCTGGCGATCTCCACCAGATCGATCTCATCATTCTGGCTATCCCGCCAGCTCAAATAGATACCGAGCCGGATCTCCGCGACGTCCTCCACCGGGACGGGTTCCACATAGGCGGCATAGCCGTATTCCTTCAGAGCTGCTATTGTATTCTCCATCTCATCATTCACTTCCAGCGACCGGTTGCTTGTATAACGCCCTGTCAGCAGGCTCACCGTACAATATGTCCTGCCGCCCCCGCTCAGCAGCGCCTCCGGCCGTTCGGCAGCATCTCTGTTATATGCTGCGACAACCGCCTCAGCCATCTCTCTGCTCTGTTCGCTCGTCAATGCAATGTAGGCAGTCTCATCGCCGCGCGTGATCTGCATTGAGCTGCATTCCGCCAGAGTCTCATCATCCACCATGTAACTGATTTCCATATATTCGGGAGTCGTCAGCAGTGCCAGCACGGATTGACTGTGGCGGCTGCTCACAATATACCTCCGGTAATAGCTCCTGCCGTTTTTCAGCGTGACCTTTGCGTAAAATTCCTCCGCGTAACCGTTCTCGTCGGGCTCTCCGTACGAAACTTTCTCCGGCTCCGACACATCTCTGAGAAAGGCATATGCCGCTTCGGCATTCCGAATGTGAACCTTCTCGATTGCCGAATCCGGCTCGTTGATACCGCTCCATCCGTTCACATTGGTATATCTGTAGCTGTAAACGGAAATTTCCGCAATCTCCTCCTCTGCCGGAAGATAACGGTCATAACCCGCCCAGTCCCATTCAAAGGCAAAGCCTGTCAGCAATCCCACTGCCAGCACGGCAAGCATCACGGGCTTACGCCGGAAAAATGCTTTGAAATCCATGTTGAAAATAACATTCAGAACACCAAATGCCATAACTCCCGCGAGCAATGTGCCAAACACACTCCATGCCAGCGTCCCGTTTGTAACTGCCATGAATATCAGCCATCCGCTGAAGGCTGCACACAGAGAACCGACGAACTGTACCGCTAAACAGACAAGCCTGTTCTTCGTCCCCTGCTCTGCCAGCTCCGAGGGACGCTTCAGATAGGTGACAAACGCAAGGCAGCCAAGCACAAGTGCAATGACCAGGCTGATCAGAACGTTGTGCGAAAGGCCATCTCCTCCCTCCTCGCAGAATTCATACAGCACATAAACAGCATCCGCAAACGGAGACGCGTGAACCGCGGCATACAGGGATGTGCGCGACTTTGACATCACCGACACAAAGGTATTCAGATAGGACGCACAAAATGCCTGTACCAGAAGATAGACCGACACGACACCACCGCCCAGCACAGCTGTTGTCACCAGAGTATTCAATACATTTCCACAGAGCATGACTGCCAGCAGAACCAGATGATAGACCAGCAGGAATGCAACCAGCAGTACAACAGCGAACCGCAGGGATAAGGAGAACAGCTGTCCTCCGGTCATCGAGCCCTGATACGTCCCCATCTCCTCCGCCGTGACAACCGTCAGTGCCTCAAACTGATTTCTGATCGACGCGAGCCTTACCTCGCCGATCAGCAGCGTAATCAGCAGACTTACCAGAAAAGGTACGAACCAGATCAGCAGCCCGTTGAGCCACCCCGCAAGGAACAGCGTCCTGCGTTTCACCGGCATGCTGTGATAGGTATCTGTCATGTTCCGGTGAAACACATACCGGAAGCCAAAAAGTCCGACAATGACAGCCCCGGCGATTGCTATAATGCCAGCCGCAATGGGAAGCGTGCCGGAGAAAACGTTTGCCAGAATCTGTGCATCCCTGAGCAGCGGCGTTGCCTCTGAACTGTTTATGGACATTGCATTGTAGGTGCGCCTTCCGCTGTAAATTAGAAATGCCACCGGAATTGCAAGCAGATTTCCGAGAACAGAGAGCGCCAGCATCCATGTCTTATGTCTGAAATCCTCTCTCATTACCTTAGAAAAGCAATGCTTTGACGTCATATCCCTTCACCTCCGTTTCACTGATAAAGATTTCCTCGAGCGACAGGGGAAGCAGCTCATAAAAGACCGGATTCAGCTGCTCCATAAATTCCAGAATCTTTTCCTTGTCTCCCCTCACTGTCACCGTGTAAAGAGATCCTCTGTTATCTATCGTCACAACCTCAAGGCCGCTCCGTATCTTCTGCAGCATCTCATCCTCCCGGATCACGCATTGCAGCTTGTGGATGTTCAGCTTCATATCATCAATATCCTTCTCCAGCAGAATGCCGCCTCTGTGGAGCAGTCCGACATATTCACAGATGTCCTCCAGCTCCCGCAGATTGTGAGAGGCGATGACCGGGGTCAGCCCCCTTTCATCCATCTCCTTGACAAACAGCGCCTTCACCGCCTGCCGCATCACAGGGTCAAGCCCGTCAAAGGTCTCGTCGCACAGCAGATATTTTGTATTCGCGCAGATTCCACAGATTACGGAAAGCTGCTTTTTCATGCCCTTGGAGAAAGTATTCACCTTGCGCTTTTCATCCAGTCCGAATTTCTCCATCAGGCTCTTCCACTTCGCCTCGTCAAACGACGGATAACAGGTCTGGTATAATTTCAGCATATCGACCGGCGTACCGCTGCGGAAATAATACTGATCGTCGGAAATGTAAAATATTTTCTTTTTCACTGCCGGATTGTCATACACCGGTTCGCCGTCAACAAGGATTTCTCCCTCCTCCGGCTTCAGCACGCCGCTGAGCATCCTCATAAAGGTGGACTTTCCGGCGCCGTTCGTCCCGATCAGTCCAAACACATGTCCGTCCTCGATCTTCGCGTTGATATGATCTATCGCCTTGATACTTTCAAAGCTCTTGCTCAAATTTTTTACCTCAATCATTTAAGCCCCTCCCCAAAGGCCCGGTCCAGCTCTGCCTTAAGCTCCTCAGCCCCCAGACCTGCCTCCTTTGCACGTTCCGTCACCTGCCGCCACTCGTCCAGCATCTTTTTCTTTTTGCCTTCCCGCCACTCGCTCTCGGGCGCCACAAAGCTTCCTCTGCCGGATACCGCATAGAGATAACCCTCCTGCTCGAGCTGGTTATACGCACGCTGGATTGTGTTCGGATTGACAGCAAGCTCAACGCCCATGGATCTCACGCTGGGCATCTTCGCATCCGGCTCCAGCGCGCCGCCGACAATCAGCCTTTCCAGCTTTTCCACGACCTGTTCATAGATCGGTCTCTTGTCCCTGTAGTCCAGCAGAATCATGGTTTTATCTCCCCTTTCCGTTCCGCAGCTATCACAGCTTGGAATCCTTGTGTCTCCTGTGTATCGCGGCATCTAAGCGTATTATGCTTCTTAATACACTTAGATAATAGTACAGCTCCTCTGCATTGTCAAGAATTATTTCTCCGTTTGCTTTTTTCTATTATCTATGGTAGTTTGTTATCATGTAGAAACTTAATTTATCAGACAGGAGGATTATTATGAGTACTAATAAAAACCGCATTCCTCTTAGGAGCGAGGTTGCCGTGGAGAACACATGGGCTCTCGAAGACCTGTATGCCTCCGAGGAAGAATGGAAAAAACACCTTGCCGCCACGAGGGAAAGTCTCTCCGCAATCACAGCCTGCAAGGGAAAGCTGGGCACATCCAGCGCCAGTCTTCTTACCTTTTTCAAACTTCAGGATGAACTCGAGATCGCACTGGATCGTCTGGCACGCTACGCATCCTGCAAAGCGGATGAGGACACGAAAAACACTGCAAACCTTGCAATCAGGGAACTGTCCTCCAGCTTCCAGATAGAGGTCAGCGGTGCCCTTTCCTTCGCCGAGCCTGAAATTCTGGAGATACCGGACGACACCTTAAACCGCTTCTTTGATGAGGAACCGGCTCTCTCCGTTTACAGGCGTGCCATCAACAGCATCCGCCGCAAGAAGGCTCACATTCTCTCGAATGCCGAGGAGCGGATCATGGCAGCTGCAGGTGAAATGCGTCAGGCGCCGGGGCAGATCAACGGTCTGCTTTTAAATGCGGATCTCACCTTCCCGGACATCACGGACTCCAACGGCGAAAAGCTGCCCGTGACAAGCGGAAGCTTTATCCCGCTGATGCAGCATCCTGACAAAAACGTGCGGAAGGCTGCCTTTGAATCTCTCTACAGTACCTACGAAAAAACGAAAAACACCTCCGCCGCGCTGCTGTCTGCCCAGATGAAGCAGCTTCAGTTCAATGCCGATATGAGACATTACAATTCCACTCTGGAGGCGGCTCTGGATCGTACAGAGGTCGATCCCGCCGTCTACCGGAACCTGATCGAAGCCGTACATGAAAGCATGGGCTCCATGCATAAATATGTCCGTCTGCGCAAGAAACTCCTGAAGCTGGATGAGCTGAATATGTATGATCTGTATGTGCCCATGGTGGCAAGCGCTGACCGGGAGATTTCGTTTGAAACCGCTAAGGAGAATGTGCTGAAAGCGATGTCCGTGCTGGGCGACGACTATGTGGCGATCTTAAAGGAGGGCTTTGAAAACCGCTGGATCGACGTATATGAGAACGTCGGAAAGAGAAGCGGAGCCTACTCCTCCGGCTGCCGCGTCCATCCTCTTGTGCTGTTAAACCACAAGAATAACTTAGATTGTGAATTTACCCTTGCGCACGAAATGGGACATGCCCTGCATTCCTATCTGTCAAATAAAAATCAGCCGGTCATCGACTCCAGCTATGTGATCTTCGTGGCGGAGGTGGCTTCCACCTGCAACGAGGCGCTGCTCATGCAGTACCTGTTAGGCCAGACCACGGACAGACTGGAACGCGCCCACTTGATCAACTACTTCCTCGAGCAGTTCAGAGGAACGCTCTACCGCCAGACGATGTTTGCCGAGTTCGAGTTAAAGCTGAGCGAAATGAATGCCGCCGGTGAGAGCATCAACGCCGATTCCGCAAGCAAGGTATATCACGACCTCATCCAGCTCTACTTCGGTGACGCTATCACACATGACAGCTACATCGATCTGGAATGGGCGAGAATCCCCCATTTCTACTATAACTTCTATGTATACCAGTACGCGACTGGCTTCTCCGCAGCCATAGCGCTGTCACAGAAGATATTAAAGGAGGGCGCTCCCGCCGTGGAGGCATATAAGAAGAACTTCCTAAGTGCAGGCTGTTCCAAAGATCCGGTATCGATCCTGAAGGATGCCGGTGTCGATATGTCTACCAAGAAGCCCGTCGAGGATGCCTTAAAGCTGTTTGACAGTCTGCTCGACGAAATGGAAGAGCTGATGCGTGAATAACAAAAAATCACAGGCATGGATAGCCCATAAAGCTGCCATGCCTGTTTTTTGGTTATTTTTCGTCCAGATACAACTGGATCCGGCGGTCAATGATCTCGGCAACTGTCTCCGCGCTCTTGTCACCGTTAAAATAGCCTTCCGCCTCCTCCCATATAACATTCTTTAAATCCTGATAATCGGGAGGTCCCGGAACGCACCGCTCCAGATAGTCGCTCCAGTCCTGCAGGGTGGTACTGCCGTCCGGCTTTTGGATTGCCTTCTCTCCATCCCAGTAAATGCCTTCCCCGGTTTCCCTGTAGAGAGGACTCTCCTTCGATATTCTGCAGATCGATAGGATTGTCACATTTTCCGGCCTCAGCTGCTGTATCTCCTGACTTTTCAGCGTCTCAAAGTAAAAGGCAACTGCCTCCGGGTTCGCAGCATTTTTATTCACCGCCACGATGCCTTCACACTTGACATAATTCCCGCAGTCTCCGTCCGTTGGCAGTCCGACAAAGAAGTAGTCATCCCCATATCTCTCATAGGTATCATTGATCGAAGCCAAATTGCTCCCCGGCCAGAGATCGGCAATCGTCTCACCGATACCGAGTCTGCTGCCCGGTCCCGGGTCTACATCCCCATATTCTTTTGCATACTCAATCATCTTTAAGAATATCTCATCGTCAAAATGACTTTCCCCATTCTCCCAGTCAATCAGCACCGAATTATTCAGACCGTATTCCACAAAAAAGGACAGCACGGCTCTCTGGCCAAAGCTGCCGTCTCTCTGACAGATAAAGCCGGTAAAGTTTCCGGTGTCCAAAAGTGCCATCAGATCATCCAGTGTCCAACTGTCCTCCTGCCAGATTTCCTTCAGGGTAATCAAAGTCTCGGGCGAAATCTCCGGCGGCAGTCCGTACAGATGTCCGTCCACGGTTCCCAGACCGATGGCGCCCGGAAGAACCTGCTCCAGCGTCTCCTCATGGATCACAGAATCCAGCTCCATCAGCAGTCCCTTCTGCACAAACAAGTCAAAATCCTCTCTCGAAAGATAGAGAATATCCGGTCCCCCTCCTGCCACTATTTCCGCAATCATCCTATTCCGGTAATCCGCTGTTGACTCCCCTGCTCGATAGACATAGCTGAGATTGGGATTTCTTCTTGACGCCACGGCTGCACAGGTCTCCACCTTCCTGACTCCTGTGCTCAGCATACTCGTCACTTGCAGCGCGTCCTGCTTCTCTATCTCCTCACGGCTCATGGCAGTGACCCAGTCCTCAGAGTTTTCCGCTATTTTGCCATACATCCTGAAAACCGACTCTCCGCTGTCCAATATGGTAAACATTGTCTGGAACAATGTGCTCACACCGTTCTCTCCAAAGTCAAAGACCTTCACCCGCTCGCCGCTCTCTATGTTCCATCTCACAATACCGTCCGGTGCAGCATAATAAAACTCATTGCCCCACAGCCCATAAACCTGCTTCCAGTTCTGTTCCTCTACCTCCGCAAGTGTTTTCAGTCTCTGTGCTTCCGGGTCAAACCACATCATTCGGGTTCTTCCTGCCTGTAGATCCCGAACCGCAAAAATCAATTCACCATCCTCCGTCCGCGCCGGAGGATCTACATACTCCTGCTCCCCAAATCTCTGCTCTGCCAGAAGTTTTCCTTCTCTGTCGAATACATACAGTTCTCTGTTGGGGTTCTCTGAATTTCCCGAGCGGACATAAATATTGCCGGAGACATCATAATCGCATTCCGTATCCGCCAGAGTCAACGCTTCTTCATCCTTGAAAATACCTTTTTCGAGAAACTGCTCACGGACATCTGTTACCTCAGCGGGTGTGCCGTCCAATGCCGAAGTAACGATCTGAATTTTTGAGAAAAAGAATCCCTTCTCCGCATCCACTGCCCTTCTGGTAAGCAGGATGGCATATCTGCCGTCCGCCGTCATATCCATATCGTCTATGTATGCAAAACCTACGGTTTCCACATCGCCGGAATCTGCCTCAAGTCCAATGTTTTCCATTGTCAGCTCGATCATTTCGCGCTGGCCACTCTCCACATCGTATACCTCTGCATACTGCTTTCGCCGTTCAAGCTCCTCCCCGATATAATAGGTATGACGCCGAAGCCATTTCCCGGCACAGCCCCCTTCTTCCTTAACCTCGTGATTTTCGGCTTCCGCCTCCACCTCAGGCACCAGACCTTCCCGCTGCATCGGAAGGTATTTTTCCGCCCAGAGCTCCTGCTGCTCTGCTTCCTTCTGCGCCTCGGCAAAGCCTTTGCTCCTCCAGTCGATCTGGTCGATCTTCTGCTCCGTCTCCTCGCTGACAGCAGCCTGTCCACAGCCGCACAGACAAAAAACGAGGAAAATCAAAGACAAATAGCCATAAAGTTTCTTCATGCCAATCCCCCTGCATCCGTTTGATATTCTTCCCTTTATAATTATATTTCATTAAAAGCGTAACATATTTTCCCTTTGATGTAAATGTATCTATTCTATACCAAGTTCTCTCTTCCCACGCATGGTTCTGCTTCTATGCATTCCAGCAGCGACTCCGGGTATGACTGCCCGCTTTTCTCCCCTATACCCTCCGACAACGGCAACTCTGGGTATGACTGCCTGCTTTTCTCCCCTATACCCTCCGGCAACGGCAACTCCGGGTATGACTGTCTGCTTTTCTCCCCCATACCCTCCGGCAACGGCAACTCTGGGTATGACTGCCTGCTTTTCTCCCCTATACCCTCCGACGTAAAAAAGGGCAGCGCCTGTGCGGTGCTGCCCTCTTCCATACCTATCATAAATGATTCCAAAACTCCAAAAATTCAAATACCAGTTGTGCAG